>VMFZ01000024.1 GCA_007376285.1 Parcubacteria group bacterium Gr01-1014_17
CGCCCACGAGTGGAGATATGGTAAACAGCCGCAGTTTCCTTCCTAGCTTTTTATGGTCCCGCTCCGCGGAGTCCGTTTCGGGTTCTTGCATAGTGCTATGGTATCACTTTTTGCGGCGATTTGCTACGCTGGCGTTTATGTTGATACAAGCAATTAGGACTCCGCTCGTACGGGTGCACGGGTGTTCGCTTATTGAACTCATTGTTCGCGCGGTCAAGCGGATGCCGGAGGGAAGCGTGCTCGCCATTACCTCAAAAATCGTTTCTTTGTGTGAAGGGAGCGCTATATCTCGCGAGTACGCAGAAAAAGACGCGCTTGTTCGAAAAGAATCCGACGCATACATTCCATCCGAAAAAAGCCGGTGGGGAATTACGCTGACGCTCACGCGGAACATCCTTATTCCGAGCGCGGGCATTGACGAATCAAACGCCGACGGGCACTACCTTTTGTGGCCGCGAAATCCGCAACGAACCGCAAACGCGCTCCGCGCGCATCTGGCGCGCCGCTTTCAGCGGCGCGCCGTCGGCGTTTTGATTACTGACAGCAAAACCGCGCCGCTGCGGCGCGGCACCACCGGCATCGCGCTCGCGCATAGCGGTTTTGATGCACTTACCGACTATGTAGGGAAAAAAGATTTGTTCGGGAGGTCGTTTCGCGTGTCGCGCCGGAGTGTCGTGGACGGGCTTGCCGCTGCCGCCGTGTGCGCGATGGGGGAAGGGAGCGAGCAGACGCCGCTCGCGCTCATTTCGGACATTTCGTTTGTCCGTTTCCGTCGGCGCAACCCGACAAAAGCAGAATTGGAGTTTCTGGTTATATCACCCAAAGAAGATTTGTACGCACCGCTTTTGAACGCCGCGCCGTTTCGGCGCGGAGGCGGCATTGCCGCTGGCAAGAAAAAACGGCGCTCGTGAACGAGCGCCGTCAACGACTGCCTATTCCATTGCTTTCAATACCGTAAGGTAGAGCGATTCCACCAACTTTTTTTGTTTCTTGCCGATCGCTCCGTAATGGTCCAAGCCCGGCGCGGCGTTAATTTCCAAAACCCAGTATTTCACTGTTGATGCATCGTCGCCGATTGTTCCTACGATTATAAGGTCAACGCCGCAAAAGCGAAGCCCCATATCTTTGGTCAGCCGAATCGCCAATGTGGCGAATGATCGGTGAATGGAACCGGTTACATCTTTTGAGTCCCCACCTGTGGAGAGATTTGCGTTATCCAAAAGGAAAATTCGTTCTCCTTTTTTCGGCACTGAACCAATCGTGAGCCCTCTTCGTGCAAGCTTCATTGCGATGCGGAAATCGTCCGTCTTAATGAGGGTGTCCCGCCCGCTTTTCTTAAAGAATTTCTGTTTACGCACGAGAAGCTTCGCGATAGTTGAACGGCCATCTCCGATTATGTTGAGCGGGATTCGCTCATACGCAGAGATGACTTTGTCGTCAAGCACGACGATCCGATAGTCCCTTCCTAAAAGCGCTTCTTGCACCAACGCAACGCGGTCTTTTTTGAGCGCCGCGCGGAACGCGCGGTAGAAATCCCGTTTCGTGTAAACTTTTACGACTCCAACCCCTTGGCTTTTGCTGTTTGGCTTTACGATAACGGGGAACCCAAGCCGTTGCGCATATGCGTACGCGGTGTCTATATTTCTGTTTGACCCGACCGTTTCCGCCCATTCATCGGAGAAAAATGTCTCGCCGGTTACCACAGGGTATCTCATTTTTCCCATAAAATAAGCGGCGAAGTCCTTGTCTTTTGCGATGTCAGACGAGCCGACAGGATTTAAGTCCACGCTTGAAGCGCGGAAATACCGCTTGCGGCCGTTTTTGAATACAATCTGCCCAGCCCAGCCGTATTTCGGTTCAAGGTTGACTTGCGCGCCTATTTTTGGCGCGATTTTTTTCAAGAGAATGCTGACGAGAGGTTTCTTCATTGTGTTCCTTTATATATGAGCCGTACTAAAATAGCAATCTGTGCGGATGCTACTATCCAGTGGGTAAAAAAGCAAGCATATACATGTTCAACAGGTGCTCATGAAATACAGTTACAGTACGATATATCGTACTGTAGACATCATCGAGTGATTAGTTTCTGTCTTCAAAAAGAAATTTCCACCTTCCTCTACCAACACGCGGCGGCATACCCATCAGTACCACTTTGTACAGCGCATCCCAAAAATCATCGGCTTCTTTTTCACGCCGTACCGAGCGCGTTCCCCGAAACAGATGCTCAAGATAGGGGAACATTCCGTTCTCAAGCTGCGCACTGAACCGTGTCGTGGTGGAGGGGCTTACCTTGAGCGCCGCCCGGATTTTGTACCCCGAGTACCCGCGGCAGAGCATCACAATAACCGCAAGCCGCTTCGCAATCATTTGCTGTTCAGTAGGCGTGAGCACATCACCTAGAAACTCTCTGGCGTTTTTCGCTTCGCGCGGGAACATCATCAGTCGGACAAAATTGTCCTGCATCTTCTCAAATACCTTTCGTTTTAATTTTTTCCGTGAGATATGCGGCATGAGTTTATAATACGATATATCGTACCGTGACACAAAGCATGTAGGAGAACGCCAGAAGCCCGTAGCGACCACTGCGGGCTTTTTGTATAACACACCGCATTCTTGCTGTGCTATAATAAAAACATAATGCAGAAGAAACTTTCCACCGACCCCTACAAAGGCGTACGCGATTTTTATCCCGAAGATATGCGCGTGCAGAATTATATTTTCTCCATATGGCGGAAGGTTGCGGAACAGTTTGGCTATGTGGAATACAGTGCGTCTCTTTTGGAATACTCCGATTTATACAAAAGCAAAGGAAACGATGAAATTATAAACGAGCAGACCTACTCGTTTACCGACCGCGGGGGGAGGGAAGTAACCTTGCGGCCGGAGATGACGCCAACTCTGGCGCGCATGGTGGCAGCAAAGCGCAAGTCGCTCAAGTTTCCGCTACGCTGGTATTCTGTTCCCAATGTATTCCGCTACGAGCGGCCGCAGCGCGGCCGCCGCCGCGAGCACTGGCAGTTGAATTGCGACTTAGTGGGTATTGCGGGTATTGAAGCCGAAGCAGAAATAATTTCGCTTGCGTACGCGATTATGAAAGCGTTTGGGGCGAAAGAGAGTGATTTTGTAATAAAAATAAACAACAGAATCGCAATGGAGACCGCGTTGCTTGCAAAAGGGGTATTGAAAAAAGATATTCACGCGCTCTTCCGACAATGGGACAAAGGAGGAATACCGGTGGGAGAGAAAATTGAATGGGCATCTGCGATAGAACAGCTACTGCAATCATTGAAAGACAAGGGAATTCTCAATGCACAATTTGACGCAAACATAGTGCGTGGTTTTGATTACTATACCGGTATGGTTTTTGAGGTGTTTGATACGCACGCCGACAATCGCCGCTCCCTTTTTGGCGGCGGGCGCTACGACAACTTGCTTGAAATTTTCGGCGTTGAACCAGTGCCGACCGTTGGTTTCGGGATGGGGGACATTACGATTCTGGATTTTCTGGAAACCCACAGTTTACCGCTTTCTTAAATGTAAGCTTCTTGTGGTAAAATAAACGCATTGTGAAGGCAAAATTTGTCCCGTTCGGTGCGGCTCTGAGTGTCGTCTTAGGCACCGTGTTTTTTGCGTATGCAGAAACAAGCAACCCCGTGCAGATTTTTGTGCGGCCGAGCGTTTCGTGCAAAGCATCGCCCGATAATCCCATTACAGGACAGACCATTACTTGGACGGCAACCGTTGCGCCTCCTGGTGATACGAGTGTGTACTCTTTTTTGTGGAGCGGAACTGATGGACTTTCCGGAAATGTAGGCGTAGCCACAAAGACCTATGCTACGACCGGACAAAAAAGCGCTCAAGTAAAAGTTACTCCGAAAATTGCAGTACCTATAGGAGTTGATTTGTCTAAAACTGCGACTTGTCCTCCTATCAATGTCGGCGAGCCGCCAAAACCCGACCTCACTGCCTCGCTCTCCATCTCTGGACTCGCACCGACGGGAAATCCCAATGAATACTATGTCGGCATCGCCACGCTCCAAGGGTTTGTACAC
>VMFZ01000025.1 GCA_007376285.1 Parcubacteria group bacterium Gr01-1014_17
TGGCGGACAAACTTCGCAAGAGCGAAATCTTGCAATACGCCAGGTAGCGAGCCAATCTGGACTGTACAGTTCTGGATATGAGGCAAATCGGGCCGTTGATGGAGATCCTACTGGGTATATAGACGATTACAGTGGAACCAGATTCCAACCTGCCACGGTTGTCGCGAAAAACGGAAATAACCTTTGGTGGGGAGTATCACTTACAAAAACATCGTATGTAAGAGAAATAAGAATATACAAAGCGACTGAAAAAACCTACGCGCAGTCCTTGGGGTCATTTATCATAACGCTCTACGGTGCAAACGGTGACCGTGTTAAAACAACCGATCTACTGACGCCAAATAATTCTTCAACAATTCCTCTGGTTGTTCCGATAAACGCGATAGGCCAAAACATACAAATAGAACGGAAAGATGTGGCTGATTATTTGTACCTCGCCGAAGTGGAGGTGGTTGCATACAAAATCACTCCCGACAAAAATACAACAGCGTCGCTTACTCTAACTCTCAAAAATCAAGACGGCGGTGTACTTTCATTTTCTGCTGGACCGTTTGCCGAGTTTATCCTTACTCTTAATCTGACACGAGTTCATCTAAAAGTCGCAGATATAAGAGAGGTGGCTGCAATTTTTGAGAACATCCCATTGGAATCGAATAAAGAATACCCGGTCAAGTATGACCTTACGACGAAAGATTCCGTAGGGCGCGGTAAAACATATACCGTTATTGCGGAAGTGAAGAATGCGAGTGGAACAATCATCGGAACGCAAACGACTCGAATTACTATTCCATGAAAAAATTGCTTATAATCACAATTCTCCTCGGCATCGCGCTCGCGCCAGTAGGCGCGGGAGTTGCGTTTGCGGAAGGAGAAGGCGGCGTGATTGGAAAGGTTATGGGTTTTTTCAGCTTTGGCGACCAAATTACTTTCTTCATCGCCGAGGTAGGAAACGCAGTTCTGACGCTCGTCTCAAAAGTATTGGACATTGCGGGCGCGGTGCTGAACTTCTCGGTAGAAAAGACCATCAATATGAGCGAGTTTCTCGCGCAAGTGAAAATCGTGGATGTGGGGTGGAAGGTGTTCCGCGACATCGCCAACCTTTTCTTTATTTTCGTGCTTCTTTGGATAGGAATTAGGACTATTCTCGGGTTGGGTGGAGGGGAAATAAAAAAACTGCTGTTGAATGTGGTTATTATGGCGCTCCTTATAAACTTTTCGCTCTTTATCACCAAGGCAATCGTTGACGCGGGTAATATCGCAACGATTCACTTCTACGACGCAATGCGCCCCGATTTATATGAAAATATCAAGCAACCAAACGGCACCTATGTGAGGCAACCGGCTCGTGACGCACAAGGTAAACAACTAAAAGCCGGGCTTTCGGATATTTATATGGAAGCGCTTAAACTGCAAACCTTTATGGGCGAGGGCAGTTCCGCAAGCGACAACATTGCATCCGCTGGAGGGTTTGCTAACCAGTTTAGAAAAATCTTTGTGGCGACGACGCTCGGTTCAGTATTTTTCCTCGTCGCCGCGTTCATATTCTTTGCCGCCGCCGTGCTCTTCATCATCCGCGCCGTGGTGCTGATGATTGTGATGTTGCTGTCGCCTCTTGCGTTTGTGGCGTGGATTCTGCCAAACAGTCAGGCGCAGAAACTTAACAGCGACTGGTGGCACGCGCTCTTTTCGCAAACCTTTTTTGCCCCACTCTATATGGCGCTCACTTATGTGGTTGCTAAAGCAATCCAGAGCGGCGGGTTCGGGCAATTGCTCAACATCACCGGAAATCAAGCGTCCTTTGCCGCGCTCCTCACTGCGCCCGCGTATGAAAATGTGGGGATTGTCGTTAACTACATTATTTTGATTATCTTGATGGGCGCGACACTTCTTATCGCGAATAGTATGGCTGGAAAAGGCGGGCAAATGGTAATGGGGTGGGGACAGAAACTCAAGGGGTGGGGAATGGGGAAAGTCAAAGGCGCGGCATACGGTGCAACGATTGGAGCCGCTGGAGGTATGCTTTCACGCATCGCCGGCGCGCACGGCAAGTCAGTGGAAGAGAAATACCGCGGCTCTACGAGCACCTTTGGCCGCGCGGCAATGCGTTATGCTGAACGGCTACAATCCGCAAAAGTGGGCGGTACAACCAACGCCAAAGAACGGCAGGAAAAAGGAACATTCTTTGGCGTTGGTGAAAAAGAAGCGGAGGAAAACTTGAAAGAAATGAGAGGGAAACCGGAGGAGCAAGCGCGTTATCTTTCTCAATTAAAAGGCGAGACGCAGCAAAAGATTTACGAAAAACTTTCCGCGCGCGACCGCGCGGCGGTAGAAAAAGAAGGCCTTGATTCCAAAGTACTTACATCGGAAATCCTTAAAACACTTAAAGACAAACTGTCGGTGGAAGAAAGGGAGAAGACAGAAAAAGCGCTTAAAGAGTCCCGAAAGGAAGAGACAAAAGATGTTCGTGAAAAAACAATCAGCGATATTGCAAAAGCAATTCAGGAAGCGGTACGCCGTGGCATTACAGACCCACTTGCGGCTGGTGTAACGGTCAATGCGGGGACACCAAAAGAACGAACCTATAGCCGCACTGATGTTGAAGATGAGATAAAGAAAGCGTCCGAAAAGGAAATTGTTGGGTGGGATGCGGAAACACTAAAAACAATTGGAACACTACTTTCTAGCGGGCAGTTCAAAGCAATTATGGACGATAAAGAATTGAGTTCGGAGCAAAAAAAAGGAGTCAAAGAAGAGCATTATCGCGACCTCATTATCGCCGCTGGCGGTGGTGTGATGGGTGTTCCAACCGACCCAGCGCGAATGGACTCAATGTATGTACAGACACTTATGAGCAAATATAACGCAGACGAAGTAGCGCGCTTCTCGGATGAGTTAAAGGTTCTTCCGGAAATAATGAGGAATTATACACAAAACCACCTCGTAGCAATGGCAAAACAAGGACTGTCGGACGAAACTGCCAGCACAATACGCAACGCCATTATAAAAACGGGCACTGCTAAAAATATTATAGGTTGGCTCCGCACCAGCCCTGCGGCACAGGATGTTTTTGGGACTGACGAACCACGCAAAAGAGAAACGATGAGCGGGATAGTATAAAAACATTCTACGGAGTGCCACTTGCTAAGTTACATCTCTTGTGTTACCATATTATTGGGTGCGGGATGTTTTTTGACATCATTGCATAAAGAAAGAACCCCTCTGTAAGAGGGGTTCAGAAGCAATCCATCTAATGCTTCAAATGAGGAAATAATTCCAATGATGGCGGCGTAACTGCTGTATTCCGTGTATGATTATGAAAACATGTCCGGTGTGTGACGGAGATGGTGAGTGTCGGGATGACTTTCATCCCAAAGGTTTTATTGACGCTATTGCAGGAGTGGTTAGTGACCTTTTATCGATAACTTGTCCTGCTTGTGGCGGAGAAAAAGAACACCCAGGTAAATGTTCGACTTGTGGTGGTACTGGGGAAGTGGATGATTAATTTGCAAGGTACATTACTTCAGAACCCTTGATGTTTCGGCGTCTTGGGTTTTTTGTTTATGCGGTTTTCCACAAAAAGAATATGGGAAAGGAGGTATGGTATAATATCTGCAACATTAAACGCAAAACTATATAGTTTTGTCACCACAGACACTTGATAATTTCTAACTTATGAAGTATACAAAAGAACAACGGCGTGCGAGATTTGAAGCACTTTCAGATGTGCTTAAAGATTTTTTGGTGTCCGAGGAAACTGCGGACACAATTGGACGGATTGCAGAAAAAAATAATCTTGATGATGAACGAACTCCGAAACTTGCGCGTGAAATTGGAACCGTACTGCTTGGCTTAATTCCAAAAGAAAAATTTGCGGAGCAACTTGTGGCGGAACTCTCGCTCCCGCCCGAGCAAGCGCGGGTGATTGCGGGGGAGGTGGAGAAAAAGATTTTTGGGGAAAACATCCCCCCAACCCCCATTGAAAGGGGGAGCTTCAAAAATTCCTCCCTTGAGGGAGGTGCCCCGACTTTAGTCGGGGCGGAGGATGTTTCCCGTACTCCGCCGATAGGCGGAGGGAGGGATGTGTCGGCGATAAAAAATCCTCCCCCAACCCCCTCCTTTATAAAGGAGGGGGAAGCAGGGGGTGGATTTTCTCCCCCCCGCCATCCCCACCATACAATCGCTCCTTGCCGATATAAAAAGAGGCACCGCGTATGACGACCGTCGCATAAACGAGGCGTTCCGCAAAACGCCGATTGAAGTGCGGCAAACGCTTGAGAGCATCGGTTTTTTGTCGCGTTTGCAGGCGATTGCGAAAAAATTCTCGCTCCATATAGACGAAACAGGGGAACTTGTAAGCGAATCCGGGCTCGTGATGCTGGGGCTCACACAACCAACGCAATTTGTAGAAAACCTGACGCGCCGATTAAAACTTCCGCGCGATAAGACGATGGCGATTGGGCAGGCGGTGAATATGGAAGTGTTTCGGCCAGTGCGGGAAATTTTGAGGAAGATG
>VMFZ01000026.1 GCA_007376285.1 Parcubacteria group bacterium Gr01-1014_17
GCGACCATGCGGCGCTCGCGGGGCTATCTCCGCGCTTCGCTATTTTTGACCGAGGCGACTCGCTTCGCGCTATAAAAAACGCAACCAAAGCCGCGGGGTTTGACCCGAAGAACTTTGAGCCGCCGAAAATACTCGGCGCCATCAGCCGCCAAAAAGGCGAAGGAGTAACGGCGGATGAATTTGCAGAGCGCGCGAGCGACTTTTTCCCCCGCGTCGTCTCGCGCGTGTGGGATGCGTACGAAAAAACGCTCGCTGAAGAAAAAGCAGTGGATTTTGACGATCTTCTACTCAAAACAATGCTTCTGTTGAAAAATGAAACGGCCCTCCGCGCGCGCTACCAAGGACAATGGAAATACCTGCACATAGACGAGTACCAAGACACCAATCGCGTGCAGTACGATATCGCACGCCTACTCGCGGAGGGGCACAAAAACATTGCGGTGGTGGGAGATGTTGACCAAAATATTTATCAGTGGCGCGGTGCATCTATAAAAAATATGCTCGGGTTTGAGCGGGACTGGCCGAATGCAAAGGTGGTAACGCTTGAAGAAAATTACCGCTCAACACAAACAATTCTTGACGCCGCAAATCGCGTGATTGAAAAAAACAAACACCGGCTAGAGAAGACCTTGTTTACAAAAAATGCGGGCGGAGAAAAAATCGGGCTTTTTGCCGCATTGGATGAGGCGCACGAAGCGCAATTTATCGCGGAGAAATCTCGCGAACTCATTACCAATGGAACGCCGCCGCGCGAGATTGCGGTATTGTTCCGCGCCAACTTCCAGAGCCGCGCGCTTGAAGAGGCGTTTTTGAACGCCGATATTCCGTACCAAGTGGTGGGGGTGCGGTTTTTTGAACGAAAAGAAGTGAAAGATATTATTGCCTATGCGCGCGCCGCGCTAGATCAAACCAATACCGGAGATTTTGCACGAATCATAAATGTGCCGCCACGCGGCATCGGAAAAGTAACGCTCCTCAAAATTCTGGCGAAGCAAGAAGGTGGTCTTACCGCAGGAACGCGGCAAAAAATTGCAGCGTTCCGCGGATTGCTCGCACGAATACAGAAAAAACTGGAAACAGAGCCACTCTCGGTTGCGCTGAAATATATTCTAACGGAAAGCGGAATTGAGAAAACGCTCAAAGACGGCGATGGAGAAGATGAAGAACGGCTAGAAAACCTGCGCGAGCTCGTGTCGTTTGCAATGCGCTATGATGCACGGCCGCGTGCTGAAGCGTTGGAACAGTTTCTCACCGACGCGGCGCTTGCAAGCGACCAGGACGAACTGAAAGAAGAAAAAAATGCGGTGCGGCTTATGACGGTACATTCGGCGAAAGGGCTTGAGTTTGATGTGGTGTTTATTGCGGGGCTTGAAGACGGATTGTTTCCGCACGCGCGGTTGTACGCCGAAACGCAGACACCCGAAGAATCGGAAGAAGAGCGGCGGCTCTTTTATGTGGCGCTCACGCGCGCGCGAAAAAAGATATACCTTTCTTACGCAGGGGTGCGAAGCGTATTCGGCTCACGGCAAGTGAACCTACCATCGGAATTTATTTTTGACATTCCGGAAGAATTGCTGGAAGATGCACAAATGTAAGTGCTACGCGAAACACATTTCGCTTCGCAATTTTTATGTTTAACAAAAAATCATTAGGACAGCATTTTCTTCGAAATCAAAATGTTCTCAAAAAGATTGCGGACGCCGCAGCACTCACGGAGGGCGACGCCGTGTTGGAAGTTGGACCCGGTGAAGGCGCTTTGACTGCACTTCTATTGGAACGCGCCGGAAAAGTGGTTGCGGTTGAAAAAGATTCTCGGCTCATTCCAATGTTACAAAAAAAGTTTTCTGTTGAAATAGCGTCGGGCAAATTGGAGTTGGTGCACGGGGATATTTTAGAAGAAGCGGCACCAGATGTTGAGCAAAACCGAACCAGATGTTGGGGGCTTCAAACATCTGGTTCGGTTTTGTCTTACAAGATTGTCGCCAACATCCCGTACTACATCACGGGACAATTCTTGCGGAAATTCCTTCAAAGCGAAACACAACCGTGTATGATGGTTCTGCTTTTGCAAAAAGAGGTTGCGAAACGGATTATGGGCATAAGAAATCCTGCTTCGCTAAAGCTACGCAGGACAATGAAAGAAAGTGTTCTTTCATTGAGCGTAAAGTGTTACGGAGTGCCCAGTTATATTGCAACCGTCAAAGCCGGCTCATTTTCCCCACCACCGAAAGTGGACTCAGGAATTCTCAAAATAGCAGGTATCTCAAAAGGTTTTTTTTCCGATTTTTCTGAAGAAAGATTTTTCACAATTCTCAAAAAGGGTTTTGCCCACCCGCGCAAACTTCTTTCCAGCAATCTAGGCATACCAGCGTCCGTCCTTCTAGAGTGCGGTATTTCAGAAAAAGCGCGTTCGGAGAATGTGTTGCTGAAAAGACCGACATAAAAAAGGCACGGCGCTCCCTGCGGGATATAAATACCCAACATAAACAGCGTGAACGGCGCGTTGAAGTTCATGAATGCCTGCGAGCCTGGATAGTGGGTAATCAAAGAAATTGGCGGTACGGAAAGGGGAACCATTCCCACAAGCCAGTTGCCGCTGCAGGTGCATGGGAAAACATATAAAACCATCCCGCCAAACGACGGCGCTAGCGCATCAACGCGGCGAACTATTACACCAGTAAGTTTTTTAAGTAAAGCAGTAATGCGGCTCTGAAACGGCGATTCCAAAGAAATTGGGCGGGAACTACCGTTTGTCTCTTTTGCAAATTGCGCAAAAAAATCAGTGGTGGTTGAAAGCGCAAAAGAACTTATTTCTTTGGTAAGCGTTTCAAGCTTATCTTGCGCATACCCCTGCGTCCCGCCAACTTGCTTAACGATGCCTAAAAACTGGTCAAGGTTGCGGGAGTTGGGGTGTGGGGTTTTACCATCCCCTCCTGCCTTTTCCGAAACATCCCTCCCTCCGCCTATAGGCGGAGTACTCCCCTCAAGGGGAGAATTGACAATTCCCCCTTTTAAGGGGGTGTCTCCCGTAGGGAGACGGGGGATGTCTTTGGTGGGGGTGGAAAACGCCAGTTGTTTATTCAACGCAGCAAGAGTAATCGCCCCAACTCTTCCATTCTCCAAAGAAAAATCTGCTTCTCCGCTTTTTAATTTCTGGAACGCTATGACCGCCTTTTCCGTAGCGCGGCCGAAATAGTTTGTTTCCTTGCCGATAGAGCCAGCGCCATATTCCGCAACGCGCGTTTTCGGATTTTCATTCAGAAACTTCTGGAGCGCGAATACATCTGGTCCACGCGCGCCAAACTGAAGCGTCCGCGTAAACTGCCATTTCTCGGCTAGTGCGTACTCTACAGAAAACACGCCAAAAACAAGGAAAAAGAAAGTAGCGACACCAACAAACACGCGCAATTTCATATTTTCCAGTATACTACATAAAAAATATGTCTAAACGCGCCGTAATTTTTTCAACAGTGATTATTCTTGCCGGATTTGGCGGTTTTCTCGCATACCGAGAATACAAGAACCGCAGCGAGGAAATTGAGCTACAACAAAATCCAGCAGGCGCTCTCGGCTCTGCCGCGCTTATCGCCGACAGCGACCGCGATGGTTTGAAGGACTGGGAAGAAGAACTATGGCGTACTGACCCTTTGAGCCCCGATACAGATAAAGACGGCGCGGGGGATGCTGAGGAGATAAAAAACGGGAGGAACCCTGTGATTGCTGGGCCAAACGACTTGCTTGATTCGGCAAGCGTTGCGACGAAAATAAATCCAGACGCGAAGAAAACCATACCTGATACGGAACGATTCGCGCGCGAACTGTTCGCCACCTATCTCTCAACGAAGCAAGAAGGTCTGCCGCTAACTCAAAATGAAATCGCCAACATCATAGATACGGTCTCCGCAAGTGTGCCGGAGGAAAGTCCGAAATTATTTTCGGAAAAAGATGTAGAAACATTCGGCACTGAAACCCCTGAGGCGCTTCGCGCGTACGGAAACGCACTCGGTGTTGTACTCAAAAAGCCGTGGCCGTCGCGTGAAAACGAACTTGCAATTTTTGAACGCGCGATACAAGACAAGAATCCAGAGACCGCGCGGCTTGACCTTGCAAACCTCACTCCAATCGCGCTTGCCTACGGAAACCTCGGCAAGACGCTTGCGGCAATACACACACCACAATCCGGACTTGCGGTTCACCTTCGCGTTGCTAATACGGCAATGGAGATAGGAAACGCAATCAGCGGTATAGGCGCCGCTTTTGACGACCCGATTAAAACTATGTCTAGCGTAGCGCGCTATCTTGAAGCGGCGCCGCGTCTCGGTGAATCGCTCTCGGCGCTCCGCCATTTTTTAGAAACCCGCGGTATCTCGTTCTCCGAAAACGAAGACGGACATACGCTCTGGAGGGCGACTCAAATATGACATCCCTCCCTCCGACTTCTGTCGGAGTACTCCCCTCAAGGGGAGATTAAAAATCCCCCTTTCAAGGGGGTGTCTCCCGTAGGGAGATGGGGGATGTCTTTTGCACAGTTACCCACTTCCTCCTTAATGTTCCGCACCATATAATGTGTGTACGGAAGATGTCCAGCCCTATTTTCACTGGGAAATGTTTTGGGTTGTCTAGTGTAAAAACTCAACTTTACTATATTGTCTGTAGATTTAAGAGTAATCAGTGAAAATAGGGCTGGACGAATTATGCGTTGCAAAAACTTTTCAACTTTGTTTCTGGCTCTTGGAATCGCTATCAGCGCGCTATTTGTACCGACTGCGCGCGTTTACGCGCAGGTTAGCTGCATACCATTTACTCTACCGCCAATTATCAACCCTGTTGCTGTTCCTACCTCCAACATTACAACCGCAGCACAACTCACTGCCTTAAACATCCAACAATCCTCTCTCACCACAAAAGAATGCATCCTTGATGTGTTGGTAACTTTTCTGAAAGAAGCGCTGATACAAAACCTTACGGGTTCAATTGTGGATTGGATTAACAACGATTTTGAGGGTGGACCGGCATTTGTAACCGACCCTGCCGGATTTTTCGTCAACATTGCAGATGAGACCGCGGGCAGTTTTATTGAAACTCAACTCGGACCCATTGGGCAAATTCTCTGCAGTCCGTTTGATTTGCAACTGCGGCTCAACCTCTGGCTCTCAACCAGCGCATCACGAAAGCAATACCTCGGCTGCCGCTTGACTGACATACAACAAGGATTATATGACGCGTTTACGAATGGCGGGTTTATCGCAAACGGCGGGTGGCACACTTTTAATGCGCTCACTTCAGACCCGCGCAACAACCAATACGGCGCGTATATTCTCGCGTCCGACGCGCTCAATACTGAGTTTATAAAAAAAGCGAACGAGAAACTGCGCGAGCTTTCCGAGGGCAGGGGATTTCTCTCCTTCAAAAAATGCGATAAGTGGGCAGATCTGTCTCAGGAAGGAACGGGCGAAGGAAGCGGAAGAAGATGCGAACGATATAAGGTAGAAACACCTGGTTCTCTCATCAATAATCAACTCAACAACGCATTCGGCTCCGAACTCCGTAAGTTTGAACTTGCGGACGAAATAAACGAAGTGTTTCAAGCGCTCGTCAACTACGGCTTGCGGCAGGTGTTCACAAAAGGAGGTGGGGGTCTTCTCGGCGCAAGCGGCAAGAATGCAGGACAGGAGCAAAGTTCTGCGGCATATATGCAAAACCGGACCTTTGAAAATATCCGCACGCAGGCACAAAACGAAACAATAACTACAAACACATTAAACACCGCGGCGAACACTACCATACAAACAGACCCGACACGCATAGCGGCAAATGCGGCGGCGGGAAGCGGAGTAACGGGTGGCGGACAAACTTCGCAAGAGCGAAATCTTGCAATACGCCAGGTAGCGAGCCAATCTGGACTGTACAGTTCTGGATATGAGGCAAATCGGGCCGTTGA
>VMFZ01000027.1 GCA_007376285.1 Parcubacteria group bacterium Gr01-1014_17
GCGCTTTATCCCTCTCAAAGTAGTTTATAGCTACGATCGTATCTATAAACTACCGACGCAGTTCAGTATCCAGCCGCTTCGCCTCCGCCCACGCGAGTTCATAGATTTTCTTCATCGCGTCAGCAATTTCCGCGCTTTCAATAATTACGCCGAGTTTTTCGCGCCACGAGGCAATCATCACTTTGTTGTCGTAAATGTTAATTTCGGGAGAAAAGTAGTATTGGTCGGGTGGAACAAACGCAATCTCTCTTTTTTCTTCCGCATCATGCGTCCCGCGCTCAACTCCTGTTGGCGTTTTCGGCACAATCGCGCGAATTGCGATGCCTTTCTCCGCGCGCCGCTTGTAATAGGCAGGGAAGTAGTTGGGAAGCCCTTTGTGCATATCATCTACATTTGCATACGCGCGTATCGCCTCGGTTGACGAAAGCGTACCCTCATATACCTGCTTCAGTCCGTTCGCGCCTTCGTAAAACTTAATGCGCGGGCGGTTTTGTGTGGTCGTCATCGCCAGTAGTTCTGGTAAAAGTGCCTCCGCTTTTCCTACGCGCTCCTGTGCCGTCTCCGTTTCTTTTTTTAAATACGCCACAACGGCTTCCGGCTGCTCCGCCGCATACTCCGATTTCGGTTCTTTACCAGAGATATTTACGAGCCCCTTGTTAGAGAGGGATCCCAAAATGTCGTAACCTGTAGTGCGGTTCAATCCTGCTTTGCGCCCTATTTGCGCGACCGTCCCACGTCCCATTTCTAAAAGCGCGACATATACTCCCGCCTCTTTTTTGCTCAATCCAAGTCCCTGCAGAGTTAGTGATAATTGTTCGTTTTTCATAACCACCAGTATATACCTCTCAATAACTTGTGTCAATATCTTTCCACAGAAGTATGTTGATAACACAGAATATATTGCTATATATGCTTTTCTCGCTTATCCCAATGACGAAAGGCATTGACAATATACCCATAAGGTGCTATCCTTAACACAGGAAAGATACGGTAAGTTCTTTGAGAACCTGCTTGCATCTGACCGCCTAACCAAAAACCTCAAACCGAAAGGAATGCAGATGAAAATAGAATTCAAAGTGTGGAAGACGCTAAAACATCCCTATTTTTGGACAAAACCACCAGTAGGAGGTTGTATTCCAGAGGGGAGGAATCCTGCAGACGCTGAGATTGACGTGATTCTACTTTGGGCAGAGGATTTCTTAGTGGGTGAACCTCGTCATACTTGGAATCTCGAGAAAGTTGCTCGCAAGGGAAAAATCCTCGGTCTGACATTTGTTCCGGACTTCATTCTGAAGGAACTTGGCAAGTTAGTGGTTGCCGAGTTTGGGAACAATCCGCCCAGTTCCCTTGCCTATGCGATTGCGAACGATTTTGGGCAAGTTTTTGCTCTCTCGTTTAGAGAGGGTGGGGAATTCGCCACTGTCAATACGCACGGAATTTTGTGTATGCAGTGCGGAATTCCTGATCGAGCACCTCTTATCTTCGTCAAACCTCGCAAGCAGGAAGGGCAGTAGGTCTGCCAAAGGCTCAAGGAGAAATGCCTATCACAAACTCCAACCCCGTACAGAAATGTGCGGGGTTTTACTTTGTTCGGACTATGCAGAAGGAGCAAATTCCAGCTTTTGTTTCGCGAGTATGGATGCAAATTGTCGCGGAAATCGTTTGGATGCGTCAAGAAATTCCAGTCCGACGATTTTGTCGTTTTTATCTAAATCAAGAATGACCCCCTCGCGCACCTCATCACTTTCAGCAATAGGCGAGTCGTTAAAGCGCATATATAGCGCGTCCTCTTTTTTATGGTAGTTGATATTCATAATAGATATTTTCGTATTTTTGAAGTAACAAAAACAGTAATAATTTTTGATGCAATGGGTGTTTCTTCGCTAACCACCACAACGCAATAAGTTTTCTTGTTTTTAAATATATGTTTAACGGTTACCAGACGACCTGAAGATTGGCGATATCGTTTGTCCGGATGAGCAAGTGTATTCAATATCAATCCTCGCCCCAGTTCGCGTTCGCGCATTTGAAACAAAGCGTGCTCGGAAAAGCGTACCCGTTTCATTGTTGGCAGTATAGCACAATAATTAGACTAAACAAACCAGTTTTTAAAGGATTTTATCAATCACCCCGTACTTTTTTGCTTCCTCAGTGGACATATAGTAGTCGCGCTCAACATCTTTTTCTATTTGCGCAACCGGCTGGCCGGTGTTCTTGGCAAGGATGCCGTTCAATTTTTCTCGGATTTTGATAATCTGCTTTGCTGTGATTTCAATGTCGGTTGCTTGCCCTTGGGCACCGCCGAGCGGTTGGTGAATCATAATTTCCGCGTTAGGAAGCGCGAAGCGCTTGCCCTTTGCGCCGGAGGAGAGAATAATCGCCGCCCCGGATGCCGCAAGCCCTACGCATACGGTTGAGACATCGTTCTTGATATGTTGCATCGTGTCCACAATCGCGAGCGTGGCGGTTACGGACCCCCCCGGCGAGTTTACATAGAGCGAAATGTCTTTTTTCGGGTCTTCAGATTGGAGAAAAAGCAGTTGGGCAATCACAATGTTTGCCGTGTAGTCCTCAATCGGACCGCCGAGGAAAATGATGCTTTCTTTTAAGAGGCGCGAGTAAATGTCGTACGCCCGTTCGCCGTTGGTGGTTTTTTCTATAACCGTTGGGATTAATATTGACATACGGGTAGTATACCAAACAAAAAACCATCCGCAAAGCGGATGGTTTTTTGCAAGTACTGTGTTATTGCAGTGCGTTCAAGTCCTCATCCAAATTTACGCTCTCCAGTTTGTTCAAGTCGGCATCAATGTCGGACACTTCGTCTGATGCGCTTGCATTGACTGCCGCAGACGATTCGTCAAAGTTTAGCTCTTCTTCTCCTGTTTGGAGCTTTCCGCCCCAGAAGTACAAGGCGCCCAAGACCAAAATCAGAATGATAATAATTGAGCCGATGAGCGCGCCGACGCCGCTCTTTTTCGGTTCCCCCATAGGCATTGCGTTTTGCGGTTCCATTGTTTTATTTTTTTATAAAATTAATAATCAAAAATAAATTATTGCGGCTTTACGGTATTTTTTCCAGGTTTGAGGGAACTAATAGCATCTGCAAGCGCGGCGCGCGCTAACTTCACTTTTGCTTCTGCATTTCGCGCCGCGAGCGTTACCGCCGTTATTGATTCGCGTGTTGCGGTGTCAGTAATAGCTTGCGC
>VMFZ01000028.1 GCA_007376285.1 Parcubacteria group bacterium Gr01-1014_17
ATGCTTCATTTTGATAGGGTCTCAAAGCAATACAATGGATGCACAGCGCTTGACGGGGTAACATTCCGCGTTGAGCCGCGGGAGTTCGTGTCTTTGGTAGGCCACTCCGGCGCGGGGAAGACCACACTCTTAAAAATGCTCCTCGCTGAAGAGCGGCCGACTGATGGTTCCGTTTTTTTTGAAGAAACCGACATTCACAATTTGCCGGCTTGGGAAATGAATGTCTTGCGCCGCCGCATCGGCGCCGTGTTTCAGGACTACCGCTTGCTTCACAATCGGACGGCGTACGAAAACATTGCTTTTGCTATGGAGGCGGCTGGGCGGAGTGATGAAGAAATAGCGGCAGATGTGCCGCATGCGCTTAAACTCGTTGATTTGGGAGAGAAGATGTGGAACTTTCCGCACGAGCTTTCCGGCGGGGAGAAACAGCGCGTGGCGATTGCGCGCGCGATTGTGAACCAGCCGGACATTTTGATTGCAGACGAGCCGACCGGAAATCTGGACCCCTTGAACACCTACGACATTGTGCAGATTCTGAAACGGATTAACGACCTTGGCACGACTGTCATCTTGACCACGCACAACAAAGGCGTCATTGATTCGCTCGGCAAGCGCGTGATTACCCTGGAGCGTGGTAAGATTGTGCGTGACGACCCTGCAGGGCGTTATATTTTGTAAATAATATGTGGACAACAACTATCAAGCGCATTCTGCGGACTGGGTGGCAGCATTTTATGAGAAATGCCTTTGTATCGCTCTCTGCGGTTTTGATTATGGCTGTTACGCTTTTTACAATTGGCGCGGTCGCGTTTACGCTTGCGCTTTTGGACGGTTCGCTCCGAGAAATTGAGCGCAAAGTTGATTTAACGGTTTCGTTTACCACGACCGCCCCCGAGGAGGAAATGCAAGGCGTTAAAAAGGCGCTAGAAGCATTACCCGAAGTAGCATCGGTTTTGTACACTACTCGTGAGCAGGCGCTTGATGCATTTCGCACACGCAACCAAAATGACTCTTTGATTCTACAAGCGCTCAACGAAATCGGCGAAAATCCACTCGGCGCAACGCTTTCTGTGCGCGCAAAGAACCCCTCGTTTTACGAAAGTATTGCGAAGTTTCTGAAAAGCGATTCCGCGCTTTCTCCAGCGAAGCTCTCAATCATTGAACGGGTAAATTATGAAGATAATCGCGCAGTGTTTGAACGGCTATCGAAATTTGTTTCATCCGCAAAACAACTCGGTGTCGCCGTATCCGTTATTCTTGGTCTCATTTCGATTTTGATTGCGTTCAACACCGTGCGCCTCATTATTTATATTTCTCGCGACGAAATCGCTGTGATGCGGCTTGTCGGAGCAACAGGGAGGTTCGTGCGCGGACCGTTTGTTGTTTCCGGCATCTTGTACGGACTCGTGGCGGCGGCATTGACGCTCACGCTCTTTTTCCCGCTTACCTACTGGCTTGGCGGCGCGACGGAAGCGTTTTTCTCCGGCGTAAATCTATTCCACTATTACAACGCGAATTTTTTTGAGTTTCTTGCGCTCATCGGCGGTTCAGGGCTCATTGCGGGCGCTATGTCAAGCTGGTTAGCCGTCCGGAAATACCTTAATGTGTAGGTTATGCGCCAGCGTAAACACAAATATATTTTCGTTATCGGGGGAGTGATGTCGGGTGTGGGCAAGGGCGTAACGACCGCCTCAATTGCGATGCTCTTGCAGGCAAAAGGATTTACAGTGAATCCGGTAAAGGTTGACCCATATCTCAATGTTGACGCGGGAACGATGAACCCAACCGAGCACGGAGAAGTGTTTGTGCTTAATTCCGGCCTGGAGTGCGACCAGGATATGGGAAATTATGAGCGGTTTCTGAATCTCAATTTAGGCAACGACGACTACATAACAAGCGGTATGGTATATAGGTATGTGATAGATAAAGAGCGCGCGCTCGGCTACAAAGGCAAATGCGTCGAGGCGCTTCCATATATTCCAAACGAGATTTTGCGCCGTATTGACCGCTCCGCGGAAGCAAGCAGCTCGCACATTTCCGTCATTGAAATCGGCGGAACCGTCGGCGACTATCAGAACATTATGTTTCTGGAAGCGGCGCGGCGGCTGTGGCTCAAGAATCGCGCGGATGTCCTGTTTATTCTCGTTTCGTTTTTGCCGGTACCGAGCACGCTTGGCGAAATGAAAACGAAGCCGACGCAAAACGCAGTGCGCCTGCTTAATTCTTACGGCATCCAGCCGGATTTTATCGTTGCGCGCGGCCCTGTGCCGCTTGATGAAAAGCGAAAGGAAAAGCTCGCGATTTGGTGCAACACTGACGCAGAGCGGGTTATCTCGGCACCCGACATTGAAAGTATTTATGATGTACCGCTCAATTTTGAGAAAGATAATATCACCGCACTCATTCTTTCTGCGTTGGACTTAAAGAGCCGCGTGCGCCGCGACGGGTTTCTGCGTTGGAAACAGTTTGTGTCGCGCGGCAAAGCCGCAAAAGAAAAATTATCTATCGCTGTCATCGGAAAATATTTTGATACGGGCGACTTTGTACTTTCCGATGCGTATATTTCTGTGATTGAAGCGGTAAAACATTCTGCGGCAAAAATAGGGAAGAAAGCGGTTTTGACATGGCTCAACGCAAAGGACTTCGAGAAAGAGGGAAGCGATGTCGCATCGCTTGCACAGTATGATGGGGTTATTGTGCCAGGTGGATTCGGCGAGACCGGCATTGAAGGGAAAATCAAAGCAATTCAATTTGCGCGCGAAAACAAAATTCCATATTTCGGGCTTTGCTACGGTATGCAGCTTGCGGTCGTAGAATACGCACGCAATGTTGTGGGGCTTGTCGGAGCGAACACGACGGAAATAAATAAAGAAACGCCGCATCCGGTCATAGATATTATGCCGGAGCAGAAAAAACATATGGAAGAAGGAAAGTATGGCGCAACAATGCGATTGGGCGCACAGGAGGCACACCTCAAAGACGGGACGATTGCGCGCAAGGCGTACGG
>VMFZ01000009.1 GCA_007376285.1 Parcubacteria group bacterium Gr01-1014_17
AGCGGCATTTCGGGCATTCCCGGCTCCCCTAACCTGACGGGCGGTGAGTACAAGACTTGAGAACGTATTCACCGCGGTTTGCTGACCCGCGATTACTAGCGATTCCAACTTCATGAGGTCGAGTTGCAGACCTCAATCTGAACTGGGGCTACTTTTATAACGATTAGCTCAGGGTTGCCCCGTCGCGACGCGTTGTAGTAGCCATTGTATTGCGTGTGTAGCCCAGGGTATCAGAGGGCCATGCGGACTTGGCGTCATCCCCGCCTTCCTCCCACCCTAGAAACTGGAAACTGGATACTAGAAACTGGAAGGAAGTTCTTTCCAGCCATCTAGCTTCTAGCTTTCTAGCCTCTGGGGTGGGCGGTATCGCCTGACAAATATAACAGGCAACGAGGGTTGCGTTCGTTACCCCACTTAAGGGAACAATTCCTTAACCTTCAAAATTTCTTAAGAAGCTAGACTATACCTTCACCCATTCCGATAGCATATCGGAATTAGGGGCCAACATTTAGCAAGAATGTAAAATTCTTACTCCGATCTTTCTACAGATCAAGTCGTTACAGGGTTTGGAAGTTTGTACTTCATGCTTGGAATAATATGAGGAAAAATAAGACGGGAAAAAATCATATGCGATTTTTTCCGTATCACTAATTTCCCGTTTTTACCGACAACGGTATCAAGATCAAACTGATTCTTTAATGTGTCTTGAAGAGTTTTTATGCTCTCGCCTTTAAAACTCTCTGTGGAAATAACAACTTTCTTTCCAGTCCAACAACCATCATCCATATACCATACCGCAAGCGACAAAGGGTTCAACGACAAATTTTTTGGGAAAATTTTCTGTTTGCCTTCATAAAATATCGCCCGCCATGGTCGGAAAAATTGCCGGAGCTGAAGAAATATCGCTCGATAACTTTTTCCACGATACCGATGGGTAACTTCTCTTGGTACTCCCGCATAACAAAGGGATTTTAATTCTGTATGTTTCCAGTATACATATTCGCTTTGTTTAACGGAATGTTCTATGCGAATTTTTCCCCACGGAGCAATGTAGGCATCGCCTAACACGCCACCGATAAGAATGTCTCGTTGTCTCGGAGACATGGAAAGAAAAATTCTTTTCCTCGCACGAAGCACTATTGGAACTTCCAAACTTCCCACGGGATTGCCCATATAACCGTAATTATATCACGACTATTTTTAGGGTTCCCCCGTTATGAGTTGGATTTTTCTTCCCGATTACTCGGGAAGGATTCGAATTAAGTTCAAATCACGAACTGACGACAGCCATGCAGCACCTGTCTAGGAGTCCTTGTGAGACGACCAATATTTCTACTGGTCTTCACCTAGATTTCTAACCCTGGTAAGGTTCTTCGCTTACCATCGAATTAAACCACACAATCCACCGCTTGTGCAAGTCCCCGTCTATTCCTTTGAGTTTTAGCCTTGCGGCCGTACTACCCAGGCGGTTCATTTAACGCGTTAGCTACGCCACATCCCATTCGCTACCCACGCTTTCGTGCTTCAGCGTCAGAAATGCACCAGCAAGCTGCCTTCGCTTTTGGCGTTCCCCACGATATCAACGGATTTCACCCCTACACCGTGAGTTCCACTTGCCTCTTGCATCCTCCAGTCCCGCCGTTTCCCGCGCATGCCTTCGGTTAAGCCGAAGAATTTAACGCAAGACTAACGGGACCGCCTACGCACCCTTTACGCCCAGTGATTCCGGATAACGCTCGGGGCCTCTGTATTACCGCTACTGCTGGCACAGAGTTAGTAGCCCCTTATTCTCGAACTCATCAATAAACTTTGTAGTCCGCAAAAGAAGTTTACACCCCGAAGGGCTTCGTCCTCCACGCGGCGTCGCTCGATCACGCTTTCGCGCATTGTCGAATATTCTCGGCTGCTGCCATCCGTAGATGTATGGGCCGTTCGCAGTCCCATCGGCGGGGGTCACCCTCTCAGGTCCCCTAAGCGTCATAGCCTTGGTAGGCCGTTACCCTACCAACTAGCTGATACTGAATAGGCCCTTCCAGAAGCGTCTTGCGACTTTAGTCGCCTCATCGGCGACACTATCAGGAATTACCTCGCCTTTCGGCGAGCTATGCCTGACTTCTGGGGAGGTTCCTACTTATTACTGCCTCGTCTGCCACTCTAGAGGCTGGACGCTAGATGCTAGATAACTGGAAAGAAAATTACTTCCAATTCTGCTTTAATCTATTCAATTGCTTGCCGATAATGGTATATTCCGATACCAAGTCGTCAAATAAAGCATTCGTGATGAGACCTACATTCTTTACATCTTTTAAATGACTGTGCATTTCATCACAAGAACCAATTGAATTACCTAAATATCTTTTGAAATCTGCGGGGGATTTACCGCACCCTTCCGCGATATTCGCATGAATTGAATTTGCCGCTCGTATGATTTGACTTCCGATTTCTCTCTGGTCAATCGTATTCCATAATCTGACCATTTTGTATATCTTCGGAAAGATATTGCTCGCCCGATTATATACCTCAAGATCTCGAAAACTTTTCATAGAACATATTTTACTCTTTCCAGCTTCTAGTCTCCAGTGTCCAGCTTCCAGCGTTTGACTTGCATGCCTTATCCACGCCGCCAGCGTTCATCCTGAGCTAGGATCAAACTCTAAATTAAAATCTGTCCACAAAAAATTTGTAAAACAAATAAATCAAAATACTTAATCACTAGGAATTTACATAACTTGCACTTAATCCCGACATCTCGTCGGGATGTTCTCAATATTTAACATTCAATTGTCAACGAACGCGCCCCTCAAAAGGGCGTATATGTCAGTATATAGGTATAGAAAAACAAGTCAACTCCGTGCCCGCCACTTCTCCACAGTCACGAGGAGCGGCGAAGCGATGCAGATAGAGGAATAGGTGCCGGCGATGATGCCGATAATGAGCGCGAGGGAAAAATACTGCGTGGAGACAGGCCCAACAAAATACAAAACAACGAGCGCGATAATCGTCGTGAGAGAAGTGTTCACCGAGCGCGTAACTGTCTGCGATACGCTCTTTCCTACAATTACATCAAAACTTTCTTGGCTGCGGTTCTCACGAGCCAGCCGCAAGTTCTCACGCACGCGGTCAAACACCACAATCGTGTCGTGCACCGAAAATCCAAGCACCACGAGAAGCGCGGTGACAAATAGCGTATCCAATTCCACTCCCGCACTATGTCCAAGGTAGGCAAACACACCGACTGGAATCAATACATCGTGCAAAAGTGCAACGATCGTAATCACGCCGTATTTCCACGACGAAACCGGCTCCGAGACCTTCCGAAACGCAAAGGTGATAAAAAGCACGATGCAGATAATCACGAGTGCAATCGCCAAGAGCGACTTCAGCGCCGCTTCGCGGCCGAGCAGAGGTCCGATTGAATCAAAACGAACTTCGGCCGCTTGGTGCGCGCCGCCAAATGAAAGCGCCGTCAAAAGCGCGCGATGTTCGTCTTCCGTAAGCTCTCGCAAACGGATAATAAAACCACTCTCTCCAACGGGGCGTACTGATGCGTACGCGTCAATCGACGCAAGTGTTTTTTCAATTTCTGCTTTTTCCGGACGGCTGTCCGCATAGCCAACTTCCAAAAGCGCGCCGCCCTTAAAATCAATGCCCAGGTTCAAGCCCAACAGCAAAAGCGTGGCGAAAGATGCGACAACCAAAATGCCGGAGAGGATATAGAAAAGTTTTCGGTGAGTGATTATATACATACAATTTATTTAATTCCGCTTCCGAACAAAAATCGCGCAACACTTCCATTGTTCTGCGTGCCGAGTGCGTATAGAAACATCCGCGATGCGGTGATTGCCGTAAACATACTGACGATGACGCCGAGACCGAACACAAGCGCGAACCCGCGCACCACTGGTGTTGCGGCGAAATAATACAAAATCACGGCGGTGATGATGCTAGAGGTGTTTGAATCGCGGATAGATGGCCACGCGCGCGCGAAACCTTCTTTGAGCGCATCCGCAATATGCTTGCCTTTGCGCAATTCTTCTTTAAGCCGAGCGAAAATAAGAATGTTCGCGTCTACCGCCATACCCATAGAGAGCACGAACCCAGCAATGCCCGCGGCAGTAAGTGTAACCGGAATCAATTTAAAAATTGCGAGGTTGAGCGCAACATACGCCCCGAGCGCAAACGTTGCGAGGAGCCCGGGCAAGCGGTACCAGAATACCAAAAATACGGCAATCACCAGAAACGCCCAAAGCCCCGCGCGCATGCCGGCGGTTACCGCTTCGGTGCCGAGCGATGCGCCAATGGTTTGTACCGATGCGAGCGACACAGGAACCGGAAGCGCGCCGTAGTTCAAGTCGCGCACCAGCGTGCGCGCTTCTTCAATGTTGAAATTACCGGAAATCTCAGTACTGCCGCTTGCAATCTCTTCGCGAATCACCGGAAGTGAAATGGGCGTTCCGTCCAAGAAAATCCCAAGCGTCTTCCCCACATTTTCTTTTGTGAGTTTTGCAAAAAGCTTTTCACCTTCGCTCATCCACGCGAGCACCACGACTGGCTCGCCCGTCGTCTGGTTGAATGAAATCGTAGCGCGGCTTACCAACCGCCCTGTGAGTCCTGTGTCTACAAACAATTCTTCTGCGGTTTTCTTTTCTAATTCCTCTTGCGGTATGCCCGTCGTATCTTTCATCAATTTAAATTCCAAAAGCGGCGTCTTGCCGATTTGCGCGGCGGCTTCTTTCACATCCGTAATGCCAGGGAGTTCCACAATCAAGCGGTTGTCGCCACCGCCGAAGGCGCCGCCGCGCTCAACCTGCACGAGCGGCTCGGACACACCGAAAAGGTTCACGCGCCGCTCCACCACATCGCGGAGCGCTTTCATCGCATTTGTTACTTCTCCAGAAGGAATAGATTTCGTGTCCGCGCGATACACGAGGTGCGCTCCGCTTTTCAAATCAAGTCCAAGCCGAAACGCAAACCGCCCGTCGCTCATTTCGCTTTTGTACACAAAAAAACCAACCAGCGCGGCAGTCACAAAAATTATCAGAGCTGTTACCCGATACTTCCACATAGTCCTGCATACTACCGAAACTGCTCAAAAGAATCAAGAAAACTAACCTATTCCAATTATCTGCTATAGCGTTTAGTTGGGAGAATGTCCCGTCGGCACCAGATGTTGATGGGCGGCAAACATCTGGTGCCTCTGCTATCTATTCCAGTATTTTGCAAAATACTTGGATAAAAAAACACCTCAAGCAAGCTTGAGGTGGTGGTAAGTTTTTCGTCATTCATCTTGGACGTTTTTCCTGAAACCGTCGTTCCAGTAAGAGCAGTTTTGTCATCCCTTCAGGATCTTAGCAGTGCTCAGGCTTTGCTTGAGGAATGGGATTGGGCTTTTCATTCTTGCAAATCAATCAACGCAACTCTGCAAGAACTATCGCTGCTACTTTTGTTGCTTTCGCAACGCGCCAAGGTAATCCGCGAAACGACCACCCTAACGCTTTCAGTATAGCATACCCAAAAACCCTGTCAAGCGTTTCTTCACTTTCTTTGTGTGGATAGCTAAAATACGGCTCTGTAGAGCCGTTTATTTATTACACCCCACTCCGCGACAGAAGCACCTTGATTGTTTTGAGCGCAATTTTTACATCCAAAAAGAACGAGTGGTTTTTGATGTAATACAAATCGTAGGAGAGTTTTACTTTTGTTTCCGACACATTCGCGCGGTAGTGCGGGTGGTTCTCGTGATACAACTGCGCCCAGCCGGAAAGCCCGGGTTTTATAAGGTGCCGAATGTTGTAATATGGAATCTCTTTTTCGTAGAGGCGTACGAGCTCGGGTAATTCTGGGCGCGGCCCGATCAGCGAAAGGTCACCACGCAAGACATTCCAAAGTTGCGGGAGTTCGTCTATGCGCGTCGCGCGCAAAACCTTCCCAACGCGTGTAATTTCCGCAGGGCCTCCTCCCGACGCGACGCGCATACTGCGAAACTTCAAGGTCTTAATAATTTTCCCACCCTTCCCTATTCGCTCTTGCACGATGAAAAACGGCCCGCGGTCGTCAAAAAGCATAGCTAAAAATACAAACGGGTACAAAATGAGCGAGAACGCGCCGAGTACAGCCGCAATCGCAATGTCCATTAGGCGCTTTAGCGTATCGTAAGTAATATTCGGCGCGGTAGATACATTTTCCAAAAACCAATTGTAGCGCACGAGCGACAAGGGAATTCGGTTAAACATTTCTTCGTAAATCTTGTGCATATCTATGAAGCGCACGCCGGAAAAAATGAGGTTATAGAGATGCGGAAGTACGGGCAGAACCTTGTCGCTCCGCAAATCAACGGCGATGAGATAGATTCCTTCCGCATACACACGCTTCACAATCTCCTCCTTGAAATCCATACTGCCTAGGTCTTTCGCATCCACAGAAGAAACGAATGAAATGTTATAGTGCCAGTTATTGTTTACTTCAGTAATGAGCTCTTTTAACTCTTCGCCTTCACCTATTGCAATCGCCTTTTCGCGCTTCCATGGAGAGAGCACAGCGCTTCCATAAATCCGCCACAAGAGCATCAGAGGAAACGAAATGACGAGGTACAAAAACAAGCTGCCTTTCGGCGTAATCTCAAAGACCGGAAGAAAGTAAAAAAAGACCACCGCAAGCACGCTGTTTAAGAGTAAGGTATTGAACAGAAGATGCGGCAGGCGGTGGTGGAGAATAACGGTCTGTTTTTCATAGAGTCCGGCAATAAAAAATACGACAATCCAGAGTACGAACAAAAACAGGAACGGAAAGAGGTGTTCGGTAAAAAGGCCGCGCTCTGGAAGCGCGGCGTAGCGAAAAAGGAGCGTCAGCCATAAGCTCGCCGCGAAAACGAGGATGTCGCCCAAAAGAAGTGCGATGTGTTCCCGTCTATTGAAGATATTCATATAACAGTGGTTCGACTGTGCTCACCACGAGGAGTAGTATAATTAAAAAACCTAATGAATACAACGGCAAAAAAGAAGGTTTTGTTCCTTGTTACCAAGGGAAATTGGGGCGGCGCACAGCGGTATGTGTTTGACTTGGCGACTGCATTGCCAAAAGAAAGATTTGAGGCGGTGGTTGCTTGTGGTGAGCAAAGTCGAACCACGAATGGTGATGGAAACGCGCTTTCTGAAAAATTAAAAATTGCCGGAGTGCGGTGCGAGCGCGTTCCGTCTTTGGGTCCCGATATCAGTTTTGCAGATATCGGGACATTCCAAGAAATTTTCCGACTCCTAAAAACAGAGCAACCTGATATTTTGCATTTAAACAGTTCTAAAGCGGCAGGTCTCGGCGCATTGGCCGCACGCTTACAACAGCACTTTATTAAAATCATTTTCACTGTCCACGGCTGGCCGTTCAACGAACAGCGCCAGTTTATAGAGCGCGCGGCGATATTTTTGCTCTCGTGGCTCACGGCGCTCCTTTCGCATACAGTTATTGTAATTTGCCGCGCTGATGAAAAGTTGGGGCGACAACTTTGGTTTGTGAAGAAAAAAATACGGCTAATTCATAACGGAATAAAACCGTTCTCTACGATTGAGAGAAATGAAGCGCGAACAACACTCATCCCAAACGCGCGCCCAGATACAATACTTATCGTTACCATCGCGGAACTTACAAAAAACAAAGGACTCGCGTACGCGCTCCGCGCGGTTGCGACACTTGCGCACGAAAAGGATTTACCGCCATTCCAGTATGTGATTATCGGCGAAGGCGAACTGCGCTCCGCGCTTGAAAAAATCATTTTAGAAAACAACCTGTCTGTAATTGCGCGCCTTGCTGGATTTATTCCTGATGCGAGAACATTACTTTCTGGCGCAGATATTTTTCTTTTACCATCACTCAAAGAAGGTCTGCCGTATGCTTTGCTGGAAGCGGGCGTGGCGTGTGTTCCAGTCGTCGCAACAAATGTCGGCGGTATTTCGGATATTATTGACGATATGCAATCCGGCATACTTCTCCGCGCGAAGCGCGAAAAAGAAATTGCTGACGCGCTCCGCTTTCTTATGACGAATCACAAAAAACGCGACGCCTTTGGCGTCGCGCTCAAACAAAAAGTGTTGAGCGAGTTCGGGTTTGAGAAGATGCTCGTAAAGACGCTTGTGGTATATGATTCGTAGGATGAAATACATTCTTCCACTTTCGTGCGATCGCAGAGTTTTGGAAGAATTAGCACATCCCACAGAAAACTTCTGTCCTTTCTATATATAGTATAGCATACCCCATTCTAGAAGTCAATAGCAGTGGGGGGATTGTCAGAAAACCCTTGTTTTGAGCCGTATCTTCTTCAATCCTGCCCTTAACATAAGGGGAGGTGCCGAGTCCGCGAGGCGGAGGGGTGGGAGACCCCCTCTTTGTTCTCCCCCTTTAGAAAAGGGCGAGAAGGGAAAACTCACACCACCCCAACAAACTCGTTTTGCACCAACTCCTTCTGCGCCGAGCGCGCGTGGCGACGAAGCCCCATAATAATTCCTAGCGAGACAAACTCCATCAAGAGGTGCGTGCCGCCGTAGGAAAGGAACGGGAGCGTTACACCGGTAACTGGAAGTAATCCGATATTCATACCGATATTTACCAAAAAGTGCGCGGTGAAAAATACGGAAACTCCAAGCGCAAAGAGCGTTTCAAAGTTAGTCGCGCCTGTATACGCGGCAACAAGCAGACGCCACATTACGACGCCATAAAGCGCGAAGAGGGCGAGCGCTCCGGCAAACCCCCACTCCTCGGCAAATGCGGCAAATGAAAAGTCGGTCTGATATTCTGGGAGAAACTTGAGGCGCGACTGCGTGCCGTACCCAACTCCCTTACCGAACGCCTCGCCGGAGCCCACGGCAATCATTGACTGGAGCGCGTTGTACCCGCTCCCCCGCACATCCGCGAGCGGATGGATAAAATTAATCACACGCGCTTTCTGGTAGTCCGAAAATACGAAAATCCACAATCCCGCGAAAACCGCGATGCCGAGCGCAAATACTAACGCAAGATGTTTTTTGGAAATACCTGACAGCGATACCATACCGAGCCATATTAGAAACACAATGACGGCGGAACCGAAATCCGGCTGAATTAAAAGAAGCCCGAACGGCATGAGCGCATACGCGCCAGACACGACGATGTGCCGAATATGCGCAATTTCAATGTGCCGTCGCGAAAAATATTTTGCGAGTAGAATAATCAACGCAAGCTTCGCAAACTCGGCGGGTTGGAAAGAAAATGCGCCGAAGTCAAACCAGCTTTGTGCGCCTTTCACCGTCGCGCCGGAAAATGCAACCACAGATAAAAGCACAATGGAGGTGAGATATGCGCCGAACGCGAAACGCGTTCGGCGAAAAAAACGCCAATCAATGAAAGAGGCGGCGAAAAAAGCGGCGATTGAAATGCAGAGCCAAATAATCTGCCGAGAGAAAAAACGCTCATCTCCGCCAAACGAAGCCAAGACAGAGAGTCCTGCGAGCGCGAGCGGAATCGTTGCACCAAAGAGAATCCAATCTATTGAGGATTCTTTACGCATACAAATTAGCGGACGGCGTGTGCCGCGGCCAATACTTCAGCGCGCACTGGTGTGCGCGCAAACGGCGCGCGCCATACGAACGAAATCGGCGTGTTAGCGCCCGCGCGAACCTGCTCCGCTATTGTCTGCGATGCGCCCACTGCGTTTCCATCCTCATCGTACAAAATCGCAATCGCGGTTGCGTTAACTGGATTTTTCAATGTTGTTGCTATTTCTGCTTGAACGCGCGGCTGTGGAATGAGCGAAAATTGTAGACGCTCCACGCGCACTGCGTCCAAAGGCAACACATTGCGATGCCACGAAATGAGCGCGGTTCGCTCAAACGACGCGCGGACCGGAACACGCTCACCGACAAAAAGATTTGGAGCAAACACGGCAAAGGTGCCGTTGGAAGGAATGAGCGCTGTTACACGCTTTTCCGCAACCAAAATCCCCGCGGAATCATAGACCTTTACTTGATACGGCGCGTCAAACGCGCCGGCGTTTTTGTTTGGATTTTCTGCATACAACACTGCGCTTGCAATGCCGCCGCCTTCAGGAAAAACGCGCTGCCAAATCGTGCGCGGCTCCGCCGCAGTATTCGGACACAAGAGCGCGCAAGCGCCGCCGCAGTCCGCGCCGGTTTCAGAGCCATTCTGCCGCCCGTCAATGCACGACGGCCCGCGGATGGTGCGCGCAAAAAACGGCGCGCCGATAACCAACACAAAAAACAGCGCGACAATTCCCCCGTACGCAAGTTGTCTTTTCCGTGCCCATGAGAGCATGAGGATAGTGTATATCAAGTACTTTGTGTTGGCGACTAGCTACTCTCCCACGCTTGCGCGGGGTACCATCGCCACTACGGTGCTTAACTGCTCTGTTCGGAATGGGAAGAGGTGTTGCCACCGCGTCGAATCACCAACGCATAATACTCGATACAAAAAAATCAATGGTAAAAAGCAGAACTAAAGGGTTACTTGTTTCCAAAGAGGGATCGGCCGATTAGTACGCCTTGGCTAAACGCATTGCTGCGCGTACACCTAGCGCCTATCAACGTGATAATCTCTCACGGGCCTTATAACGATTCCTTATCTTGGGGTTGGCTTCCCGCTTAGATGCTTTCAGCGGTTATCCGTTCCGAACATAGCTACCCGACGATGCCCTTGGCAGGACAGCCGGTACACCAGAGGTCCGTTCATTTTGGTCCTCTCGTCACATATTCACATATCACTATGTGTGCAGACTATATCTTCACCCTTCCTACTACGACATATCGTAATAGGATTCGGGTATCGGCGTATTATAGCAACTGTTACATCGCTATCTCGTCCTTTCGGACTCAGTCGTTACGGGGTCAAATCTAAAATCCTGCATAATTCTTTTCTTGTTTTTTTGCGCTTCGTCACATAATTTTCACTCTGAATTACAAGAATAAAATTAAGTATTCGCGTTAATTGCCGTTTAGTAAGGCGTTTTAATTCCGTATTACTCAATAAATGAGCGGCGGAATAGAGCGCCTTCGCTTGCAATTTTTTAAATCGAATAAACGGAATCAGTGCGTGTAAAATATTTCGCACTTGTTTGAATCCATTCACTCGCAGTTCGGTCATTCCGTCATTTCTGCGAGAAACATATCCGATTCCAATTTTTTCGCGAATCCAATAGAGATCGCGCTCATGCCGTGTGTCTTGATAAAAACATACGGTGCACATAAATCTCTTTTTCAATCGCCCGTCTTTTCTCTTTTTGATCTGGAGCATTAAGCTTCCATCTCCATCGAGAAAACCAGCGATATATGCAAGATCAATTTTAGATCGACTTCCCACGGTATTGTCTTAATTATTTCTGGTCCTCAAGTAAATTGTACCATTGCTTTTGAACCATTCAAAACAACAGTTATCAACAGACCGAAAACAATTAAGATTTCACCGTTATTAGCCGCATTGTCATCGTAGATTACTCTACGAAGTAGCAATACTTTACTAAAAATGACTCCCCTCAAGAATCTGCGCCTGCAGTAGATAGGAGACCAACCTGTCTCACGACGGTCTGAACCCAGCTCACGTAACTTTTTAAATGGCGAACAGCCATACCCTTGGGACCTTCTCCAGCCCCGGGATAAGTTGCATATTATTCACATATTACTATGTGTATAGACTATATCTTCACCCATCTGATAACGATGGGGACTAGCGTATTATGGCGATTGTTACATCGCTATCTCGTCCATAAGGACTCAGTCGTTACGGGGTCAAGGTAATCTTGTAAGTTAGTTCTGGGATGATAAACGGTTTTATAAGTTTAACAAATCTTATTGCCTCCTTTTGAGGGATGTATAGATTCCAGTACTTTCCTTTTTTATGCAAGGTAGCATCAATCTTGAAATTCTTTTTCAGAACTGACCGAAGCACACCCTGTTCATTTTTGGTAAATGAATCAGTGCCCAATCGAAGCGCATTACAATCATTCCTTTTATATCCGTCATCCATAAACCATACGGCCACAGATAACGGATCTTTCAAAAGAGTGCGGATGTTTGATGGAATCACCTTCTTTTTGTTCTGATAGAAGGCAGTCCAATATTGCTCAAACACAGGGTCGGTATGCGTATACACGCGGACACTATCATAAAAACACTTGTTAACTTTATGATAGGCATGTAACTCCATTACCGAACCAGTAATATTCTTCAATTCTTTGTGCTTCCAAAAGAGATAGGATTTTTGGGAAATCCCGTGCTCCAAACGCAAACGGACAAAATTTCCATTTCGTTCCAAGCATCCATCACCAAGCAGTGTGCCTGTAATGATGGCGTGTTGTCTCTTTGCTAATTGCATAAATTAGTTACCCGACTTCCCACGGTATTGTCCTATTATATCTGAGTTTCAAATAATAGGAGTTCACCGTTATTAGCCAGTTTTTGCATTCCAATTTACATTGGAAGCGACCCTAATTTAAGCCGACATCGCTGTCGGATTTTTCTGCGATTACTCGCAGGATCGGACTATGTCTTCATCCCGATTAAATCGGGAGATTGGCGTGTAGTCTCTACGGGTTTTAACCCAATTTTATAATACATAGAAGGTATTATGTACGGTTGTATTTTTTCTATCAACAGAGGAATACTGATTTTCTTGAATCGAATTCGCCAATATGTTTTATCTCTGTTTAGAGATGCTTTTAACCCAATATCATCAAGCATCTTTAGAATCTTTTCTTGGTCTGCAATGCTGAATTGTTGTGTATTGAGATAAACATCGGAAGAACGGCATCTACTGCCGTCATCCATATACCATATTGCGAGTATGACTGAATCTAATTTCAGTAACGGAACGATTTTTGTCCCACTTTGATAGAAGTTTTGATACAACTCTGTTATTTCTGGAAGTGCACGAGTATAGAAACGGTAGGCGAGTCTCTTGCCGTTGCCCCTTCGGAGTTTCGGCATTCCCCGAACGATATTTTTCAGCATTTCATATTTCCATTTTACATATTCACGCTGTGAATATGAGTGATTGATTTCAAGAAATGCATTTTTTCGTCCAGGAACAATTCGCACATACCCGTCACCGAGTATGGTTCCTACAATGAGTGACCTCTGAAATTGAGTTAATCTTCCCACGGCATTGTCCATACATATATTTTACCACTTTCGTGGCGGCTTTTGTATGGAGTTCACCGTTATAGCCAATTTGTTTTTGTAGAGGATTGCTCCTCTAGGCACCCCGATGTGTTAAGGTGCCGAACTCCGCCGCCGATTAGGACTCTTAGGCGGAACTAGCCTGTTCAATTTATCTTTCGATAATTAGACTATATCTTCATCCAGCCGTAATTTTTACGGCTGGAGGCGGCGTCTTATAGCGGTGTGATTCCGTCTCAAGACGGAGCATCCGCTATCCTGCCCATGAGGGGCAAAGTCGTTACGGGGTCAGAGAGTTATGACAAAGTTTATACGCAAACATAGGCAACATAAATGGAGAAATAATTTTATGTAATCTCTCCGTTTTTTTCGGAGAAAAATACAATACAAATGCCAGTGTTTTAGGAATACATTTAATTCCATGTGGATAAAAGAATTTCCGCCAGTATCCAAGCAATTCATTACTGAAACTTTGATGTCTCCAGTAAGAATAGGTCTCGCCGCTTATCGGGTGCTTTCGCTCCAAATATCGCGGAGTTCCATTGAATAACGGCTGTAATTCTTTTACCTTCCAAAAAAGATAAGATTTTTGTTTTCCTCCATGCTCATATCTAAGGCGTGCATTCTTTTTTCCAGTTGCTTGCACATACGCATCGCCTAAAATTGAGCCTACAATAATTGCTTTTTGTCGTTTATTTAACTTCATCAAGTCCTCTCGACTTCCCACGGTATTACAAGAATACGAAAACCTCTTTCGAGGAAAGACCGATTCTCGCTCCACCGTTATAAGCCGCATACTAATTCTACCATTACTGGTAGAAGGGACAACAAGGTCCTTATTTCAGGACCCATCCCCGGAGTAGCTTTTAGCAGATGATCTCTGGCCGCGTCTAACGCGTACCATCGGTTCACTATGCCCCGCTTTCGCGTCTGCTCGGCTCTGACGCCTCACAGTTAAGCCAGCTTTTGCCATTGCACTATCGGCACGGTTTCCATTCGCGCCTAGCTGACCTTGATGGGCTCCTTTGTTACTTTTTAAACATCATTGTTACGCAACATAAAGTTGCGGACAGGGCATTTCTGCCTGCCTCTGCATATCGCTATGCAGGTCGGACTATATCATTCTCCGCTTTCGCAGAGCATCAGCGTGTAGTCTCTGAGGAGTCTGCAACACCTCAAGAAAGAGATAACCGATTTGCAGTCTCGGTTATCTGTGATAAAAAAAGAATTAGTAGATAGAAATTTTGTACTCCGGAAAAGTATCTTTGAATCTCCTGATACGATCGCGCAATCTAAAATACCTAAGACTGGTATCGATAAGAGTTTTCCGTAGCCTTTTAATACTAGTCATTGAGTTGACTTGTTTTCTAAGTACTATTTCCCGTTTTTTCTTTGTTATATTTGCCATAATTTTATCTCCTTCTTGAGATATTGCAGTTTCCTGCTGATTATCCGCACTTCAAGATTTTTACGATTGCTCGTACTTGAAGATACTCGGATTTCCCAGCATATAGCTGATTTGCCTACTTTGTTTTTTACACAAAGCACCCTTTATATTTGTTTGTTTTAGGATTACTCCTTGGAGGCGCCATGGCTTGAAGGCACGAACGAATCGCACCCTCAAGGATAGCGCCCCACTAAAACTGCCCCCCAGGTACTGTCTCTCACGCGTTTGGCGCGCGAGGTTAGCATGCATATTTTTAAAGAGCGGTGTTTCATCGACGGATCCATCCCGCCCGAGAGCGGGACTTCAAATCCTACCGCCTACGCTACGCATCAAAAAAATGCAGGCAATACCAAGATACAGTAAAGCTTCCGGGGTCTTTTCGTCTAACTGCAGGTAACCGGCATCTTCACCGGTATTGTATTTTCACCGAGCGAGTCTCCG
>VMFZ01000010.1 GCA_007376285.1 Parcubacteria group bacterium Gr01-1014_17
GGGATGCCCGCCCCAATTGCGGCAAGTACCGGTTCCTTCACCACAAACGCGTTTTTCGCACCAGCGCGCATCGCGGCTTCAATCACGGCGCGGCGCTCGGTTGAGGTAACGCCAGCCGGCACCGATACCATCACCTCCGGCTTCCAGATATTCCACGGCCCCAGCGCTTTTGCAATAAAGTAGCGAAGCATTGCCTCAGTTACGCGATAATCAGCAATCACGCCGTCTTTGAGCGGTCGGTACGCGATTATTGAATCCGGCGTCCGCCCCACCATATGTTTTGCCTCAACGCCAACCGCGAGAATTTTGTTTTCGTCTTTTGACACGGCAACCACCGATGGCTCATTCAGCACGATGCCTTTGCCTGGCACGAACACGAGTGTGTTCGCTGTTCCCAAATCAATTCCCAATTTTTTAGTGAAAATACTCATATCAGTTGCTGACGCGCTCTATCATAACACCGATTTTTTTTAGCCGTTCCTCTATCCGCTCATACCCTCGGTCAATCAATTGCGCGTTGTAAATAACCGATTTCCCGCGCGCCACAATCGCGGCAATCAAGTACGCAAGACCGGCGCGCAAATCAGGCCCGTGCAATTCTCTCCCACGAAGCGGGGTGGGGCCTTTGACGCTTGCCCGATGCGCGTCCCACAGCGCGATATCAGCGCCCATTGCCACCAGGTCTTTGGTGTATGCGAGACGACCGTCAAAAATTGTTTCGTGCACTAGCGCCTCGCCATGCGCTTGCGTAAGAAACACCGTAGCGGGCGCCTGCAAATCGGTTGGAAATCCCGGGTATTCGTGTGTCTTAATTCCAAAACTTTTGTATGCCGTTCCTTTCTTAATGGGCGCGCGCACTAGGAGCGAGTCCTTTCCCGCTTCAACATTCACCCCCGCCGTGCGCAATAATTCAATTAAAATCCGTATATGTTCCGGCTCGCAGTGCGTGATGGAAATGTCTTTGCCCGCAAGCGCCCCAAGAATCAAAAAGCTTCCTGTTTCAATTCGGTCTGGAATAACAGCAATGCTTTTTCGCGGCGCGCCTGCCTGCGCAGGCAGGCGAAGTAGTTTCTCTGTCCCGATAATTTCAATTGTCGGCGTTCCCTCTCCTTTTATATGCGCGCCGGAGGCGCGCAACAGTTCCGCCAAAAATACTACCTCCGGCTCCATCGCCGCATTGCGTAACAGCGTCTTTCCATGCGCGCGCGTCGCCGCAAGGAGTAAGGTCTCGGTGCCAGTTACCGTCGGCTGGCGAAAGAAAATATCCGCCCCGCGCAAACCGGTTTTCGGCGCGCGGAGGCGGTATACAGAATCCGCCTCTTCATACTCTGCACCCATTTTCTGAAACCCTTCCAAAAAAAGGTCAATAGGCCGAGCACCTATCACGCACCCGCCGGGATGCGGAAACGCAATTTCTCCAAACCGCGCGAGCAAAGGACCAGCAAGAATCACGGACGCGCGCATCTGCTTCGCGAGCTCGCGTGGAAGCGAAGTTGCGCGTACTGGTTGAGCATCTATAACTAAATCACCATTACTGTTGCGCTTTACTTCAGCGCCGAGTTCTTCCAACATCTCTCCCATCACTTCCACATCGCCAATTAACGGAATGTTTGAAAGCGTCAGCGGTCCGTCAAACAGAAGCGAAGATGCCATTGCCGGAAGCGCCGCGTTCTTTGAGCCGCGTACAGGGAGCTCGCCAGAAAGCGAACGTTTGCCTCCAAGCCCTTGTACGATAAAGAAATCATCCGCCATAGGAATCGTATTGTACGGCTCGCGCGCGGCTTTGTAAATCACGATATACTTTTGCTATGGACATTCCAAAAACATACTTGGAACAACTGAAGAAAAAACGCGCGGAGACGCCGCGAGGCGCGAGCGAGCGGCAAGAGCTTATCCAAAGATTTACCGACAAAATCAACGCCGAACGAATAGGCACGAAGTGGAAATCCGCATCGTGGGGGCAAATAAATGGACTTGTGCGGCACTTGAAAGAAGCCGACCTCTACTGGCTTTATGGGCAGTGCGAAAAATCTAATAGTTTCAGCAAAAAGTTTTTCGGGGTACTCAAAGATACAAAAAAACAACATCCCCCCTCGCCGTATCGGCGAGTGCCCCCTTCAAAGGGGGATTAAAGAACATATTCAAAGAAAAAAACCCGCGACCATATTTCAGATCGCGGTTCTCATTGCTAGATTTTCAGCACCGAGCATAACTATAAAGGACTTCTTTTGGACTCCACCGATAAACGGTTTGCCCATCAACATCGATACGCACGACATTGAATTGGTAGTCCCACGCAGAAGCATGAAGCTCCAGAGTCCAAATTGCCACATGTTGACCAGCACGAAGTTTAATCCCTCGTCTCAATTTTGTCTGGAAAACTTCGGTTTTTCCGTCTTGCGTTAAAAATGATGCCGACAAACATCCGAGTGGTCGTGTGAGATTTTCCCTTCCAACCATGCTTACTTCGGTAATGATTCCAGTCTTCTTGACCCTGTGGAATATTCTAAGATTCTTGTGTTTACTTGGCTCAAGAAATCCGGAATTTTTAGAAATCCGCCTCAGCATATCAGATTTTCGAGACATATGATCAATTTTTGATTTTTTGTTCAGGTTCACCAACGGCTTCCTTTCGAGAGCCAACCCGATGCGTATATTTAAAGAACGCTACGAGCAGTATAGCATATCCTATATCTCTGTCAAGCGTTTGCGGACTATAAATCTAACATACACATCCCCCGCCTCGTAAGACCTCGTCACCCCCCTCAGGGGGGAATTATGAGAAAAAGTCTTTGATGCGCATGAGCACGCTCTCAATATCTTTTTCAACTTCAGACGATTGAAAGCGTAAAAAAGAAACTCCGAATGACTCAAGTTCTCTCTGTCTGAATTGGTCTTCTTTCTTTTTTATTTGGTGAATCGCACCGTCTATTTCTACGGCCAATTTTAATTCTTTGCAATAAAAATCAACAATGTAATTGTGAATGGGAAATTGCCGATAAAATTGCAAACCGTTCAATTTCTTCTTTTTAAATTTGTCCCACAATAACACCTCCGAGAGCATACTTTTTTTTCTTAATTCTCTTGCGCGCGGCGTTAGCTTTTTATTGTAAGGAAGGCGGGAGTGCATAAATATTATTTATTATCTCAAAAAATCCTCCCTTGAGGGAGGTATCCGTCTGAGGCGGACGGAGGATGTAATCTCCCCTTGAGGGGAGTACTCCGACAGAAGTCGGAGGGAGGGATGTGAGCAGTGTGTAATTCGTGGTATAATAATATGTATGCCGACACATACAGTGCATATCGTCAAAGACGAAAAACGGCTCCGCGGCGTGGCGCGCGAAGTGCTTCTGTCTGATATACAAACAGAAAAAATGCGCCGTATGCTCGCGGGGATGAGCGCCTCGCTCGCAAAAGAAAGTGATGGCGTTGCGCTTGCGGCCCCGCAAATTGGCGAGCCGCTACGCCTTTTTATCGTATCCGGAAAAGTGCTCGCTCGTCTCGCTCGCGCGGCAGAAGCTGTGTCTGACGCTGTGTTCATTAATCCTGTACTCTCAAAAATCTCGCGAGAAAAGCAAACGGTTGAAGAAGGGTGTCTGTCGCTTCGCTATCTCTACGGGAAAGTGAAGCGCGCCGCAAAAGTCACGCTCCGCGCACATGACGAAAACGGAAAGAAAATCACACGAGGCGCATCCGGTCTACTCGCGCAAATATTCCAACACGAAGTAGACCATCTTAACGGCGTGCTTTTTATTGATAAAGCAACTGATATTATTGATATTCCGCCGGAGAAACTCTCTTCATTATGATTAAATTCGTTTTTTTTGGCACAGATGACTTTTCCAGCGCGGTTTTGGAAGAACTGAAAAAATCAGGGCTAATTCCAGCGCTTATTGTTACTGTACCAGACCGACCCAAAGGCCGCGGGCTTGCGCTTACTCCACCGCCAGTCAAACTATGGGCGCAAGAACACAAGATTGAATCTCTCCAACCGGAAAAATTGGGCCAAGAGTTTGCTACCATACTACAAAGTATGAGAGTAGATTGTTTTGTCGTAGCGTCCTACGGAAAAATCATTCCAAAAGAAATTCTGGATATTCCGGAAAAAGGCGCGCTGAATGTGCATCCGTCGCTTCTTCCTAAATATCGCGGCGCATCGCCGATTGAAAGTCAGATTCTGGCGGATGAAAAAGAAGTCGGGGTGACGATTATGCTGATGGATGAAAAAATGGACCATGGGCCAACTCTGGCGAGCTGGAAACTGGAAACTGGAAACTGGAAAGTCAGATCGGCACCCGATGTTGTCGCCTCTTCGGCGACCCGCCGAGGAGGCGGGATAGCGCAAACATCGGGTGCAAAAAAACTAAAAAAGCGGCTTGCAGAAGAAGGGGGAAAATTGCTCGCAGAGACAATACCGAAGTGGATGTCGGGAGAAATAAAAGCAGTGCCTCAAGATGAGAGCAAAGCGACCTATACTAAAAAAATTACCAAAAAAGATGGGCTTCTTGACCTTGCTGGAGACCCATATCAAAACTTTCTCAGAATCCGCGCGTACGACGGTTCTGTCGGGACATATTTCTTAAAAAATAACAAGCGCGTCATTATTAAAGAGGCGAGATTTGAGAACCTGCCTGCGCAGGCAGGTGGAAAACTTATCATCACCCGCGTTATACAAGAAGGAAAAAAAGAGATGGACTACAATGTTGGATTTTCAGCAGGGTCTGGGGCAATGGGGCGGGCGCGCCAGATTTTGTGATGCACGGTCGCCCATGCATCTGAAAGTTCGCGGCTTTTAAGTACATAAAGCACTGCCGCCCATGCGGCAACGCCGAGCGCACCAGCCAAGAGCCCTTGCATCAGTACGCCAAAAACGCTACCCAAATCAAATACATTATCAAAAAGATTGAGTCCTGCATATGCAACTGCGCCAGCAATTACCGAAGAGCCCATGCTTTCAAAGATAGTCCGGCGCGAAGCGCGCCACAAACTGCCGTAGCGTTTTGAGAACAGGCGCCACAACAGCGCGAGGTTTACGAGCGCGCCAAGCGAGTACGCGAGCGGAAGTGCGAGCGCCCCCGTTCCTGCAACATCGGTGACGCGCAAGAGCGCTTCAATGAAAAACCGAAACGCGCTGGAGTGCGAAAACCATGCGGCGAGCCAATACCCCAACGCAACAGTCAGTGCGCCGGAGAACACATTTACTAACAAGGGACGGCTTGTCTCTCCTGACGCGTAGTACGCGCGGACCAAAAGCAAAATAATTCCCTGCGCCGCAACGGAAAGCGCAAAGAGCGCGAGCGCGGCGGCAGTCAGGCGCGTATCCGTCCAACTGAATGCTCCTGCACCCAAGACCACGCGAACAATCTGCGCGCGCAAAACAATAAAAAGCGCCATGGCGGGAAGCGACCAAAACGCAATATGTTTGAGCGATGTAGATACGGCTTCCAAAAACGCTCCGTTACTGCTTTTTGAAAACAGCCGCACGAGCGTTGGAAACGCGGCGAGCGAATAGGAAACGCCGACAATAGAAAGCGGCACTGATTGTAGATTCCACGCAAGCGTAAAAATCGCGATGGAACCCGCGCCGACAGACGAAGCAATGGACAAAAGCACTAAGGTTACGACATTTGATACGCCGAGTGCCATAGTGCGCGGTAGCGACGCGGCAACAATGCCGCGCAGTTCAGAAAACCGCCATGAAAACGAAAAACGCGGGAAAAGCCCTACACGCGCCACAACCGGAATCTGAACCGCCATATGAAGCGCTGCGCCAAAAACAACACCCCACGCCAATCCTGATATGCCAAACAGGGGGTACAAAAATACGATTCCAACAATAATGCCGAGATTGTAGAGTAATGGGCTGATGGCATACACAAAAAACCTTCGGCGCGCCTGCACAATGCTTCCAAATAAGTTTGAGATACCGAGGAAAATCGGCTGAAGGAGCATAATCTTCGTCAACGCGACGGTCGTGTTGAAAAATTCTTCGGAAACGAGAGCGGCGGGGAAAAAAGCGCGCACCAAAAATGGAGTGAGGAAAAACGCAAAGAGCGACACTGCGGCGATGCTGGAAAAAAAAGCGGAAAATACGCTATCAACAAATCGTCTCCCGCCATCTTCTTCTTTTTCCATTTTCTCAACCAAAAACGGAATTAGAATTGAAGCGGACACCATAGAGGCGGCGCCAACCAAAATCAAATCAGGGATGCGAAATGCTGCAAAGTATGCGTCAAGCAGTTCGCCGGCGCCAAATGATGAGGCAAACAAACGGTCGCGCAGGAGCGCGAGCGCTTGCGAGAGCAACGCGAATGCACCTAGAAGGTACGCTGCTTCATGAAGCCCGCGCACATCCTTGTGAAAAAAAGATAAAAGCCGTTTTACCATTATTCGTCGTCCCGATCTTTTTCTTTAACGGGGAGCGCGGAGCGTTTTTCCGGCTTTTCGTCAACAGGCGGTTCTGCGTTTGAAAACACTGGTCTACCCGCCTTGAGATTGCTCAAAATAAGCGCGACTTCTTTATTATCCGGATTGGTCTTTGCAAGCAATTCAAACTGCGCGATTGCATCCTTGTCGCGGTTCAACCGCTCATACGACAATCCAAGAAAATACCGCGCATTCGCGTAATTCTGATTGAGCGCAACCGCGCGCTCAAACGCACCCGCGGATCCGCGGAAGTCCTTTTCATTATATTTCAGAAGCCCAAGCTGGAAACGAAGCACTTGGTCATTCGGCGCAAACACGAGCGCGGCTTCAACCGACTGGATTGCGGCAGTGATATTGCCGTCTTGAACTTCCAATTGCGAAAGGAAAAAGATTGCCTCCGTGTAATTCTGCTTTGCTTGGAGGGATTGCCCAATGAACTCGCGCGCGCGCGCGCCATCGCCTTTTGCCGCTTCAAGCCGAGACATCGTGAGGAAAATCGCGGGGCTTTTCGGATTGCGCTTCAAGGCCTCATCATAGGCGGCGCGCGCGCCATCGTACGCGCCACTTATTTTAAGCGGCACTACGGCTTCGTACACCCGTCCCAACGAGAGCCAATTTTCATAATTTCCGCCATTAAGCGCTACGGCGCTTCTTCCGTATTCAATCGCCCTACCGAGCATTCGTTGAAACTCCTCGCGCGTCGCATCTGCGTTTTGCGCATTACCTGACGAAAGAAGCGCGTTCATGCGCGCGAGCGACACTTCGGTAAGCGCGCGCGAATAGGCATCTACCGGAGACCGTTCTGCGGCGCTTGAAATCAGCCGTTCCGCTTCATTTAGAGCATCTTTCTCACTTGCAACGCGAACGCCTTTTAGATATAGCACTGCTGATGCAAATCTGTTGCCAACGCCATACGCAAATGCAACATCACCTAACAAAAACAGAATGAGTACGAGCACGGTCGCAAATGAAATGGCCGGATTTTTTGCAATCATAACCACTCGTTCCTTCAAAACACCAGCTCCATAGAGCGCTGAGAGCGATAAGGCAGTCATTGCAAATGTAAGCACTAGAATCACCGAACCAGAAGAGTAGAGAAACAAAACGCACCATAGAAAAAGCGCTGGAAGGAATGATGCGCCGACCAGATACCGGCCCACTTTATCTGCAGATGCGGATAAAATAAACCGAAAACCCATCCACGCATACACCGCAAGAAACAAAAGCCAGCTCGCGGCGCCCAAAAGACCTGTAGTCACCAATATAGTCGGAAGGAAACCGACTCCCGATGAGAAATCAGTATTCCAGAAAATTGTCTGGTTCGCGCCGAGCGGCTTAAACTGGAGCCATTGGCGCACAAAGAGGTTGGGACCGGCTCCAAAAAATGGGCTTGCGGCAAGCGTCTGCCGCGCCACATCCATAGTTGCGCCAAAGGATGGCCTCGCTTCAAACGAGACAATATTCAACCGCCCTGAAATCGCATTGCCGAGCGGTCCTGCGGCGATTATAAAAATGATTGAGCATACAAACACGGAAAGAGAAATGACAGGAATCTTCCGAACGCCAACAGTAGAAGAAACAATCGGAGCTTCTTTATGTTCCACCGCAGAGCGCACATCTTCAACGCCGGCGCGCGACAGGTGTCTGAATGAAATAAGATACACCAAAAATACCAGCGCGAATGCGCCGACTAACGCCCACACAAGGGTAAAGTTAACGACTGCAAGAATCAAAAGAGACGCCACAAGCGCCGCCAAAAACAAGAGGCGCAATCCCGCCCGCAAATTCATAAACTCCAGAGTAGAAAGCGCGAATATGGAGACTGCGCCAAAAAATACTGCTAGGTCGTTCCAACGGTCAAGTATCGTACTGGTCGTTCCAGTAAAAAAACCAAACGACAAAAGGTCGGGACCGCCGATGAATCGAATCATATGGAAGAGGGCGATAAGCAATGCGGAAATAAAGAACAAAAGATATGCATAAAAAACCTGCTCGGCGGAACGGACAAGAGATGCGAATAAAAACAGAAACACTACAAGAGTAATTAGAAACGAAAGCGAGCCAGAATCAAAAAATGCCCCGCTCCATGATGCAGCGACAGCGCCTGAAGCAAGTGTGGAAACAACGCTCACCGCAATTAAGAGAAGTAAAATTGGAAAAAGCGCGGTGCGCGGAAATGAAAGCTCGCCGTCTTTTAGGCGTGCAACTGCCCACAATCCTGCGGCGATTGCAGTCAAAATCATAAAAAGCGCGGTCTTAGAAAAACCAAAAGGAACAATAACCAACGGAACAGCGAATACAGGCAGAAGGAAAAATGTTGCGAGGAGAACCCACCGCGCCAATTGGTCAAGAAAAGAAGGGGCGCCTGACACAACGGGAACCGTCTCTTGAGTATCAACAATTGTTTCATCCATAAAGATTTAAGAATTAATAACTAAATATAATGTAAGCATAACAGAAACAAATGAAAAAGTCGCCTCCTCGGCGACTTGCCGAAGAGGCAAGAAAAACCACCCGCATGTGGCGGATGGTTTTTCATGTATGGTGTCGTGTCTATAAGCCGAATTCTGTTCCGCCTTATCGGCGGAGATAGCCATTTATCTAGGATTGTTGTCGCCAACAACCTCAAGCGTCACAAACTGGAAGCTAGAAGCTGGAAACTAGAAACTGGAAGGTCTTTAAGATTCTCCAGCATCCAGAGTCCAGCCACCAGCACTCCAGAGTACGGACTTGCACTCGGGTAAGAATTTTGCCGTTTCAGCCGGACTTAACCGGGTCGTTTCTGTTCGCATCTCTCCCGCCGATGAGGCGGGGGCAGGCGTTACCTGCTACCTTTTTAACTGTCCGCTTTCGCGAACGCGTAAGTGTTCGGACTTTCCTCCCAGCCGTAGTTTTTTTAAAAACTACGGCTGGGCAGCTACCCAACACGGCACTGCGAGAAGTATAGCATAAGAGGCACCAGATGTCTAAATTGCAGACATCTGGTGCCGAAAACATCCCCCGTCTCCCTACGGGAGACACCCCCTTGGAAGGGGGATTCAGAAAATCTCCCCTTGAGGGGAGTACTCCGCCGATAGGCGGAGGGAGGGATGTGTCTTTCTACACAATCTCGCAAACGCCAGCGACGCACGCGAGTTCTTTTTTCAAATCCGTCTCATTCTGCTTTTCGTAAGAAATTATTTTTGAGTAATCCAGATGCTCCAGCCGCTTCGCAAGCTCAACATATCGTTTCTCGTCAATCGCCTCGTATGGCGCAAGTTGATACACATGATTCTCTCGTGGAAGGAATGAGAGACCGCCGATAATATCCCAATGTTCGTAGAGCCAGTTCGCCACCTCCACCCACTCGTTGTCACCCACAGAAATCGTCGCGGACGGATTATGCTCAGTGTACTGCGTCTTAACATTCTTCCAATGCTCCAAAAGCGCGCGCGCTGATACATCATCGCGGAAAATCGCTCCTTTCGGCGCCTTCACGGGAAACTCAAGCACGAAGGTGGTTGCATTTTCCGCGGACTGCCCCACTTCCGGGTAATACGGCACGCCTTGATCTTTAAGCATTTTGAAAAGAGAGTCCGTTGCCGCAATTCTGATGCGACGAATATAATACGGCGAATGGCGCGGATGCATTCCCGACGAGCAATCCACCAACTGCGAGAGCGTTCCCGATGGCTTTACGCAAGTGATGCAGGTTGACGCGCCGACGCCGAACCGTTTTGCATATTCTATATTCACTTTAATTGCTTCTTTGCGGAGTATATCCAGCGTTTTTTCTTCGCGCACAACCGGAGAGTCCCATTGGCCTGTTATTGAAACGCCGAGTAAGCGTTCTTTTTCGCAATTTTCTTTCCACTCTTTTGAAAGGTATGGGAAGTTTGTGAGCATTGACTGGTAGGTGCCGATGATTGTTGCGATGCGCACTTTTGCCTTGAGCGTCTCCACTGTATCTGTTGAGCGCGCCACCACTTCCGACAAATTGCAAAACTGTTTTGACTGCAAAATAATCTCTCCGCATGGATTCGTTCCTATAAGACCTGTGATAGTCGTTCCGACATCATCAAAATACCCAAGTTTTTTTAGAAGCTCCACGCGTCGCGCTGGTAAGGTCTTCGCAAGCCCGCCGCGATTGAAAATCCCGCGCTCACCTGAGCCGGATTTAATGAGCGCGACCCATTCGTTCAAAAACTCCCCCGCGGCGGGCTTGCGCATATACACCGCCGAATTGTTCGCGAGCGCGCGCTCCGGTTCAGTAAGATAAAACTGGCCTTTTTTAGAATCGCGCACCGCCTCGTCTTCCAAATCAGAAAGTGAAATCATAGCGCTCCGGCGCACTCCTCCTGCCACAACGCAATCGCCAATCATGCAGATGATATCGTGCGCATCCAAGTTTGCGAGCCGCTTTCCTTGCTTTGACAAAATTTTTGAACGGGCAAATGCGAGCAGGCGGCGCAACGGCTCGGGACCAGACGCTTTGCCTCCCATGGTCTTCAAGCGCGAGCCCGCAGGGCGAAGCGCGGAAAAATCAAACTCAACATCCTTGCCGTCGTACCATGTGCGAAGCCCTAGCGTCAGCGCATCGCACCATCCTTCTTTGCTGTCCGCAATCGTATGCGTTGCGAGTTTTTTTCCGCTCTGGAATTTTATCTGCGGAAGCTGCTGCACATTCTGGCTCTCCACTGACCAGCCGGCGCCAGTGCCGCACATAGACACATACATAATCTCCGAAAAATCCTCCAATCTTGACGGTGCAATGTACGAACAATTGTACGCGCACACATGAGTCGCGCGCGCCGCAGGCCCTGCAAATTGCAAAAGCCGCATAGAGGGCATTGCCGCATGGTTCAAAATTGCATCACGCACTTCTACAAACTCTTTATCTTTTAACTTCTTGCCGAGATTCTCTTTCATAAACGAAACATAGCGGTCAACCGTTTCAATCCATGTCTCGCGCCTATTTTCTTCCGTAATCCAGCGAGAGTAGGTGCGGTAATATACGAATTCGCCGAGTGGGTTTTTAAAATACTTCTTGCTTTCTAGCGCAAGACGCTTCACGCGCTCCGGCACCGCAAACCCTTTTTCACGAAGTTTCGCACGCTTTTCGCGATATAGAATATATGACTTCGCGGTCTTCACATATTCGCTCAAAATAAGCTCTTTCTCCACGGAATCCTGGATGCCCTCCACGCTCGGTATGAAATTTTTGTGTTTTTTCGTAATCCGCACCAAATCCGCAAACACCTTGTTCGCGACAAGTCCCGCTTCCTCAAGCGAACCCTCGCCTGTCTGGAGCATCGCTTTGTGAATTGCGTTTGCAATGCGGCTAACTTCAAAAGGAACGACGGAGCCATCGCGTTTTTTTACGACTTTGACGAGAGCGCTTCCCAAAACAGATTTTTCTTTTTCACGCGGCATACAGTTCCGTCATTCTACTCGCGCGCAGCGCGCTTGTCGCTGTGGAAAACTCAGAAAAAAATTAATCGGACACGGAAAAAAATCTATGTAAATGTTTCATACATCCCTCCCTCCGACTTGTGTCGGAGTACTCCCCTCAAGGGGAGATTTCTTGATTAAGGAATCCCCCTTTGAAGGGGGAAATCCCGTTAGGGATGGGGGATGTTCCTGCAAAAAATTCCGCGCGGCTTCCGATGGTGATGCTAGAAGCTTTCGCAGAGCCAGCCGGAAGTTCCACAACAAAGCGCGCCGCTTGCTTTGGTGAAAATATTTCTGGAAAAGAGTCAGGTGAGGCATTTTCGCGTATGTCAATAACAAAAAACTCATCCGACAACCAAATAATATCAATCGGAATGAGCATATTTTTCATCCAGATAGTATGGAAAGCATTTTGCGGAAACGAAAAAAGCATTCCTTCGTCTTTTGCGAGCGCGGTCACGCCACTTAGCCCGCGCTCGCGCTCGCTTTCTGTCTGCGCAACGCGTAGTAAAAACTCACCAGAGCCGATTTTCGC
>VMFZ01000011.1 GCA_007376285.1 Parcubacteria group bacterium Gr01-1014_17
CATTGTTCTGGCGGATGAGCGCTCCATCAGAGAACAAGACAGAGCCGGCGGTGAACTCGGGAGTGGAGATGCTTCCAGCAGAAAGTGTAAGCCCCTGACTTGAAGCAAGTCCGACAGCAGACAATCCCCCGCTCCATGTAGAAGTCGCTGTTGATGTGTTGGTGAGAGAGCCGCCTGTGATGGTGAGGCCGTTTGTGGAAGAAATGCCTTTGGTGTCAAGCATTTGGATAGTGGAGCTTGCGGTCGTGGAAGTAGCGGACAGTGTGGGGAGTGTGAGTGCAGCGTAGAGTGTAGAGGTACCTGTGTTGAAATTGCCCACCCCTTGGATGCTCGCGAGTGTTCCGGGAGTAGTGGTGCCGACACCGAGGTTTCCTCCAGCGTCAATTACGAAGGGAGAAGCATCATTCGCGCTGTCTTCTGCAAAGAATGTGTAGTTGCTTCCCAAGTTGGAAAGTAGAAACGCGGTGTTGAGAGCAGTTGTTCCAGTTGCAACTGCAAATGCCGCTCCTGGTGTTGTTGTGCCGATTCCGATGCCGAAGCCGCCGCTGATGGTGGAGGTTGCTGTGCCGGTGCCGAGGTTGAAATCATTACCGTTTACAAAAAGGTCGCCGGAAAAGATACCGTTGCTAAATGCATTAAAATCTCCAGAAATGCCACCGGAAAATGTTGCTGCGCCGGTAACTGTAAGTGGACCAGTTACATTCACAGTCGTGCCAGTCAGTGTGCCGAAATTCGCACTCGTCGCGCCGATGCTCCCCATACTGCTGATTGAGCCGCCGGAAATAGTCGGTTCAAAAATGTCCACGGTCCGCAGTTTGTCAATTTTGTTCGTGTGCGACACGGTCTGGTAGACATTGGTGATACTCGCCGCATTGCGCCCCGTTGCCGCCGAGATTTTATAAATTTCCGAAGAAAGCTTGTTGTTGAGGATGGAAAGTTTCTCATTAAGTTCGTCGCGCGAGATCTCACCGACAATCACGCGTTCCACGACGCGCTCGCTTGTTGTTATTCGTTCAGCGGCGGCGACAAGAGAACGCTCCTCGCGCACTGGAGCGGGAGCGCTTGTTGGTTGTTGATTTGTTGTTGGTTGTTGCGTAAGCGAAGGCGTGACCGCAAGTCCAGTGCCAGGCACAGGCGCACCAAAAAGCGACAGTAGTGTTTGTCCGGTATCCACCGCAAGCACATTCACGCCGCGGAAAAATGCCCTCGCGATTTCTTGCGTGAAGCCGCGCGCTTCCGCAACGGTGCGTGGAATACTTTTTATGATACTGGGAATCGACAGCGCGCGTCCCGCAAATTCTTGTGCGCCCACCGCAGCATAGAGCGGGACGCGCGCCGCAAAATCTGCAACAGCGGCGCGCGCATCGTCTAGCGATATTTCGGAGACCGCGCGTGCGGCGCTCGCCGCAAAAGATGCGGCGCGTTCAAACGCGTCGCGTTCTACGCCAACATACGCGCCGAACACGAATGCGGAAGAAACGGCGAGCGCCGCTGCTTTTTGCAAGAGTTCTGTTGTCACTAGCGACGATGCTTTTGACAACATCGGAACAAACGAACGCGGCGCACCATCTGCCATTGAAGAAATTATTTTTTTATCGAGCGCAGGCGCAAGGGGCACCGATTCGCTCCCGTATGCCAATTCGGATTCAAACGCGTGCGAGCGCGCTGGAATTGACGATGAGGTATTTGTGGTGTTTTCAAACTTAGGTTCTTTTTCAGTGCCGACAAGAAAGTCAACAATTCGCGATGCGCCGGAAATTGAAGCATTGAGCTCACGGTGCGCCAAAATAGCATCTCGGGACACAAACCAGGCTCTGCCAACCATTCTTGCCTCAACTTTCCCGCCGCGCGCAAGTTGCCCGACATAATCGGGCACATATCCAACAAGCTTCGCCGCATCCTTCGCGGAGACAAAATCTTTTCCATCAAATTTCAATACATTTTTCATAAAACGCTTACTAATCAAGATATCTCGGCTGAACTAGACACCAATCTCGGATTAAAAATCATACGTATGTTTTTTTCAATTTATTTTTTACTTTTTCCGTCTTTTTAGATTTTCATGTTATCTTGTATTATCTGGTATGAAAAACGGTGAGTTAGTTCTCTCTGTGTTTAGTATGAAAGCTTAGATGGTACATATTGAGTTTTAGAAATACGCATGATCGCGAAAAAAATGAAAGAAGAGCGGCAAGATTTTTGTTAATTCAGGCGTGATAAATTAGTTAAGAAAATGCTCTGGTACTACAAAGGGAATTATAAAAGAAATCTGGCACAAATGCAGTTAAAAATATGTGGATAAATAAGGGTATCTCGGATAAACCAGAATAGGGTCTCGGATGAATAATTTTAAAAGATTTTCGCATACAATTTTTACAGTTCGAATTTACAAAAAATACAGGTCTGCTTTGCACGGTAAACCTCCTGCGAAAACAAAAAAGTGAGCATTCTATGTTTCACAACGGCTTTTCGCGAGCGCCTACCTGACAAGCTATATGTTATCCCCACTTTTAATTGACATCCGATGTCAATTAAAATAGAATCATGTGTATGCCGACACGCTCATGCAAACTCGCCCCATTTGAGTACTACCATCTGTACAATCGTGGTGTAAATCATCAGCAAACCTTTTTTGATGAACGCGATTTTGCCAGATTTATATTTCTCATTCTTCACAAACAATCCCCTACCGTTTCTACAACGCTAATAAGTTACTATATTCCAGAGTTTTTCCGACAACATGAATGGAGCACGACTGATACCACGGTGATGAAAATCGTTGGCACGCGCGCAATTGAACTGGTAAACTTTTGTCTAATGGATAACCACTTTCATCTCACCGTGCGCGAATTGAAAGAAGGAGGTATTTCAAAATACATGCAGCGCATCGGAAACGCGTACACAAAATATTTCAATATTAAATACAGGCGCAAAGGGCACCTTTTTGAGGCGCCGTTCAAAGCGGTGCATGTAAAAAATAATGTCCAACTGCTCCACCTTTCCGCCTACATTCACCGCAATCCGCGCGAGATTCGCGGTTGGCGTGGCAAAGAAAAAGCATATCCATGGTCGTCGCTCGGTGACTGTATTGAAAAAAATCGATGGGGGCGGCTCCTCTCGCCAGAAGTCATTCTCAAACAATTTGGAAAAGAAGAGAAAACACAATGTGTTGGATACAAAAAATTTGTGGAAACGAGCACGGCAAAAAACCAAAGAGCTTCCCTACTTGAGGAGCATCTCTTTGATAAGTAGCTCGCGTAGCATCTGCGGGTTACCTGCCCCGCGCGTCGCTTTCATGCATTGCCCTACGAGAAATTGCAGAGCGGATTCTTTTCCTGCTTTGTAGTCAATAACAACTCTTTCATTTCCTGCAATTATCTTTTTCACATATTTCTTCAATTCATTCTCGTCACTCTGCTGCATATATTTTTTTGAAATCTCAGCGAGATCGCCATCTTTCTCAAATACTTCGGTAATCGCATCTTTAGCCCCGCGTGATGAGATTTCATCATGCAACAACAGAATAACAACTGCGCTCAAACCTTCAGGGGTAATATGCGCCAATCCCGCTTCCCCGTGATTTGCAACCAAACCTGCAATATCTGTGCCAATGTAATTTGCAGCAAGAACCGCGGTGTCTGCCCTATTTTTACCGGACATATTCATACACGCTAGAGTATCTTCAAATAATTTCCCGTAACGAGCATCGTAAACAAACATTTCCGCATACACTGAACTGGCGCCCGCCGCCGCATATCGAGCGCGTTTTTCAGATGGCAGTTCTGGCAAATCTCTTTTGAGCGCCTCAACTGAAAATTCTGGGAGTGAAGAAATATGCAGTGTAGGCAAATCCGGCTCAGGAAAATACCGGTAGTCATGCGACTCTTCCTTGCGTCGCTGTAAGAAGGTCTGCTGTTTCGCTTCATCCCACCCGCACGTCTCCTGCGTTACTTTCTTACCCTGCTCCAAAAGCGCGCTCTGCCGTTTCACTTCATATTCAATTGCCCGCTCAATTGTCTTAAACGAGTTAAGATTCTTAACTTCAACTTTCGTTCCAAGTTCATTATTCTTGAATCTTGATTCTTGAATCACGCTTATGTTCGCCTCAACGCGCATTTCCCCTTTTTCCATATTTGCATCCGATGCGCCTAAGTACCGAAGCAGAAGCTGGAGTTCGCGCGCAAAGTGAGACGCGTCTTTTGCGGAATGTATAACCGGCTCGGTGACAAGCTCCATAAGCGGAACGCCTGCGCGATTAAAGTCCAACAAACTATAATTCCCTTTATCATGCAATGAAGTACCAGTGTCTTCTTCCAAATGCACGCGCGTGATTGCCACACCGTTAAAAGAGCCACCGGAAACGAGCGGAGATGTGTATTGGCTAATCTGGTATCCTTTTGGGATATCGGGATAAAAATAATTCTTACGGTCAAATGATGATTTGTCAGCGAGCGTCCCTCCAATCGCGACACCGACTTTCAAAACATGCCGGACCGCTTCTTTGTTTATAACTGGTAAAGTTCCAGGATGCCCAATGCACACAGGACAAATATTCACATTAGGACGAGTTTCGTCTGGGTCATTCTTTGAGTCACAGAACATTTTTGTTCTGGTTTTCAACTCGGCGTGAATTTCAAGTCCGACAGTGAGTATGTATGCGTATTTTTCCATTTCTACCATCTTACAACGCTTTCAGCGCCTTCACCACTTCTTTTTTAAATGCAGAAATTGAAGTCGGCTCCAATACCGATACGCTAAGAACTGGAATGCCCATCTTCTTAAATAAGCGCACCACACTTTCAATCGTTTGTGGTGAGGATATATCTGTTTTCGTTAATACTACGATTTCTAGTTTTTTTGACAAAATATCGTTATACGCGGACAATTCAGTGCGAACAATCTCGTACGCCGCGCGTATGTCAGGTTGCTCAAGCGAAATACAATGGAGAAGCACTTTGGTCCGTGCAATGTGCCGCAAAAACTTGTGCCCGAGCCCTTTACCTTCCGATGCGCCCTCAATCAAACCAGGAATATCGGCGAGGATGTACCCATGCAGTTCGCCGAGGTTCGGCTCAAGCGTCGTGAATTGGTACGCGCCCACTTTCGCATGCGCGGCAGTCACCGCATTTAAGAGCGAGGACTTGCCCGCGTTCGGTAAGCCAATAAGCCCTGCATCTGCGATAAGCCGCAATTCAACTTTCACTTCCGCCGCTTCGCCTGCTTTCCCGTGCGTAAACTGCATCGGCCGCGTGTTGCGCGAACCCTTAAAATATTTGTTGCCCAACCCGCCGCGTCCCCCAAACAAAATCTTTATCCGCGCATCTTCTTTTAAAAGTTCGTAGGTTCTCCCCTTTCGCGCACCGCTCGCGATGGTAATCAGAGAACCGACAGGTACCATGACATCTGTATCAGCGCCGTCCGCGCCATGTTTATTTTTACTCTGCCCAGCATCTCCGTTTTCTGCAGAAATAACGGAACTGCTCCGATACACCGCGAGGCGATTGATGTCGCGCACAGCCGCGGTATACACATCGCCGCCCTTGCCGCCGTTCCCCCCCGCAGGACCGGAGTACTCCTTGCCTTTTTCGTGTAGCCAGCGCACTACCCCGTCGCCGCCCGCGCCAGCATTCACGCGCAGTGTTATTTCATCTACAAATGCCATATAGTGTTGGTTAAAGACCCCGATGTTAATGGGCTTCAAACATCGGGGTCTGTTCTAAAGCCTTCTTTGCAAGCGCAATCGCCCCTTCTTTTGTTTGCGCCGCGACGGTAAATAATTTGTTGTGGCAAAATACTGCGTCTGGAACACCAGACACAAGAGCCAATTCTTCATCGCGCTTCCCTGCCCACGCCTCTGGAAAAGACAACCGTGATGTAAAAGAATTTGGACCGACGCGAACCGCGTGCGCGCGCCAATTTCCGGACGGGCCACGATCCGGTGTCACCACAAATAACGGCTCGGCTTTTTCTCCTAAAATATCACCCCAGTGATATTTTTCATCTAGAACAATAATGCGTTTATCTTCCGCCGCTTTGTACGCCGCGCGGACGCGGCCTTCTCCTAAAAGCGCGTCTCGCGCGTGCGCGATTTCCCGTTCTAAAATAACGCCAGCAAACTTCCGCGCTTCGTCAAACTGCGCATCCAGCGAGAGATTCTTTTCATTCCATGTCGGCTCAAACGCAAACACGGCATTTTGCATAAAATACGGAAATGCGAGCGCGCCTTCGTAGTTGCCCAATTGTACTCCGTTGTCCGCCGCGTCAATCGGCTGGACTAACTTTGCATCAACACGGGCGGCAATTTCCTCCGAGTCGGAAATTGCCGCTCCGAATTTCTTCCACACAAGCCCGAACGCCGCATACGGGATTTTATTGGAACGCTCGCCTGCGCCGCCCGGTTGGTGGTGGTCAAAACGACTTCGCGTCTCATTATATTCCCAGCCGACATCTACAACAAAATCCCCGCTCGCGATAACTTTCGGAACGCGGCTCCGTACTACCTCCGCGTTTCCTTTTGTATGCAAAAGAAGCGCGGCGACTGCAAACGCATCGTCGGCGTGAAAGCCGCCGTCATGAGTCACAATCAATTTTTTAGAATCCTTCATTTCTTCGCAAGTTCATCAAGCTGTTTTTCAATATGCTCAATATGCGCGTGCAGTTCTTTGATTTTTGATTCCTCTTCTTCAACTTCTTTTTCCGTCTTTTCCGCAAGCTTTTTCTCGTGCTTTAACCCCGTTAAAATAATCCGGTCGCCGATAAAGAATGATACAAAGAGTCCGGTGAGCAAAAGCGCGGCAACAGAAACGGCGAGCGACACCGGAGCGGAAAACCAAAATCCGAGCCACCCGCCCTCTGCCTCAAGCATATCGGCGACCATCCACATCCCGCGCCAAAAAAGCACCAAGGAAGTGCCTCCGATAATCGCGTAGGTAATCGGCGAGCGCGACAGCCCCGCGCGCGTCTGGTCTTCCAACTTATCAAAGAATTTTACAAGAGGTGACATAGAGATAGTATAAAACTAATTACTTTCCGTGACAATGTTTGAATTTGATAGGCGTCCCATCTGATTTCTTTGCTCCGCAAAAACACGGGTCGTTTCTTCCAACTTTTTGTTTTTCTATGCTGACATTGACATGACTGCCGTGCGCTTCAGCACTGGAAAGTCCCATACCTTGAAGCGCGCGCAAAATATGCTCGCCAATTGATGCTTGCATTCCTTTAAACAAGCGCATACCCTCGGTGCGATATTCCACAAGCGGGTCGCGTTGGCCATATGCGCGCAAGCCGACGCTCCCGCGCAAATGGTCCATCGTCTCCAAATGCTCCACCCAAAAGAAATCAACTGCCTGAAGCACCAGACGCCGCAGTGCTGGAATAAATTCTGTTCCAAGCGCTTGCCTTTTCTCTGTAATCATTTTTTCTGCGACACTATCGTCCGCCGAAATCTCGGCAAGATATTCTTCTACTTTATTATTGTCACCGGTAAGCATCGCACGCCGCCTGCCGTACACGATATTTCGCTGATGATTCAACACATCATCGTATTGGAGCACATGCTTGCGCGCGTCAAAGTTGAAGCCCTCAATTTTGGTCTGCGCCGCTTCAAGCGAACGGTTGATAAGCGCATTTTCAATCGGTTCATCTTCCGGAATCTTAAACGAACCCATAAGCCGCTTAATCATATCAGATGCAAAAATCCTCATAAGCGAATCCTCCAAAGAAACCAAAAACTGCGTCTCGCCAGGGTCGCCCTGCCGCCCGCTCCGCCCGCGAAGTTGGTTGTCAATACGGCGCGCCTCGTGCCGCTCGGTGCCGATGACAAATAAGCCCCCCACTCCGCGGACTTCGTCCGCTTCGCGTGGCGAGGCGGGATTGCCGCCGAGCTTTATGTCAACGCCGCGCCCCGCCATATTGGTCGCAATCGTGACGACGCCGCGCCGCCCCGCTTGCGCGATAATCTCGCCTTCGCGCTCGTGATTTTTCGCATTGAGTACTTCGTGTTTCACTCCTGCGCGCGCGAAATATCCGGAAAGCACTTCGTTCTTTTCAATAGATACCGTGCCGACGAGTACCGGCTGGCCTTTTTCTTGAAGCGCTTTTACCTGTTTCGCCAGCGCCGTAAATTTTCCGTGTTCGGTTTGGAAAATAAAATCGTTGCGGTCGCGGCGAGCAATCGGCTTGTGAGTCGGCACCTCCACCACCGCGAGCCCGTATACATTAAAAAACTCTTCACTGGAGGTTTTCGCGGTACCAGTCATACCCGATAGCTTCTTGTATTGGCGGAAATAATTTTGAAAAGTGATGGATGCGAAAGTGCGCGACTCTTTCTGTATCAGCGCCCCTTCTTTCGCCTCAATCGCCTGATGAAGCCCTTCGCTCCAACGCCTGCCAGGCATCAAGCGGCCCGTGAATTCGTCTACAATAATTATCTCATTATTTTTTACCACATATTCTTTGTCGCGCCGGTAAAGCGCCTTCGCCTTCACCGCGGTTTCTAGATGATGCACGAGCTTCACACCCCCTTCCGCATATAGATTCTCAATACCAAGTATTTTCTCCGCTTTTTCAATCCCCTTTTCCGTCAGTTGAATGGCGCGAAACTTTTCGTCTACCGTAAAGTCATCCGTTGGATTGAGCCGTCCCGCAATCCCTGCAAATGTTTTATAGAGCAACTCCGATTCCGTGGTCTGTCCGGAAATAATCAATGGCGTGCGCGCTTCGTCAATTAAAATTGAATCCACCTCGTCCACAATCGCGAAATGATAATCCCTCTGGCGCAAGCGTTCTGGCGAGTATTCCAAATTGTCGCGTAGATAATCAAATCCAAACTCATTGTTCGTGCCGTAAGTAACATCTGCTTCATACGCTTCGCGTCGCGTACACGGCCGTAAAAATTCATGCACGACTTTGAAGCCGCCGACCTCATCGCGTTTTTCATCAAGCTCTTTGCCTGCCTGCGCAGGCAGGTGCAGCGGGTCGTATAGATAAGACGCATCGTGGTTAATGCACCCAACACGAAGCCCAAGCATATTATAAATCTGCCCCATCCACACGGTGTCGCGGCGCGAAAGATAGTCGTTTACGGTTACAATGTGTACACCTTTTTCTTCTAAAGCATTTAAATATGCCGGCAAAGTTGCGACCAAGGTTTTACCCTCGCCAGTGCGCATCTCGGCAATGTTTCCTTTGTGTAGTACCGCGCCGCCCAAAAGTTGCACATCAAAATGCCGCTCTCCGAGTGTCCGGCGGCTCGTCTCGCGTACGAGCGCAAATGCTTCCGGAAGCAAGGCATCAAGCGTTTCGCCTTTTGCAACCCGTTCTTTGAGCTCGGCTGTTTTTTCAGGAAATATGCTGTCTGTATAGGCCTGAACCGTTGATTCAAGCGCGTTTATTTTTTCAACAAGCGGCAGAAGCGTCCGCTTCAGGCGGACGCTGTTATCTTTAAAAATACCCTTAAACCAGCGAAACATTAGGACATATTAGCACAAAAAGTCGTTCGTAGAACGGCACCAGATGTCTGCAATTTAGACATCTGGTGCCGTCTGGACTTCCTTCTCAATTTGAATTCCCGTCTTTTCTTTAACAATGCGCGTCACTTTGTCGGCAAGCGCGGAAATATCGGAAGCGGATGCGCCACCATCATTCACCAAAACAAGTGGTTGGTCTTTCCAAAGCGACACAGAGCCGCGCTGAAATCCTTTCAGTCCGCAAATGTTGTCTAAAATCCAAGCAAGCGGGACTTTAACCAAAGATCGACCCCCGATGTTGTCGCCTCTTCGGCGACCCGCCGATGAGGCGGGATTGGCTTCAAACATCTGGTGCCGCTCATCAATAGTAAATCCAGGAAGTCCGGGGTAGCACTTTTTCAACTCATCAAACTTTTCTTTTGAAATAATCGGATTCTTAAAAAACGAGCCAGCAGTGCCGTGCGTTTTCAGGTCTGGAAACTTGCGCGAACGGATTTCAAGCACCGCTCGCCGAATATCTGCGAGAGATGGTACGGGCTTTCCTGCAAAATATACCGCTAAATCTTTATACGACAAATTCGGCTTACCGTCTTTCCGCAGGAGAAACGCAACGCGTGTAATAATAAAATTCTTTCCTTCTGGTTTTTTGAAGATGCTGTCGCGGTATCCAAAACAGCACTCTGTATCTGAAAGTTTTTTAATTTTTCCTGTTTTCACATCCAACACTTCCACCAACAGGACTACATCTTTCACTTCGCTCCCATACGCGCCGATATTTTGCACCGGCGCACCGCCAACGGTGCCAGGAATGCCCGAAAGATTTTCCAACCCCCACAACCCGCGCGCCACCGTTTCCGCCACGAACTCGTCCCAGTTCTCGCCGGCATCGACCGCGATTAAGACATCCCTCCCTCCGACTTGCGTCGGAGTACTCCCCTCAAGGGGAGAATTCTTTATTTCAATTTTAATCACCAACCCACGAAACCCGTCATCCGACAACAACATATTTGTCCCGCCTCCTAAAATAAAAAAAGGAAGCGACTGTTCTTTCGCAAACGCGAGCGCTTCTTTTAACTCATCCACGCTTTGAGCACGGCAAAAATAATCGGCTTTGCCGCCTATTTTAAATGAAGTGAACTCCGCGAGAGAGATATGCTGAAGCAATTCCATTGTGCAAAGATATGGCCGGCGGGGCGAGCTCCTAAAACTAATGTCTATGTGAGTGCAACCGCCGGCCGTACCCGCGCGCAATGTATGTATATTATACAGCAAAGTGGCACCAGATGTCTGCAATTTAGACATCTGGTGCCTTTTCCCGCTTGCATCAAAAACAGCACTATGCTAAACTTTTTATGTGAGTGCGAGTCAATGGACTTGCTCTAACGAATGTCTGCGAAAAACCCCCCGCAAGGGGGTTTTTCGTTTGAAGAATTAGCGTTAGACACTAAAAAACTGAGTATGAAAACTGAACATGATTGAATATATAATATCCACACGCTTCCGCCTTGACTCCTCACTCATACAAAGTAGCATATACATACGATCGTATGTATATGCTACTTTTTTAAATTTTCATGAAAAAAAGAAAGAACGAAAAAGAATGGCTGACGAAAAGAAAAAAGGTTGGCGCGATGCAGCAGAAGATATTGCTCTTGCTTCTCGGCGGCGTAGCGCTTGCCTGTGCACGCACAGTCGGCGAACAGTGGAAAATACTTACCGAAATGGGCAAAGAGTGGAAGCATATAAAGCGACAGCGTGTTGAACGCGCGATTGCAGCTTTGTACGAATCACGACTCGTTGACATGCGTCGCAGTGATGACGGCACTTTTACCCTCGTCTTAAACGAGGATGGGAAAAAGCGTGCGCTCTCATACAACCTCGGAAATATGCACATCGCGCAACCGGAAACATGGGACGAGATATGGCGCGTTGTACTGTTTGACATACCAGAAGAGAAACGCTCCGCCCGCGATGCGCTCCGTACGCATTTACTCAACCTCGGATTCTTTGAACTCCAGCGGTCAGTGCTCGTGCATCCGTTTGAATGCCGTGATGAGATAGATTTTCTTATAGAACTGAACGAAGTGCGGCCGTATGTCCGCTTCATGCGCGCGCACCATATAGACAACGAGCCGCATCTTAAAAGATTTTTTCGACTTCATACTTAAATCACTCAGGTAGCATATACATACGATCGTATGTATATGCTACATTACATATAGACAATCAAGGTAGGACCTGTGCAAATAAAAAAAACGCCCAGATTTTGTGTCTGGGCGCGTGACTTATTCAATTCGAGACCAATTTCCCATGATGCGCAGAGGTTACTTCGTAATCGCGAGGATTGCATTCGCGGCTTTCATTGCGTCAAACGGAGCAGGCGTGAGCAATTCTTTCTGTTTCTGCCTAATGTCACCACCGCATGCGTTGATTAACTTAATAATGTCACACGGACGACCTACACCAATGGCCGCTTCGCCAGCCGCAAGAGGATGAATATTCATCCCCGATTCGGCTTTGAGTTTTTCTCCAAGCCGTTCGGTCCACACACAGAGCGGAATCTTTCCTGCAAACGCCGCCGCGCGGAGCGCTGAACCAGTTGCTGCAAACACGCCGTCTGCGAGTGTTGCAAGGTGGTCAGTGTTGATAGATGAGTCCCCCAAGATTTTCACCGCATCGGGGAACTCCTCTCCAAACCGCACGATCTTTTGATTCCACCGTTCTCTATCTTCCGGCTTTGCGCCCGGATGAAATCGTGGAATCACAACGAGTTTCGCACCGGCTTTCAGAGAATACGCACATGGCCCGTCCCCCAAATTTCATACACTAACCTTGTATAATTAGCAGCGCTAATATACAAGCATATGAAAAAACATCGTACCGCCCCAGAGGTGAAGGAG
>VMFZ01000012.1 GCA_007376285.1 Parcubacteria group bacterium Gr01-1014_17
ATTCATCGCGCAATCGCCGGCTCGCTTGAGCGGTTTATGGGCATTTTGATTGAACACTACAACGGCGCATTCCCACTCTGGCTTGCGCCCGTGCAAGTGAAAATAATACCAATAAGCGAAAAGTTTCTACCGTATGCGAAGGAAGTGTGCGCAGCGTTTATGGCGGCTGACATCCGTGCGGAGTTGGACGAATCAAATGAAACGCTTAACAAAAAAATCCGCGTCGTCAAAACTGAAAAAATCCCAAGCTGGATAGTCGTTGGGCAAAAAGAAATGGAACAAAAAATGCTGACGCTTGAGTGGCGCGACAAGTCGGTAAAAAAATCTTCCACGCCAGACGAAATTATAAAAGAACTGACCAAGTGTATTGCTGACAGGACTTAAAGACAGGACGCGATGCAGGAAATTAAGGTATGAGAAAAACTTTTGATGTGGCGGGCGGATTGGAAACGCATAATCTGTTAGAAAGATTCGTCAGGATATTTACGGTTCCGCTTTTGAACGCACTCTATGCACGCGCTTGACAAGAAAATCAAGAGGTATATATTGAAAATGGGATTACTAATCTGCCCAGCAGATGCTGGATAGTTCTTTAAAAATAGTAGTTCCGAAAAAACCTATACTTATTCTGTTCTATGCATACTGAAAGATCTGTAGTCGAAACCGAACAAGGGATTCAAGCTATCACAGCCCTTAACCTTGACCCAATAAAAATCAAACTTCTGTGCTCCGACGACGGTCCTGGATGGGACCGCGCGAAAATTGAGTGCGTGGAAAAACGCTACCGCCAGTTTCTGGTATTGAATCTGAAACACCGCGACCACCCAATCGTGCCCACAAAAGAGATTGATACCTTTTGGCACACCCACATCCTTGACACCATGAAGTACGCCGAGGACTGTCAAAAAATCTTTGGCCGTTTTCTCCATCATTTCCCATACTTCGGAATGAGGGGAAAGGAAGACGCAAGACAACTCCAAGAGGCGTTTGCGGAGACCAAGGATCTTTTTGTCAGAGAGTTTGGCGAAAGATTGACCGAAAAATGTGGCGACTGCCAAGTATCCGACTGTGATGCCCCGCAATGTTCGCCGAACCGCGGCATCGACCGAACCCGTCCGACATTCAAAGATCTTGCCGTCGCTTAAACGACTGAGATCATACACCCGCTGGAAACAGCGGGTTTTTTATTTCCCATGCGGCTTGAGGTTGGGAAGTTTCTCTTTGTTTTTCACAAACCGCTCAAACCAGTCATAAGTCAATCGTTTTACTTCACTTTTATATTCACTCACACTGTGGTCAGCCCCTTCAAACATCACAAGCCGGAATGGTACTTTTTGTTCATACAGTTTTTCTGCAAGTTTAATGGAATCAAGTGGGTTCACTCTCCAGTCGGCTGTGCCGTGTATTATTAAAATTGGTGTCTTTTTTGAAAACTTTTCTGGCCAATAGAGCGCGGAGCGTTTGATTTGTTCAGCGCGGCTTTTTCCATACAAACTAATTTGATGCTCGCGCCAACCTTTTCGAAATCTCGGAGCACTCACTTCATCCGTCGGTCCCGCACCGACCACTGCGGCTTTAATCCAACGCGCTTTTGCCAAGCACATATGGGTCATTGCGGCTCCCCTGCTCCATCCATACATCCCGATTCGCGTTATGTCCGCTGGTGGATATTGTTTGAGAATCTTGTACAAATTAAGAATATCGGCGAGAGTTTTTCCGCCAAAATCATCCACACCATCGCTGCCGGGACTGCCTGCATAGTTGCTCGCAATCACCACATATCCGCGCTTGGCAAATTCAGCAATGCTTCCGAAAAGATTGCCGAGTTTAATGGCGCCAAAATCCCGTGAGCCGCCGCGATTGTAGATGATGCAGGGGAGTTTTCCCGTGCTGTTTTTAGGTTCAACTATAAATCCAGCTATCTTTTTCTTATTGGAAAGGTAAATTATCCGATACACAGAAACTGTATCGCTATTCTTTTTTGCTGTAAGAAAAAAGTCCTCCGATAACTTTTCATGGAGAACGCGTTCTGTATTGCCTTCAAATGGAATCTCGGTTGCCTCAACAATTAAGGCGATTTTATTGAGGAGATGTACATTTCCATTGTTTGCCATAATAAAGACATTCTAGCACAGATCTTTATGTTGGTCATTTTTTGATATTCCAATCTGCAGAAAAATGTGGTAGTATGTGCGTATGCTCAGTCAAGAAGCACTGCAAGAAATACTCGGGATTAAGGGGAAAGTATATCTCACGCCTAAGGAAATGGCTGATAAATTGAATATAACTTTTTACCCATTTGATGAACATAAAGTAAGTAAAAATGTATTTCAATTTAGAATAAAACTTGAAGAGACGCTTCTAAAGCTCAAAGTAAATATCGTTCCGTATGAAAATGCGCTTGAAATAGTTCCAATTCATAAAATACTACACAGGATTGGTAGGATTATTTTTGCAAATATCAGGTACTTCTTTCGGTTACCCTTTGACAAAGACTCGGCAGAGTGCGCTATACCATGGTCTGCAATCACGAATTCAGTTCAACACAAAAGAATTAAACGCGGTATCTCTGTTGTGGCTACAGGTGATTACGACGATCATCTTTTACCAATGGGAAAGACATCGAGTTTTGTAGAGAGTTCAGTTATTACCATTTTAGATTTACCGCAACATATTAACACCGAGACAGAATTCCACGAACACTTTGATACAGCGATGTATCTGTTTGCACACCACATGACCAATATTATACTCGCGGTGAGTAGTACGAAGTGGCTCCTCTACAATTTTAACGCATCGCACCCAATCTATTCGCTCGACCAAGATTTTGAGAAAAATATACTTCATGCGCTTATTCCAAAGATTGTTGCACCAATACGACCATGTAGGTTTTCAGAATTTACGATTGAGCATACATCATTTGACAGACACGACGACACACATCTACCATTAGTAGAAGATTTCATAAAATCCGGACAGCTTCTGGAAGAAACAAATCTGTACCCAAAAGGAAAAAAGATACATGATTTACCATTCCGAAATAGTTTTTATAGATGGATAGGAAAAATACATTTAGATAATCGGAACGGCATGAGCTACGGTTTCCTTGCGCGTCAATTCCCCATTGTTCCATCTCGCGTCTTTTCCATACAAGAAGCAAAAGAAAAATATAAAATGTATTACCGTGATGATAAAGATTATTTCCGTGTAGGAGAAAAGTTATTTTTGATAATCGAACTGCCGAACCAAGAAAAAATATGCTTTAAGGTACCGGATGTTTGGGTACTCACACAGCGTTCCGGTTCAAATAAAACGCGTATTAATCCTGATAGGGATTTAATAAAAATGGGATTGGTGGATGGAGTGATGCATCTGCAAGCGCCAAAAGAATTTAAACTTACAAATGATTACAAGACATCTTTTGATACACGCGTAATTTTGGCTCACGCGGTCGGTAATGCTATTGTCGCCTCTATGATTAACTTTTTTGATCCACACGCGCCATTCTTAGTGCAAGCTAAAAAAAACGGGTTTGCGATTAGCCATTGGCACGGCTATTTTAATCAATCGTTAGTGCCGTCTGGGTGGCATGTGCACGGCATTGCTAATCCACATGTCTCCTGTTCATCTCCGCAATCTGCGTTATACGCCATTCAAGGAAAATTCTCGGTATTTTTTGAAGCAATGACAAAAAAGGAAAAATATTACGGGGATATTCATATAGAACCACATCACGGAACAAATATCGTGTATTCATCTCTGCGGGAATTTGGGGACTTTTTACTTTCTCATCCTACTGCAACCACATTGGGTAATAAATACCTCACACTGTATAATGTATAGGTATGCTTCTATTTCTTGACTATTACAATCTTTCCCTCTTTCTTGGGGGATTAGTCGCCATCCTTTCAGGAGCAGCGGTCTATTTTTCCAATCACCGCAAACCGGAAAATATTGCGTGGATGTTTCTAAATATCAGCACGGCGGTGTGGAGTTTTGGATATTTCGGAATGTTAACGCGGGGAAACGCGCATGATGCACTTATAAGCAACTGGATTCTGCACGCGGGGGCAATTCTGATTCCAATCTTTTACTTTGCGTTCGTTATCGCCCTAACAAAAACAGCATCAAAACATCGCGAGGTATTTTACCTGCTCGTACCAACTGCGGTTTACTTTTTGTTGGTAAATACATCCAGTGATTTTGTACGCATGGTATTGCCAAAAGGTCCGCTTGCTTTTGCTCCAGATGCCGGACCGCTTTATATATATTTTACAGTATATTTTTTCGCAACCGTTATTTATGCACTTACGATACTTGCTGAAAATGTCCGACGCGCAATCGGACAAGATGCATTGCGGTTAAAATATGTTCTTTTTTCTTCGCTATTCGGTTTTACGGGCGGCGGGTTTGTTTTTTTCCTTACCTTCAATGTTCAAATCGCTCCCTATCCGATTATCCTCTTCACTTTTTACCCTATGATCATTGCGTATGCGATGCTTCGGCATAAGCTCTTTGATGTCAAAGTTGCGGCAACGGAAATACTGACCGGAGCAATTTGGATTGCTTTACTCTTCCGCATTTTGCTTTCCGACAATCCAAATGAACAAATAATGAGTGGCGTACTTCTCTTTCTAATGATTATTTTCGGTACTTTACTCATCCGCAGCGTGTATAAGGAAGTGAAACAGCGCGAGCAAATACAAAAACTCGCAGAAGAACTCGCGCTTGCGAACAAGGGGCAGGAGGAATTGATACACACAGTAAGCCACGAAGTGAAGGGCGGGTTGGCGCAGGCGGGCGCGGCATTTGCCGCTATTATTGAAGACGACTATATTGGCAACCCGGAAGCGATGAAGAGTATGTTGCGCGAAGCGCTGAGGGGAAATAAGGAAGAAGTGGCGCGACTGGAGCAAACACTTATGGCATTTAACCCCCGCCTCGGCACCGAAGCGTACGATATGCAAGAGTTTGATTTTAAGGAAGCACTTCTTGAAACCACCGCGCATCTCAAGCCAGAAGCGGACGCTAAACATCTCGCGCTTGAAGTGCGTGCCGATGAAACAGAAAAGTTTTTTATAAAAGGTGACCGCGCGAAAATCGCAAGCCGCGTTTTGCACAACCTGATTGAAAATGCAATTCTTTACACACCGTCGGGAACAATAACCGTTAGTTTAAGTAAAAAAGACGGCAAGATTCTTTTGGAAGTAAAAGACAGCGGAGTCGGCATTACGCCCGAAGATAATGCCGCGCTCTTTACCAAAGGCGGGCGCGGAAAAGATGCGATGAAAGTGAACGCGCATTCAACGGGGAACGGATTGTATCTTGCGAAAGTGATTGTAGAAAAGCACGGCGGCAAAATCTGGGCGGAATCAGAAGGCGCAGGCAAAGGCGCGACCTTTTTCGTTGAGTTGCCAGCGAAGTAAGAACAATCTCCTTATTTCAGAAAAGCGCGCGATCGCGTGAGAAGTCGCTCACCTACTGCTCCCCAGTCAAAATACTTTTTGCAATCACTCGGGTTAATCAGTTTTATTTCCGTTACATCTCCGTCGGGGTCTTTCTCAAACGGACCAAACGGCTCTACGATGCACACCGAGCGCGTTTGTGTTACCACTTTTGTTGGCTCAAAAACATCTTGAAAGCCGATGAGTTGCTGACTCACCACGCGCATATTCGTTTCTTCTCTTACTTCGCGCGCAACCGCTTCTTCCACGCTCTCGCCTGCTTCAACGCCGCCACCAGGCGGCGTCCAATATCCTTTTGCAGCAGAAAAAACCACGAGCATCTTGCCTTGGTAAAAACAGTACGCGTGCACTCCCGAAACCTTTCTGTCTCCGAGTTCCGCAAGCGAATCAATGTCGCGATATACCACCTCACAGGTCTCCCCTGCGCGGTTAGTCAGTGTTGATTTAATTTGCATACTCAACATACTCCCACATTTTTCCGCATGTTTGAATCTTGCGTAAGTAAATGAAGTGTGTTAACATCAAGACAGAAGAACAAGACCTAAGGAACGAGTGAATACGATAACAGAAAATCAAAAACAGCTCCTTGAAAAAGTAAGAATGGAAAGTAGGCATCGTGCACAGCGTGTTATACAACGCGCCAAACTTCGCACAAACCAAAAGCGGAAACTTCGGCTGGCGAAGCAAAAACTTAAACAATCAAACATTGTAATCAATCTTGACTTACGCGAACAGTACCGCGATGAAAAAATTATTGACAACCTTCTGAGAGTTGGAAGAACGCTTAACAAAATTGAGATCGGGTTTTTCCCGGGTGGCATCCACGATAAAACCTTCAGAACCAGATTACTGGCTGAATTTAAACTCTATGGAGCAATGCAAGATCTACAGGTTATCTTCAGCCACATGCACGATTCTGAGCGACCGAACTACGGAGCCGTCGATTATCTTGGAATACCAACTTCACTGAGTCCACTAATACACTGGGGACATTACAGGTTTGTATTAAAAAATGAGTTGAGGGTGAATGCAACATTTACGCCGTTTGACTCCTTCCTCATAGAACGAGATCAGGTATATGTGTGGGATGACATTGACGGGGTGTTAGCGACTAAGCTCAACGGTCGTTTTTGGTTTGAATATGTGCTTGAGGGAGTTGAACCAGTCGCAACCCGTGAAGGAGTGCACTACATTGAAGCGCAAATACTTGGTGGGGTGCATCTTTCTGACATAACCCGATTGTACTATCCCGTTGCCGACCAGACCGATTACGAGTTCTTTGCTAAACTCAAAAAACTTGAGCTTGACCACGGCGTTGAACTTGTACATTATTAGAAGTGGAAATTAGAAAAACCTTAACAAAAGGCGACTGTATGTTTACCAATTGTGTGTTGACCTGTTATCCTGAGAAACTGGCACCGGGAAAGTTCAATATCATTGCAACGCGAAGAAACGAGGCGGCAATCCTTTGGAAAGACGGCCAATACTATGTCATTGCTGTTCTTTATCCATCCAAAGCAGAGCCGGTTGCAGAGCCAATTAGTGAGAACCGCGCGTTCATTATTGATGGGAGTGGGTATTTTGTACATCCAGAGCCCATTCCTCTTGACGATTTGTCAGAGTGGAAAAAACGGGCAGGGGAAGTTAACATTCCACTCGGTCATCCGGACTTTGGTGTCCAAGTATAGAATGATAACCCAACACTTGATGTGTTACACCGCTTAGTATCCGAAATTTCGGAGAACAGCGGTTTTTTTATTTCACTTGGACTGCAACCACAACACCCTTTCATGCTGATAAACGGTTTGAACAAGTTGTCGTTGCGATGGTTGAACCGGTACTCCACTTCTTTAAGATACATCGGAAAGTGATATCTGGAAACCCCGCGCTTTAATTTAAGAGTACTAGTTCACCCCATAGTGTCCATACGGAATAAACAATGGGTGCTGAAAAACAAAAACAGGAAAAAATGTAGGAAAATCCAGAAACTGTGGATAAGTGGTTGATAATTTGACGGATTTGCTTGATTTTTGAGGGTTTTGTGGAATTGCAGAGCGAAACGAAAAGTACTTGCTTTTTTGTTTTGAGTATGATATTGTATTGACAGATTATGCTTTTTGTCATCTGCTAGCGGTTCGCATAGTGCGGATTGCGAGGATGCGACGGTCGCCTCATCGGCGACTCACCGAAGAGGTGAGAAAGGAAAGAATGAAAAAGTTATTTGTCGGTTTAGTTGTCCTCGCACTCTCTGTGTGGACACTCGGTGCGGTGGAGCAGAAGTTCTCCTCGCTCCCGATTGGAGCGAATTTGGATGGGTACATCAACGGAATTGAGATTTTGGTTGTCGGAGACGGACTAAACGCTTCAGCATGGCAATCGTATCCATACAGTCGCAACCGCGACGGGAAACTGGAAACGTTTGCTTCGCAAAAGCTCCGCGATTATACGGCGTCAATCAAACTCGCCAACGGAACGACCGCCTACGGATGGGCGATTAATGCCCGCACCGACGGCGTCGGTGGGCTGCTTCCAACTTACAACGGGAAAGCGGCGTCGGCAGTCATCGCGAGTGCTCCTCTGATTGATGAATCCGATGAATTCCACCTCACCCTCCGCAACGGAAAGTGGGAAGTCCCCGAGGAGGTCTTCGGGAAGGTGAAGTTTCAGTTTGGGTGGGGTCTGTGGTACTACATCCCAGGGGTTACTGGTTTAGAGATAAATCTCTATGCTGGCTCGCGAATCTCACGATTCTCCACCATTGAGCGGGTGTCTGAAGCGGACAATCCGTGCGAACTTCCGGCGATTCTACTGGAGTTGCCGAATGATGTGATGATTCCGAACGAGATTGCCTTGGCGAAACCGTCTTGGTGGGAACGCGCAGAGATTACGCTATACACCAAAGCAGAATCCGTCACCTTCCTCGTGAATCGGACGGAACAGGACGGAAAAGCGATTCGCTGGAGCAATCCTCCGCCGAGTTTCTTTGTGCCTCCGGCTCCATCGAAGCCAAAAATCGCCTCACTCAAACGAGTGAGGAACACAACGGAGATCACCATCTCCGCTGAAGCAACTTCGGTTGCAAACCTTGAGTTCTCTGAAACACTTAACGGAAGTTGGTACTCCATTCCGAAGTACCCACAGCCATTGAGTTTACAGACGGGTTCAAGTAAGTTCACGCATACAACAGAAGCGCTATCGTGCTTCTACCGTGTGCGAATCGTTCAATCAGAAAGGCAGTAAAAACCAAACCGTTAAGGGACAAAATGGACGAGATAGTTTAACCCCCCACGCACAGGCGCCGGGGGTTTTCTTTTGGTTGGCGGTAGAAGGTAATAAGACGAGCACAACTGCTTGACTTTTTATTATCAGTAATGGTACCCTTCCCAACAGATAATAGTTTATGAAAACACACGATAGTTATTTTCCAAGCGACAGACCCGAAGGAAATTCTGACGGTTCTGACGATTTTAACGATTCGGATGAATCCGATATTGAAAACAAAATCGTCTGCGAGGAAACAGAAAACCCATAAACGGGGAGAGCAACCGGCGTGTGCCGAGTTGATTCGTTAAACCAAAAATCAACTGTAAGGAGACAAATGAAACATCTCTTTATTGCCGTCAACGCCGAAGACAAAGGCGACAATGACGGTTGCAATGACTGCGGAGACCGAAGTTGCGGCGACTCCAGTCATGACAGTTCTGGTCCTGACTACGACAAGGACTAAATCCATTCGCCGGCGAATGGAGGGAGCAACCTAGAGGTTGCTCCCGAATTTTTTTATAACCTCCGCCACCTGTTCTGGTCCGCATGCGGCAATATACTTCTTCTCTAACAAGAAATTTCTCTGTACATACTTCTTTATGTCACCAACAGACACCTCGTTAACCGCAGAAAGAAAGTCAATAATGGACTTTCCGTCATTCGCAACGACAAGTCGTTCGTTATTTACTACCCACGATTTTGATGTCTGCAGTTCTATGATAAAAAATTTTGTTATTCTTGATTTTAGGTCCCGCAATTTTTCCTCTGAAATTGCAAACTCGTGCAAATTTTGAAAAGATTTATTGATGATAGACAACACCTGTTCCAAATTATCTACTTCGCAATCAGTTCGTACCGCAAACGCGCTTCCGTTTTGCATACATCTATTTATCACACCCACATTATAAACAAGTCCTCTTTCGTATCTTAATTTTGTTATCAATTCCGAAGCTCTGCCACCCGCAAGATATTCAGCACATATCGCGGCACACACTTCATCTTTTAATGTTTTGGTATTTGTTCTAAAGCCAAAAACAACACTGGCGAGTTTTGATGGATAAAACTCGGTGTCAAACCATTTTTCCCGCACCATCGGAACTTTGGTATCATTCTGTATTATTGTGTGTTTTTCGCCCAGTACTCTTGCTAAATCTGTAGACATTTTCTCGGTTTGTAGTCCACCGGCCATAATTACACTTACCTTACCACCGAGAAAATACTTATTTTTAAACAAAAGAAGGTCATTAACCATAGTTGTTTTTATTGACTCTTCAGAACCTAAATTGGATTGTGAGAGCGCTGTATTTTGGAAGAACAACTCACGCCATACTTCCCACACGAATTCTTTTTGGTTTGATGTTTTGTTTGCAAGTTCAGATAAGATTGAAGTTTTCTCCTTACTGAATGTTTCCTCGTTAAATAAGGATTTATTAACCATTTGGTCTAGAATGTCCACCAATACCGGAGAATCTTGCGGCTCGGCAATCTCCAGATCTATACGGATAAAATCACTATTCGTGCTCAGGGAAAATTCGCCACCGGTGTTCTCAATATAATCCGCAAGCAGATTCTTTGACGGAAACTTTTCCGAACCCGCTGAGAGCATATGTTCAAGAAAATGTGCCGCGCCGTCTTTTTCGTTAAACTTTGAGCCAGCGTGAAAAAATACGCTTACAAAAATCGGCGCGCTCGGTTTCTCAAAAGAAAAAAAATCTATGCCGTTAACAGTTAGGGTTTTAAATGAAACTCCAAAAGATTTAAAGTTGTGCATAAGACCATACTGCCACACTTTTTCTTTTTGGGCAAAACGAACAATGTACTACCGCGTACATTCCAATTGATATTTGAAATTTAGTTTGTTCAACAAATTATTTAATGAGAATGGATTGCCGGTAATGGTGTAACTGCGGTTTGCAGCACTTCCAGTAGCGTCACTCGCAACCCAACTGCACGATGTCGGTGTGCCACCAACTGTCCAACGCAATTTTGATGTCTGTGAATAATCAATTACGCAGTAGTTTTGGTCGTATGTTCCGCCTGCTTTTTCACACTCAAGTTGTATGGTGATGGGCGTTGGGATGATATTGATTGTCCGCACAATACTGGTAGCCGAAGCGCAGTTGTTTTCTTCTGCGGGGTTATCGCCCACAGTAGGAATACCGGCAGGAGGAGCTTCTTGTATTACACCGGGTTTTGGAGGTGGCTGGTCGGCACAGACCTCAATGGTTTTAGTGGTTGCGGTGGTAACGATGGGTGCGTTCCATGTATCTGAAGTAATTGCGCCTGTACCGTTTTGTACCAAACCGCCCGTTATTCCTTTTTTAAGACCATGCTGTACTGTGTTCACAAAAAACAAATTATCAAACGAAGTCCCCGTCCCCTCCCCTTGATTTTTAATCACCGCGCTGAATGTGTGTCCGGTGGTGCCGGAGAGCACCGTACCTGCAGGATAGCCTGGAGAAAACGGAAGCGTGATGCTCTGCACAATAAGGTCTGGGCACCGCTTTGAGGCATCGTCAGTTACTCCTGCCGATTGGGGACTGCTTACCGAGCCGTTGTATGCGACCATCTTGTAGATATACTGCGCACTGGAATTGAGACCTTTGTCTGTGTAAGCATTTGCCTGAGATGTTGGAAGCAATGTTCCTGGTGTAAAATCTTTGACCAACACGCTCGTGCCCGGTGTTGAAGCCGAAGCGCGATAGAGACGATAACCGGTTGCGCCGGAAACCGCGCTTTTTGCCCACACGGCAATCTTGCCCTCTCCGTCGGTACAGAGCGGCGTTGCGGTGAGAAGTTCTGGAGTCGCAAGCGCACTGGAATAGTTTGCAATCACGGTTTTCTTTTGCCCGCCGAGCACGTTGAACGCGAACGAAACACTGCACTGCCGTGGGTTGCCAGCGACCGACGTACAATCTCCGGTCCAAGGATTGATTGGGTCAAGCGAGCCGCCTTGTGGATGAACGCTAGGGGCCTCAAGCACCACGATTACATTACGCTCCGCAAGCCGTTCGTAGTCGGTCGTACCTGCAAAATAGTTTGGGGGGAAGGTGAAGTTCGGGTCGGGATCAGAGACGGATACCTGCGTGATATCCACGCCCGGTTTTGATGCGCCGTCCAGTTTGCTTTGGACATTAAGTTTGTGTTCAAAATTAAGCCGTATCCCCGGGGGAGGAGGCGGAGGGGGTTCCTTAAAGACAATGGTGGTCGGCGCAGAAGGACAGGTAATCGGCGCA
>VMFZ01000013.1 GCA_007376285.1 Parcubacteria group bacterium Gr01-1014_17
TTGTTGTATGCACATCTCTTTTAGAAATGTACGCTGGTACCGTTAGTGGTCATAGCCAGAAATCACCATTTTTATTTAGGGACTTTTGGCTATGACCACAATCGCAAATCAGTTATTACAAGGTACTTTTTAGCTACATGTAGTATACACGATAGGTATATTTCTGTCAATAGACGAAAACATGGCTTCATACAGCCATTTTCCATGGTAATAAACAAATACTTATTTCTTACCCTTCTCTTGTTTAGCAAACGGGAAGCCGAGGTGTGTGAAAAAGGCGCGGGCGACAGCGCGGTTTTTGGCGGTGGTGACAATCGTAACTCCCATACCAAACACATCTTTCAGTTCTTCGTCGGCGGTCTCTGGAAATACCGTATGCTCGCGCACGCCTATGGTCATATTTCCCATTTCGTCAATGGAAGAAGGAGAGAGACCGCGAAAGTCCTTGGTGCGCGGAAGCGCAACACTTATTAGTTTATCCAAAAATCCGAACATCCGCGGACCGCGAAGCGTTACCAGAACGCCCACCACATCCCCTTCGCGCGACTTGAACGACGCGACGGATTTTTTCGCGCCGCGTGCGCTTGGCTTCTGCCCGGTGATTTTCGTAAGCCGGTCTAATACGAGGTCAACTTTTTTCTTATCCTTAAAAGAGCCGACGCCCGCCGATACGAAAATGCTTTTGAGGCGCGGCGCCTGCATTGCATTAGTAAGTCCAAGCGCATCTTTGAGCGCCGCAAAAGAGGTATTCTGTTTTTCTTTAATTGATTTCATAGTACTTACGCTTTCACCAGAGCGACATTTGAAATATGAATAGGCATCGCGCGTTCCACAACCTGCCCTTTCTGGTTCGCCTTGCGTGCCCGCTCGTGCTTCTTGACTTTATTGACGCCCTCAACCACCACGCGTTCCAGTTTCGGAAACGCTTCAAGTACCTTCCCGCTCTTTCCGCGGTCTCTGCCGGCAAGCACCTTCACAATATCTCCTTTATGTATTTTCATAAAATTAGACAATCTCTTCCGCCTTTGAGGTAATGCTTCCAAATCCTAGCTCCGAAAGCTCACGCGGAATGGGCCCGAACACGCGACCGCCAACTGGTTCGTGTTTCGCCTTATCTACAAGCACCACCGCGTTCTCGTCAAAACGGATATACGAGCCGTCTGGTCGGCGCAGAGCGTTCTTCTGCCGCACCACCACCGCATGGTGCACTTCTTTTTTCTTGACCGTCCGGCGTGGCTCGGCTTTTTGGATAGAGAGCACTACGACATCTCCAATTCCCGCATAGCGCCGCTTGGAACCGCCGAGCACCTTGAAAATGCGGCCGATTTTTCCGCCGGAATTGTCCGCGATATTTACGATGGCGCGAGGTTGCAACATAAAAAATTATAAAACTCTGAAGTGTTTATCTTTGGAAATCGGGCGGCATTCGGCTATTTCTACGCGGTCACCTGTGTGTTTCGTATTTCCAGCGTCGTGCGCCTTGTACCGTTTAGTTATGCGCACATACTTTTTATACTTCGGGTGCTTCACCAGCCGATGCACGGCAACCACCACCGTATCCTTCATTTTGTCGGACACGACTACTCCACGGAGCGTGCGCACTGGCTTTTTGTTTTGTAATTTTGTCTCCATACAAATGTTATTTCTTGTTGAGCTCCGTCAATATTCGCGCGATTTCCTTGCGGAACACGGAGCCCTCTTTTACATTTTTTGCCTTACCGCCGGCAACCGCAAACCTCCACGCGCGCAGTTTCTCGCGCTCTGCTGAAAGCGCGCGCACGAGTTCATCTTTAGTTTTGTTCTTAAAATCCATACTCGATGCGAATTTAGCGAATTATATGCGAATGACGCGAATGGGAAAACATATTATCATAACACCTTCCTTTTTCATAGTTTGTAGATTCGCGTCTCATTCGTGGATTCGCATCGGGGTTATCTTGCAACCACTTTTGTCTTCACTGGCAATTTCGTACCCGCCTTGCGAAGAACTTCCGTTGCCGCCGCAACTGGCAAGCCATCTACTTCAAACAAAACGCGCCCAGGACGCACTTCTACCGAGTACCCCTGCGGGTCGCCCTTGCCCTTTCCCATGCCGACTTCAGGCGGCTTCGCCGTATAGGGACGGTCTGGAAAAATACGAATCCAGAGTTTGCCAGTCTTCCCCGCCTCGCGCGATGCAACCTTGCGCGCCGCCTCAATCTGGTTGGAGCGAATGCGACCGGAAGCAAGCGCCTTCAAGCCAAAGGAACCAAAGCTCACGGAAGCGCCGCGAGAATCAACGCCGCCGCGCGCGGGGTTTCTGCGCATCGTGTGCCACTTGCGATATTTTACTTTTTTAGGAAGCAACATATTGATGGATTATTTTTTATCTTTCTCAAAAATCTCCCCCTTGTAAATCCACACTTTGATGCCGATATCGCCGTACGGCAATTTAGCGCGTTCGCGTGCAAAATCAATATCGGCACGCAAGGTCTGCAGAGGCACGCGACCCTTGAGCATCTCCTCGGAGCGCGCCATCTCCGCTCCGCCGAGCCGACCGCCGAGATAGAGTTTAATGCCCTTCACATCGCGGTTCGCCATCACCTTTTCAATCGTCTGTTTCATCACGCGGCGAAACGGCAGCCGTTTCTCCAGCCCTTCGGCAATCATCTGCGAGACGATGGCGGCGCTCCCCTCTGGCGAGCGCACCTCTTCAATATCAACCCGCATTTCTTCTTTGCTCAACGCTTTTTTCCGCCGCAGAAACGCGAGCAAATCGTCTTTGAGCTTCACCGCCCCCTCTCCACCGCGGCCGACCAAAAGCCCGGGCCGCGCGGTTTTCACAATCACGCGAAACTTCTTCGCTCCGCGCTCAATTAAAATGTCCGACACATACATCCCGCGCAGGCGTTTCGCCAAGAATTCTCGGATGATTATGTCACGGCGAAGCGTGTCGCGGTACGCCGCCCCCACGCCAAACCAGCGGCTTTTCCAGTCGCGGATGATTCCTATTCTATGTGCGTATGGATGGACGGTATGTGACATAAAATTATTTACTTTTTTCCGAAAGCAGAAGCGTAACCTTGCTCGTGCGCTTTAAGATTTGGTACGCGGAGCCGTGCGCGCGCGGCATCATTCGTTTCAAGGTCTTCCCGCTGTCTACATGAAAATCCGAAATAGTTAGGAGCGATGAATCGGATGCACTGTTCTTATTCGCGGCATTCTTAACTGCACTTTCAAGAAGCTTCAAAAGAGGTGTTGCCGCGATTTTCGGCATAAAAGAAAGAACGGCGCGCGCCTCGGCAACGCTTTTGCCTTTCACTGCATTAATCACCAGCCGCACTTTGCGCGGCGACATCCGCAAGTTGTTGAGGCGTGCTTTCATATTATTTCTTGGCGGAATCCGCAGACGCTTTCGCCGCCTGCGCAGACGCGATTTCCGATTCCTTCGCTTTCGCTTCTTGGTCTTTTTGCATCTTGCCGCCGTGTTTTATAAACTTGCGCGTGAGCGAAAATTCACCGAACCGGTGCCCTACCATTTCTTCGGTAACGAGCACTTCCGGAAAGTCCTTGCCGTTGTGCACGAGAAACTTAAAACCGACCATCTCTGGGGAGATGACTGAGTACCGCGCCCATAATTTAACAGGCGGAGTATTCTCCGGTTTTTTTCCCGCAATCTTTTTCGTGATGCGCGGGTCAACAAACGGACCTTTTGATACGGAACGGCTCATAATAGCAATTAAAAATCCCCGCAAAGGGTATAGCGATAGTAGCAGAAAAGAACAGAATAAGTCAATTAGTCGCGTTTTTCTTCCCGTTCTTTGCTTCGAACACTTGAACCGTACATAAATACTCCTACAAGCGAGGCGAGAGTGCCGACTCCGATTATTCCACCGGCGACAGCACTACCCCAAACCGCCACTACTGCAGACACCCCAAGACCGACAACGGCAATAATAAAACCAAGAATCTGCCCCCATTTTGAACGAGATATGTCGGAAGTAATTACCTTTTTCTCAAGTTCTCTGCGATGACTTGATTGTTCCTCCGCCATCTTAATAATCCGTTCAGCGGCTCAGGGTACTATTTCTTCAAACCCACGCAGGACTTCCGGCGGTGGAAGTGGACCGGAAAAAGAAGAACTCTGCCGTAGCACAACACCTTTTGGGTCAAATGGCTTTGGCAACCCTTTGTTCATATAATCCAATAGAAGATTTTAAATCATCACCTACTGCACGCCAATCGTTTTTAATTGCGATTGCATCGGGGTCATGTTCCGTATTATATCTCTGCAGAGTTCCGCCAATATCAAGCACGCGAGCCATACCTTCCACAAAAGACGGCTCTGCAAACAGTCGGTTGGAAATATAGAATCTTTTCATGCCTCTATTGTACCAAAACACGGTTTTATCTGCAACGGCTCATATAACCGATATATGAGCCGTTCCCCTCTGATTGACTTTCTTACCATCTCTAGGTATCTTGCAGACAGAAAAATAGAACACAAAAAAACTAAAGAACGAATGAATACGCTAACAGAAAACCAAAAACGGCTCCTTGAAAAAGTAAGAATGGAAAGCAGGCATCGCGCGCAACGCGTCATACAACGCGCCAAGCTTCGCAAACACCAAAAGCGCAAGCTTCGTCTGGCGAGGCAGAAGTTGGAACACTCGGACATTGTCATCAACCGAAACTTACGCGATCAGTATCGTGATGAAAGAATCATTGATAGTTTTTTGATGATTGGAAGAATGCTTAATAAAATTGAGATCGGAGATTTTGTTATGGAGCTGTAGCTTATCTCAAAATACCAACTTCGCTAAGTCCTCTTATACACTACGGCAGTCACCGGTTTGTCCTTAAAAATGAACTAAGAATGAGCGCAACCTTCACGCCATTTGACTCCTTTCTTATAGAACGAGATCAGGTGTATGTCTGGGACGACATTGACGGCGTATTAGCGACTAAGCTCAACGGTCGATTTTGGTTTGAATATGTGCTGGAAGGGACTGAACCGGTTGCTACTCGTGAAGGAGTGCACTACATTGAGGCGCAAATCCTTGGTGGAGTGCATCTTTCCGACATAAACCGATTGTACTATCCCGTTGCTGACCAAGTGGACTATGGTTTCTTTGCGAAACTTAAAAAGTTTGAGCTTGACCACGGCATCGAACTTGTCCATTATTAGAAGTGGAAATTGTAGAAACCTTAACCAAAGGAAATAGTATGCTAACTTGTGTACTCACTTGTTATCCAGAAAAACTGGTGCCCGGAAAGTTCAATATCATTGCAACCCAGCCCGATTATGCCGCTATTCTGTGGAAGGACGGCGAATATTTCGTTGTGTGTGTCCGTCATCAAGATCCATTCCGCGCAGAGCCAATAAGCGAAACACGCGCGTTCTTGATGACTTGTCGGAATGGCGACAACGATCGGGTGAAGTTAACATCCCGCTTGGCACTCGACCTTGGCGCCCAAATGCAGAACGATAACCCAACGCTTGATGCGTTACACCGCCTAGTATCCGAGGTCTCGGAGAACAGCGGTTTTTTTATTTATGACCCGACTGTTCTTCTGCAATCTTAATAATCCATTAAAATGCGACAACATCAGGATGTTTTTCCTCATTGTATTCTTGAAGTGTCGAACCGATATCAAGCACGCGAGCCATACCTTCTACAAAAGACGACTCTGCTGCGTCAAAACACGGTTTTATCTGCAACGACTCATATAGCGGTTATATGAGCCGTTCCCACCAACACCCGATGTTGTCGCCTCTTCGGCGACCCGCCGATGAGGCGGGATAGGCGGCAAACATCTGGTGTCTGTTCATTGCACCAACAGAAAATTATCTACCACCCATAACTCGAATAACCTCTTTTACCAGAGTACGGATTATAGTTTCCTCTTGCGCTGTAGTTATCAAATTTATAACTATTTGGGCTAGAGCGGAAATAAGGCGATACATAACTTCCTGTGCTCGGTTTGTAATACCCTCGAACGCGCACCGCCGCTTCTGTTGTCTGGACAAACAATCCGAAAGAAAGAATGACAAACATTAAGGATAGTAAGAGTTTTTTCATGTTTTTATACCGAAGATAATAATTAAATCTTTATCTCCAAATTGATAGTAGCATATTTTTGATTTTTGCAAAGAAACCGGCTTGTTTGTTTTGTTTATGTTCTACGCTCACCTTTATACTTGAAGAAGCGACAGTATCAGTTTTAGTGATGAATGGATTTTGTGTTGGCGGTGGTTTTACGACTGTTTTTTTCACTTCGTTATTCTTTGTTATTACTTTTTCATCTATCTTTACTGGAGGAATTGGTTGCGGTTCCACAGTTTTTTGTATCTCTGTTTGTGTGGTTTTTGCGTCTGAATCGTAAACTTCCCAAGTGTATTCTCGGTTCCTATCCGAGTAAAGACGATAGTTTTTGCATTCATTTTTTTCTTGTTCATTTAGAGCGGTGTTATCGCAGGATAGAAGTATGGAATTGCCGAATTTCAGCGCCCGTTCAGAGATTTTCATTGCTGATTTTGGTTTAGAATCACATTGCCCAAGAATATTGAGATTGTATCCATTCATACATTCACAAATAAAAACATCTTTCCAGTTTGCATCTTTTACCCATGTCGCTTTAGAGTCAGCACCAATACGGTCTTTGCATACTAAATTAACCTCTTTACATTGCCCGTCCGCATAAGCATATCCTGTATTACAAATGCATTTCTCAGAGTTAGTGTCAAAATGGGAAAAAACACCATATAGATTTAGGCAGGATGGCAACATATCAAGTTCAAACCGTCTTTTTTGGAAAGTGTCTTCACCTTTTAGGTAACAGACTTTCTTTATTCGGCCATCTTCATAATGGAGTTCGTCTTGATATGATCTGCGTTCAGATTGGAGGTTGCTAATTTCAAGTGAAACCTGCCGAACCTTAGGCGTAATTTCCAGTGACTTAATGGCCGCCTCTATATTCACTTCTTGCTGTCGCACATTGAGAAAATCCAAAGGAACAGTTCCTCCTTTTGTGTTTTGAGCATCTCTATCGCTGACTATGGTCTTTAGTTGCTCCGAAAGGCTATCAAGTTGAGCCGTTAATTCATTCAATCTAGGCGTTGTTGTATCAATCTTTTGTTGTATAAGAGGAATTCGTGACTCATTTTCTAATTTATTCCATTCATCTAGGGTACAAGAATGTAATACATCGTTGCACTGAGAAACACTATAATAACTTTCCGTGCTATCTCTCCACCCATCATTACAAATAGCACTGCCGTCCCAGTCGGAACCAGCATAGCAGTTAACTCCACCGTGATAAGAGCATGTGCCCGATATCGCATTAGCATTTCCATAGAACAAAAATGCTCCGAGAAAAATAAATGCCGTACCAAAAAAGATGGGGTATCTTTTCATGTCTTTAGTTTAAAAAAGTACATACCCTAGAGTTTTTATATACTTAGTAAGTTTCGAATCTTTTTAAGATTGTCAAGGTTTTTATCACTATCACTTATGTTCTTGCCAAATACTCCAAAATGTAAATCGACTAAAAGATTAGATGCTTGGTATACATTCTTATCTATATTCTCACTTTTAAATATTAATTGCCTGCGACATGACTCAAGATCACATGACAATTGAAGTAATTCTTGTGAACAAAATTGCAACCTTTCTATTGGGTGTGCATCATTTCCTGGGTTTTCAATTATCTTGAAATAAAATCGCAGCCGATTATCTACTTTTTCAACGACTCTTCTGTATCCAAAATACTTCTCAATTAAGAGTTGGTACATACTCTGTCCGATTACAAAGACAAGAACGCCAGATAACACTGTCTGAAAAACAATGTTCGAAAACATCTGATTTAAAATACTAACCACATAATCCATGTCGGTAATAGTATCTCTTTTCTGTTTACTTGTATATCCAGTCACTTTGCAAAATGTCTGTATATACGGATGCGGTGCAATCAACTTCTTGCTATCCCCTTGCAGAAAGCGAGTACCGCTTCCGCCCGCTCGGTTATCTTGTGGCGCACCTCTTTTCCTTGGTAACGCTTGAGCACGAGACCGGCAATTGCAAGCTTGCGGATGTGGTCGGAAGTGTTTTCATAGTTGGCATCAAACTCCCGAGTAATCTCTGCAACTGATAATTCCGGTTTTTTCTTAAGCAACGCCAAAATCGCCAATCGCCTATGGTTTGCGAAACCTTTGATAATTCGTTCAAGCGAGCGTCCTTCAATACTCATATTGTTTCTATCTTACTCTTATACAGACATTTTGCAAAGTGACTGGATGTACCAGAGACCCCCGATGTTTGCCGCCTATCAACATCGGGTGTCGGAGATGGGGTGCAAAAAACACCAAGTCAACTTAAGGCGTACCAGCGCTGCGTTTTCCCACTTGGCGGCGGGAGACGATGAAGACATTTGAGTATTTTTTCGGGCGGCGCGTTTTTTGCCCCTTGCCGGTTTGCTTGCCGTATACATTCACTTCGCGCTTCCTGCCTCTCGGCTGTTTGCCTTCGCCTCCGCCGTGCGGATGGTCTACCGGGTTCATCGCCGTGCCGCGCACCGTTGGGCGAATGCCCATCCACCGACTGCGACCTGCCTTACCAATTCTTACAAGATAATTCTCTTCATTTGACACCGCACCCACGCACGCCCACGCCGTAGAAATCACTTTGCGTACTTCTGTGGAAGGTAATTTAAGAAGTGTGTAGCCCGCGTCTTGACCGATTATTTCCGCGTAGTTGCCTGCGGAGCGCGCGAGCGCTGCGGCTCCATTCGGCCGAAACGAAACATTGTACACAAACGCGCCGACTGGAATCTTTCCAAGCGGCAAGCGATTCGCTGGCTTTACCTCTGCCTTTTCCGATACCAAAAAAGAATCACCTACTTTAACGCTCTGCGGCAAAAGCACATAGCGCTTCTCCCCATCGGCATACACTACAAGCCCCACAAACCCCGTGCGGTGCGGGTCGTATTCAACAGAAATAACGCGCGCCGGAATATCGTGTTTATTGTACGAAAAATCAACATCGCGAAAACGGCGCTTGTGCCCGCCGCCTTGGTGCCGCATTGTGATTCTGCCGAACGCATTGCGCCCAGCGCGCCGCTTGCCGCCGGAGACAAGCTTCTTGTGCGGACGGTGCCCAGAAAGCAACTTCCGATAATCAATACCTGTCATATTCTGTCTGGACGGAGTTGTTGGTTTGTATATTTTCATAATTATGCGATTTCTATTTTCTCTCCTTTGTTCAAAAAGACATAAGCTTTCTTTCCGCCGCCGGTGGTACCAACCTTCCCGCGAGCATACAGAACTTTTTTCGGAATTGGAAGCACGCGCACATGCTTCGGAATAACTCCGTAAAGCGCCTTTACCGCCTGCGCAATCTGGTGCTTATTCGCCGTGCGCGGCACTTCAAACGCATAGCAGTTCACGCCCGTGAGAAAAGTCGCCTTTTCCGAAATGCGCGGACGAGAAACAAAGAGCGCCGCGGCGTTTGATGCGCTGGTCTTGCTTCCAGACACCGCGAGTTTCTTCGGCGTGGAGATAACCGGCGCTTTCTCAAGCGCGATTGCTTTTTTATTTTTTCTTAAGTTTAGAAATGACATGGTGATATTTATTTCTTGGCACCCGATGTTTGCCGCCTATTAACATCGGGTGCCGAGCCAGCGAGCTTCTGCTCAAAAAACTTCACGGCTTTTTCCGGGTCGATGAAGATAAGGTAAGTGTGGCGAAGCGCCTCTACAGCGTTTAAGTTGCGCCATTCGCCGACCGATACATTTCCCAAATTGCGGAAGCTCTTTTTTGCAACGGGTTCGTTCCCGGACAGCCCCACAAACGCGGCATTCTGCTTTTTGGAAACGATTCTCGGAAACCCCGCTTTTGCCAAGGCACCGAGGATTTCTTTCGCAAGCGCCGTCTTCGGCGCGTCAAAAGCAAGCGCGTCCACAAACAAAATCTCGTTGTCTCTGAACTTTTGCGAAAGTACGGATGCGAGCGCCGCCGCAGCCATTTTGCTGTTCACCGCGCGCGCGTAATTTTTGTCCGAGCGCGGTCCGTGCGTAACGCCTCCACCAACCCACAATGGGGAGCGAGACGAACCATGGCGCGCGCGACCCGTGCCTTTCTGTTGCCACGGCTTTTTGCCGCCACCACTTACTTCTCCGCGCGTCTTGGTATGTGCCGTTCCAGAGCGTGCGTTGGAAAGAAGCGAAGTAACGACCTGATGCACCAAATCCGCCCTCCATGGTGCGTCGAACACACGCTTGGGAAGTGCAACCTTCCCCACTTGCTCACCTTTTTGGTTATATATAATGGATTCCATATATTTTAATTACCCGCGGATTTCCAAAATAGTGCCGCGATGGCCTGGCACTGCGCCTTTGATTAAAATAAGATTCTCCGCAGGAACCACCTGCGCCACTTGGAGATTCTTGACGGTAACGCGCTCGCCGCCCATCCGTCCAGCCATGCGCATACCAAGGGAAACGCGGCCGCCTGCGCGGCCGCGGCCGCCGATTGCTCCCGGCTCGCGCTCGGAATGCTTCTGGCCGTGCGTGCGGCTCCCGCCGTGAAATCCGTGCCGCTTGACGACCCCCTGAAACCCTTTACCTTTTGAAATGCCGGACACCGCCACTTCATCTCCTACCTTGAAAACAGAGACATCAATTTTGTCGCCTACTTTTTCGGTCGCGGCTTCAGAAAGTCGCCATTCTTTGAGCATCTCAAAATTACCGAGGTCTTTCAAATGCCCTTTTTCCGGCTTGGAAATGTTTTTTGCTTTCCGCGTCCCGAAGCCGATCTGCACTGCGTTGTAGCCGTCTTTTTCTTTCGTTTTAACTTGCGTTACCACATTAGGCGAAACCGCCACCAGTGTTACCGGAAGCGCGTTCCCCTTCTCGTCCCATATCTGGGACATAGATATTTTTTTACCTAAAAGAAATTTCATATAATTGAACATAGCGCCCCCTCGACAAGGCCTCGGGGTAAACTAGCGGTTCTTGTTTCTGTTTACCACGTACCTCCGACCAGAGTCGGAGCGTCGGGGCAATAACATCCGTACTGAAAACAGTTTTGAAATACTAGCAAATGCGCCAAGAAAAGTCAAAATTAACGCGAAGCCCATTTACGCCAATCAGTTTTATCAATTTTTGATTGACGGATCATTGTTTCTAAAGTCCTAATTGGGTAAGACCCGTGAGTAACATTAACTTCTACAACTGCAATGGTTTCTTCATTTATCCACGCCTCATGAGAACCAGGTTTTTCACGATGAAATGTAAAACCAGATTCTTTGAGGAATCTGGCTACATCTTTGTATGTCCAATTATTTAAGCCGTTCGGCATTGATAAAAATAATAAGGATAACTGGTCAAAAACTGATACGGAGAAGCTATTGGTTTTTGTAATTCTCCCATAGCCTGAAAATAAATTGTCCAGTATTTTTCTTCAGTGTGCCTATTTAAGAGTTCATCGGACATATTTTTGTCTCTCACTACTTTAAGATGCAATTCCGCGGCTTCTTGAATTGAAAGCATAAGTTTATGAGGATCGTCGCCTTCTTCAATAATGTCGAAAGAAAGACAAACTCCAACATAGGAATTGCCTTCCTTGTAAACAAGGTACTCAATAACGCCACTTTCCTTTGTATTGTATGGTCTGGATATCATTGTATTGATGCAGTATATCACTATGTAGGAATACTATGTGGATAAGTACACTACACTCCTTTGGTGTAAAAATCAACTACAGAAACTTGACACAAATAGGCGACTATGCTACACTTTTGGCAGATTCTTAGTCGTATGGCTAAGTCGTTCCTTGCACCGCAAGCTGGGGAATAAGGAGGTAAGTGTGTTCCTCTTCTAACGCACAAACACATTTAGCTGATCAACTGGGCCAAGGACCACAAGTTTTTGACTGACGCGATCAAAAACATCTAAGGTCGCCTCTCGTAAACCCGCCATGTCTTCGGACCTCTGGCGGGTTTTTTCATACAAGTATTTTGCATGCCCGCCGATGAGGCGGGCAAAATACTGAAATAGATAAAGCGTCTATGTGCTTATTCGCGCGAATTAGAAGATACTAGAAATTAAAATCAGAATCATCACCACAACCCGAGCCAGATGCCTGCGTACTCCACGACGACATAGAGGAAAAAGAAATAACCGACAATGCCGACAACCAATGAGACCGCGGCGATATTTATGACTTCCGTGCGGCGCTTTTTCGCTTCGTCAAGCGTGCAAATGCCTTTTGTGCGGCGTACATAATAGACAATTGAAAGCGCCAACAGAACCGCGCCGACTGTGCGAAACACCCACTTGTATTCTCCGTACAGAATATCAGCGAGCGATGATGCAAAACTTACCGTAGAAAGCCCGAGCAAAACAAGTATCACTGGCGACAGGCAACAGAGCGATGCTACGACAACCGGAAGCGACGAAATTTTAAAAAGTTCTTTTATTTTCATAAATCTTTTAGATATTCTCCGTACCCTTCCGCTTCCATTTTTTCTTTGTGGACAAAACGGAGCGCGGCGGAATTCATACAGTAGCGGAGCCCACCACGGTCTGCGGGACCGTCGTTAAACACATGCCCCAAGTGCGAGTCCGCGAGCACCGAGCGGATTTCTATGCGCGTGGAGAAAAATCCTTTGTCATCTTTTTCCACGACTGCGTCTTGGGCAATTGGTTTTACAAACGAAGGCCAGCCGGTGCCGGAATCGTACTTGTCGCGCGACGAGAAAAGCGGCTCGCCCGACACCACATCAACATAAATCCCTGCCGCGTAATTTTTGTCGTATTCATTTTTAAATGGCGGCTCCGTCCCCTCCTTCTGTGTTACTTTGTACTGGAGCGGAGTGAGCATCGCGCGAAGCGCTGCATCATCCGGCTTTGTAAAATCCCCGCGTCCGGCTACCCCAGTTGCACTTGTTGTCTCTTTTTGCATTGAGTTTGGTATAGATGGGCCGCGTATCTCGCGCGATACGAACGAAAACACACCCGCCCCGACCACGACCAGTATACCAAACAAGAGGGTTTTCATGCAGACAGTATATATCAAAACCGCCCCGACGATAGTCGGGGCGGTTTTTTAAAGTTCTAAAGCATTTTGACTTCAATATTCACCCCAGACGGGAGCGAGAGGTTGGTGAGCGCTTCCACAAGTTTTGGAGACGGGTTCACGATGTCCACCAGGCGCTTATGCGCGCGCATCTCAAACTGCTCGCGCGCGTTCTTGTGCACAAACGCCCCGCGATTTACTGTGTATTTGCGTATTTCGGTCGGCAAGGGCACTGGACCCTGCACCTCGGCGTCAAAGCGCGCCGCCGTGTCCATAATTTGGCGCACGGATGCGTCAAGAATTTTATGTTCGTACGCGCGCACGCGGATGCGCAACTTTGCAACTTCAGTTTTCTTAACTGCGCGCTTTCCCGCCTCATCGGCGGGTCGCCGAAGAGGCGACTTCACCGCAGGCGCCTTTGCGCGCGATTTTGCCGCAGATTTTTTCGGAGCCGCTTTTTTTGCCTTAGTTACCATTGTTAAGCTACAATTTTGGTAACAACTCCCGCCCCCACGGTTTTGCCTCCCTCTCGTACCGCAAACCGAGTCTGGTTTTCAAGCGCAACCGGCGCAACAAGTTTTACTTTAAAAGTTACAGTATCGCCCGGCATTACCATTTCGCGGCCCTCGGGAAGAGTCACCTCTCCAGTCACATCAGTCGTACGGATATAGAACTGGGGCTTGTAGCCGGTAAAGAACGGCGTGTGGCGACCTCCTTCCTCTTTTTTCAAAACATATACCTCTGCCTCAAAGTCGGTATGAGGTGTGACGGAGCCGATTTTTGCAAGCACCTGCCCGCGATGCACTTCTTCTTTTTTAGTACCGCGCAAAAGAACTCCGGCGTTGTCGCCAGCCAACCCTTCCTGCAAGGATTTATTAAACATTTCAATACCCGTTACGGTCGTCTTCGTTGTTGGCTTCAACCCGACAATTTCCACCTCCTCGCCGACTTTCACTTTGCCGCGCTCAATGCGACCCGTGACCACAGTGCCGCGGCCTTCAATAGAGAAAATGTCTTCAATCGGCATAAGAAACGGCTTGTCAACTTCGCGCGGCGGAACGGTAATGTAGGTGTCCAGCGCTTTCAAAAGTTCGTCAATTTTCGCCACCCATACCGGGTCTCCTTCAATCGCTTTCAAAGCGGAACCGCGAATCACTGGCGCGCTTTTTCCGTCAAAGCCGTTCTTGGTCAAAAGTTCGCGCACCTCTTCCTCAACCAAATCAACAAGTTCCTTGTCGTTTGCGAGGTCGCACTTGTTCAGAAATACGACAATCTTCGGCACGCCCACCTGCTTCGCAAGCAAGATGTGCTCGCGGGTCTGGGGCATCGGGCCGTCAGCCGCATCCACAACCAAAATCGCGCCGTCCATCTGGGCCGCGCCCGTAATCATATTCTTCACATAGTCCGCGTGCCCGGGGCAGTCCACATGCGCGTAGTGGCGCGCATCACTGGAATATTCCACATGCGAAATCGCAATGGTAATAATCTTAGACGGGTCGCGGCGACCTTCCTTTTCGGACGCTTTCGCCACTTCGTCGTAACTGCGCGCTTTCGCAAGCCCCTTCTTCGCTTGCACCGCACAAATCGCGGCGGTCAAGGTCGTCTTGCCGTGGTCAATGTGACCAATGGTGCCCACATTCACATGCGGCTTATCGCGTTTAAATTCTTCTGCCATATATTTTAATAATTATGCTACTAATAATGTTTGTAACAAAACAAATAGCGACCCTACGGTCGCTTTATGCGACACACGCCCAATACTATCAAACCCCCGCCAAAACGCAATCCACAGCTATTTCCTCGCCTCTATAATCCCCAGCGCCACATTCGGCGGCACGGGCGCATAATGAGAAAACTCCATATTGAATGAGGCGCGGCCTTCAGTCATTGAACGGAGCGTCGTGATGTAGCCGAACATTTCGGAGAGCGGCACCTTCGCATCCACCACCTTCGCCATGCCACGGTCGGACACCCCCTGCACCTCGCCGCGCTTGGAGTTTAAGTGCCCAGTCACATCCCCCATAAACCTCTCCGGCGTTACTACCTCTACTTTCATAATTGGCTCAAGGAGCACGGGTTTCGCTTTGCGCGCCGCTTCCTGTATCGCTTGGGATGCGGCGATTTTGAAAGCGATTTCCGATGAATCAACTTCATGGTACGAACCATGAATCAACGCACAGGAAATGTTTACCAGTCGGAATCCGGCGACGACGCCGCGCTCCATTCCCTCGCGTAGCCCTTTTTCCACCGCCGGAATATATTCCTGCGGAATAATGCCGCCCTTAATGGAATTGATAAACTCAAAATCCTCATATCGCTTTGTATTTTTCGGAATTTTCGCGCCTTCCACCAGCGGCTTCATTGGCCTCACTGTAATCTTCACATGGCCGTATTGGCCGCGCCCGCCGGTCTGTTTGATATATTTATTTTCCACTTCCGACTCGCCTTGAATGGTTTCTTTGTATGCAACTTGCGGCTTGCCTACCGTCGCCTCCACGGTAAACTCGCGCTTCATACGGTCAACCATAATTTCAAGTTGGAGTTCGCCCATACCCATAATCACGGTCTCGCCCGTCTCCATATCGCTCTTAATTCTGAAAGTCGGGTCTTCGTCTGACAATCGCTTGAGCGCCATACCCATTTTCTCTTGGTCGGCTTTTGTCTTCGGCTCAATGCGCATAGAAATGACGGGGTCGGCAAACTTAATCGGCTCAAGCACCACGGGGCTCTTTTCATCGCAGAGTGTATGCGATGTCTTCACATCTTTGAGTCCGACTGCCGCCGCGATTTCGCCGGCAAACACTTTCTTTACCTCCTCGCGCTTGTCCGCCTGCAAGCGCACAATGCGCGAGAGGCGCTCGCGGCTACCGGTGGTAGAGTTGTAGACATAAGAGCCCGCTTCAGCCGTTCCAGAATAGACGCGAAAAAACGCCAGCTGACCTACAAACGGGTCGGATTGAAGCTTAAACACGAGCGCAGAAAACGGCTCCTCGTCGGATGAGTGGCGCGGCACCGGCTCATTGGTCTCGGGATTTATGGCGACAATCGGCGGAATGTCCAATGGCGACGGCAAGTAGTCCACTACGGCATCAAGCACGAGTTGCACCCCCTTGTTTTTGAGCGCGGAACCGGTAAGAACTGGAAAAATCTTGTTTGCAATCACGGCTTTGCGGAGCGTCTTCTTGAGCGCGTCCATCGGTATCTCCTTACCTTCCAAGTATTCTCTCATAAGCGAGTCATCTTGCTCAACAATCCGCTCAATCAACTCATGCCGATATTTTTTCGCGTCTTCCAGATATTCTGCTGGTATTTCTTTTTCTACCACCGTGATTCCTTTTTCTCCTTCGAAGTAATACGACTTCATTTTCAAAAGGTCTATAACCCCCTCAAACTTTTCTTCAAGCCCAATCGGAATTTGCATGCGCACCGCGTTTTTATCCAGACGCTCCAAAATTGACTTATATGAAAACTCAAAAGACGCGCCCATTCTGTCTAGTTTGTTAATAAAACAAATGCGTGGCACCTTGCCTTCGTCAGCATAACGCCAGTTGGTTTCGCTCTGCGGCTCAACGCCGGCAACGCCATCAAATACCACCACTGCGCCGTCCAACACGCGCAAACTGCGCTTCACCTCGGCGGTGAAATCAATATGCCCTGGAGTATCAATGACATTAAAACGAATTTTCTTTTCTTTATCGCTTTTATCCGCGATATACGATGGGGTCCAAAAACAAGTGATGGCGGCGGCGGTAATCGTGATGCCGCGCTCGCGCTCCTGCTCCATCCAATCGGTTACGCGTTTCGCCCGTGTAAAAAAGCACGCGCTCGCTGGTGGTCGTCTTACCAGCGTCAATATGCGCGATAATGCCGAAGTTGCGAACCCTCTCTAATGGATAATCTCGTTGCATAATAAAAAATACGCCGAAGCGTATCAAAAGAGTAACTTATTTCAAAAGAAAATGCAAAATCTACCGGCGTGCCTTGAGAAATGGAAGCAGGACTTGCCGCCACTGATCTACCGTACCATTGACTCCATTAATCTCAAGGGAATCACGATGCTGATTACTAGTTGGCCGTTCATCGTAATAGATTTCAAGCGACTGGTCGCAACACCCGCACCTCACTAAAAGACGCGGACTTATGAGTTTCTTTCGCTTTCGTCTCGTTACTCGTAATGGTATACATGCCCCCTTACCGTCTTTGATGTGTTTAATCTTTGGCATAGAATCTCTTGCACATTATTTTCTGTCCTTCAATTCCACTTCTTCTTTGAGAAGGTCAAACTTGACGATAAATTTATCAAAAAATCCGCACTGTCCGACAACGCCATATCGGAAAACCCGACCTGCAACCCCAGACATAAATCCAGCATCAATTTCAAAAGGCCAGCCACCAACTTCAATTGTTACGGGGTGTATAAAGTATATTGAGGACTTTCCACCAATTCCGAAAACTTCTTTCATCTTACCACTCTCAATATCAATACCGATTTCTCTGCCAAGTCCAGCGTCAAAAAGACATAGGTCGGCACCGGAATCAACAAGAACATGGTACCCAATTTCATTCCCGCCGTGCTTCAATTTTATCGGAATTACCGGTCGAACAACATCGCCATAACGAGTGTATTGAAATTTCATACCAAGCCAACATACGCCGCGAGTGTTTCAGGCATACGCGTTAAAAATGGTGTCTTGTTTGTTTTCTTGCGTGCGGCAATAACGGCATCTTTTACTGTTTGACCGACACCGAGTACAGTTATTTCATCTTCGGCAAGTGCAACCCAAAGCCCTTTATATTTCTTATAGAGTTTTGTCCAATCCTTTGCCATACATAATATGTTAACACAAAATTAACCTAAAATATAACGAGTTAACCAAAAAATAACTGCGATTACCAAGAAACCAATACCGTACCAAATAAAAAAACCGAAGACCGAACGCTCCTGTTTATCCCAAGAAAGAAAAACTACAGCAACACTTACAAAAGCAAGAATAGCAACTATATTATATTCCAATGAACTTAACATTGTATTTATTTTCTGCAACGATTCTGCATACAACCTACCACGCGAAGTGGGCAAACGCCTTGTTCGCTTCCGCCATTTTGTGCACATTCTCGCGCTTTTTGACGGCATCGCCTTCGTTTTTACTTGCGGCGATTATTTCATTCGCAAGTTTGAGGTGCATCGGCTTCCCTTTCTTTGCGCGCGCCGCGTCTATGAGCCAGCGAAACGCGAGCGCCGTGCGGCGCGATGTACGCACCTCCACCGGCACTTGGTAGTTGGCGCCACCGACGCGGCGCGAGCGTACTTCCATCAAGGGCGTTACATTTTTGAGCGCGGTATCAAACACTTCAAGCGGATTTTCCACTTTCGTCTTTTCTTTCACGGCGCCGAAGGCGCCGTATACGATTTTTCGCGCCGTTTCCTTCTTCCCCGCTTCCATCACATAGTTAACAAACTTCGCCACCTTTTGCGAATTATAAACAGGGTCTGCGGCCGCTTCTTTTCTGTTTTTTACTTTTCTACGCATAATTATTTAGGCCTCTTCACACCATACTGGCTTCTGCCTTTTCGGCGATTCTCCACGCCAACAGCGTCTAGTTTGCCGCGCACGATCGTGTAGCGCAGGTTCACATCCTTCACGCGCCCGCCGCGCACAAGTACCACCGAGTGCTCCTGCAAAGTGTGCCCGACCCCCGGAATGTAGGCGGTAATTTCCATACCGTTTGTAAGGCGCACGCGCGCGATTTTGCGGATAGCGGAGTTGGGCTTGCGCGGCGTCTTGGTCGTTACCTTCGTGCACACGCCGCGCTTAAACGGAGAATTAAAAAACACCGGCTTGTTCCGGAGGACATTGAAACTCCTGGTCAGCGCGGGTGTCTTATTCTTGCGAACCCGTTCTTTACGGTGACGCTTAATCAACTGATTTATCGTAGGCATGTCGGCAAAATATAATACACTCCGAACAAAAAAGCAAACAGTCCGAGCTCTTACGAGCCGATTCCGGTAAAAACGCGGAAAAGAAAACCGACTAGCGGCGCGAGAAACTCCCAGAGGAAAAAGATGAAAAAAAGTAGGACAAAGAGCGAATATTTCTCCAAAAACGGAACAAGGGGCGATTGCGGAGGCAAAAATGCAAACAGGATTTTTGAGCCGTCTAAGGGCGGAATTGGCACTAAGTTAAATAGCGCGAGCAAAATGTTAATGAGCACCACTGATGCGGAAATTGTCACGAAAGAAACCGGTAAGACGCTTCCGAAAAAACGGAGACAAAGCCCAAACACCAGCGCAATAAGGAGATTGGACGCGGGGCCTGCGCCAGAGACCAAAGCTTCGCCATACTTGCCGCGTAGGTTGTAGGGGTTCACAGGCACGGGTTTTGCCCAGCCGAAAATAATGCCTGCTTTTGAGAGAATCAAGAGCAGAGGCACTAGAATTGAACCGAAAAAATCAAGGTGCTTAAGCGGATTGAACGATAGCCGCCCTGCAAGGCGCGCCGTCGGGTCGCCGAGATAGTTGGCAACTGCGCCGTGCGACACTTCGTGCACGACGACGGACATAATGAGAATTAAGATTGAAAATATGATATCTAGTTCCATAATTACAAAAGATATGATACCATACTCTCCTATGAGGATTTGCCCCATAACAAAGAAAATATCCGTGATGCGCGGGAGCTACAGCAACCGCACGCGCGCTACGCAATATAACCCATGCGGCAAGCGCCGGAATTACCCAAATATGCAGAAAAAGCGCATTTTCATTCCTGAACTCAACAAGCGCATCACGCTCACCATCTCCGCCCGCGGTCTCAAAACCATCCAGAAAAACGGCGCGTACGCAACACTAAAAAAGGCGGGGGTGATTTAATTTATTGGTTTTTCTTTGCAGAAAAAAACTCGCCCGGCAGGGCGAGTTTTTTGCTAATACGCAAGAATCTTACTAGTTATGATTCTTGATTTCCGAGCGCATTTTTGCGAGGAAAGCGGAAGCCGCATCCTGGCCGCCGAGCCCAAACGCAAGACCAAACCCTATGGAGAGGGCAACGACGACTCCGGTAAATAGCGTCTGCACAAACGGCGCCGCGATGCCAAGCTGGAAGAGCGCCATTAATACGGCGAAAATCCAGATGGACCACTTCGTAACGCTACCAAGGAAATTCGCCGAGCGAATGTCCGCCGCCTTTGCGGCTCCAACCACTACTCGTTGCATTGCGGAAGCGATAACAACTGCGACCAAAAGAATCAAAACAGCGACAATGACGCGGGGCAAATAGAGCAAGACCACTTGCTGAAGGAAGGTGTTCACTTGTGTGAGTCCGAGTACCTCAAGTGAGGCGACAAGAAACACAACAATTACAAACCATTCCACAAGCCCTCCTACAAACCGCCCTGAATCCAAATTAAACCCGCCGCGCTTCAACACGCTGTCTACGCGTGCGCTCTCCAAGAGCGAGTCAACTTTGAGCGCTCCGATAATGTGCGACACGACGCGACCGAGCAAACTGCCGATTGCCCAACCAACGGCAAAAATAACGACTGCAATGACCAACTGCGGCAAAAAGCCCGCAATTCCCATCCACAGGTCCTGGAAGCTTCCTTGCAAGACCGAACTCCATGCGTCTAACATGATATTTTCTTAAAAATTAATTAATAATCTTTTCTAAAAACAAACAGCAAGACCTTGCCGTCTGCTTATACGACCGTGTAATGCGTCTATTATACCCCGACTCGTGTGGAAAGGGTGGGGACGGGGTGTGGAAAACTATTTCTTACTATTCGCCTCAAGAAACTTCTTTTCAAAACCGATTTTGTCTAGGAGTGTGCGGTGCGGGTTTTCCATCAAATCACGCAGGAGGCGGTCGTACATTCCCATGCGGTAATTGAGCTCATGCGTACCAAACGCCGTGTAAGTGAGTTCTTTGCCTATTTCCGCCTCAATTCCCTTCACAGCATGCTCAACAACATGCCGTCTTAAGTTGTCGCCCGCAATCAATAAATCAAGCCGACTTTCCAAATGCTGGACAAACACGCCTGCCACAATCACAAGTTTTAATTTTCCCGCGCCGCTAAATCTACGATGTATCTCTGCATCGCTCATAAACACCGTATCCAATAAAAGTTTTTGCATAGGAAAGAGGTACGCAAATCGCTCATTAAGCGCCCAACCGTCTATGGCTGGGGCGCGTTTTACACCCCGTCTTTTCGTAGTAAGTTTCTTGCCCGCCTTGCGTTTGATAAAGCCGATTTTCCTCAGTAACTTAAGCTCGTGTTTTACCGCATAGAGGTTCGCCTTGCTCCGTTCCGCAATGTCAAACGCAGAAAATGCCGCGCCTTGATTAAACAAAAACAGGCGCAGAATCTTTACCCTACTTTCCGAACCGAACAGTTTGCCGAGGGTTTCCATGGTGTCCTATAGCGTACTCCAAAAAAGCCCGCATGCAAGCAAAAACCAAGAACTATCAGAACGGCAAAGAGAGCCGTTCTTTCACTTTCTCTACTATTTGTTCAACCCGCCAGTCCGATTTAATAAGATAGTATGTCGGTTCGTATGTAGTAATCCAATGCACTATAGGATCATCAACCGACAAAACAGTAAGAACAATAACTGGAGTATTCTTTCCTTGAGCCGACTCGCGTAACTTTTTCAGCACCATCTGTCCGTCCATTCCGGGCATAAGGATATCAAGGAGGATAATGTCTGGTTTTTCACGAAGCGCAAGCTCCAGACCATCTATACCATTACTTGCGACAAGCACGGAAAGTCCTTCTGCGATAAAAGTGTCCCGCAGAGACATGCGCAGAGATGGTTCGTCCTCAATAATTAAAATTTTCTTGTTCAACTTTTTCATAGTTCTCGTTATTTTTTAATTTTTTCAAGGCCTTTTTGAATATAGAGTTCCATTTTCTTGAGATTCTCTTGGAGTTTTTTGAGCGTGTAGTCGTATTCCGCGGTTGGTGGAGTTTGCAGCGCCGTAGACAATGTTTCAACATCTTCCGTAATCAACTTGAAAATTTTAGAGACCTCGGACTCTGCAAACACGACCCGCAGTATAAGTTTATCCTGCCTCTTTTTGTAAAACCATATCCCTCCGCCAAAGCTTGCCGCCAATATAAGAAGGAGAATCAGTGCCGCGCCGCCCTTGCCAAGCTGTAGTGGTCCAATCTGAATGATTGGCTTGCTTTTTACCAAGACCTCTTCGGACAGAACCACAATACTTAACGCGCCACGGCTGTCTTGGCTCTTGGCGGTTACTACATACTCCATATTTCGCAACGGTTCATCAAACGAAAACTCCCAACTTCCTTTTTCATCTGCGTTTGCAACCCCCTTTGCGGCGACTTCGCCCTGCGCGCCTCAACGAGTTTTGCTCGTTTTGTTATTTAGCATTAAGCTACGGCCGTATCTTATTGCTAAATGCACACATACACTATCCCTGACGACCGCCAAAGATAGTGTATCCAGTCATTTTGCAAAAATGTCCTCACGCCCCCAATCCCTATTTCAGTTTGCTCACTTCCTCGCCAAGATATTTTTTCATTTTGGCAACGGTGTCTTTCATTCGTTCAATAAGCGCAGTTACTTTTGTTGCACGGCTGGGGTCAGGCAACCCTTCTGCGTGTTCCAATTCTTTCAAGTTATCTGAGAAAAGGGCGCTTACTTTTTCTATATCTCTGCCAATGATTGTTCTATACGCCCCGCGTGTTTTCTGCCGGGCAATATACCGCCATGCGGCAAATCCCGCCCCTCCGGCAATCAGGAGCATGGCAATGAGAAAAATCTCAAACCAACCAAGGTCAATAAATCCAAGCGAAAGAATCGTCTTTGGCCGCACCTTAAACGACTCTTCTGTGGTAGAGAAGCTCGTAGCGCCCCGCTCATCCCGAGCGACAACGGAGACAATGTATTTCCCGGTGAGCAGAGGTTTATCTATGATAATTTTCCAATTGCCGGAGCTGTCACTTTGGGCAGTGCCGGTAAAAATTTCTTGCCGCAAGATATTCAACACGCGCGCATCAACAAAGGCATTCGGAATTGATTTCCCTGAAGTAAAAACGAGTTCTCCCTGAGATACGGTTCGCGATATAAATTCAATCATCGGCGTTGGAAGCGGCAAAATTTCAAACTGCAAATCACTTTCAACGCTATTTCCTCCAAAATCAAAAACGCGAACCAATATTGTGTGTTTGCCCGGCAGTTGCGGCGGTAACATAAGAACCGTCGTGGTTGACTTTGAGAATTCCTTGCCGTCAAGAAAGATGAGGGCGTGGGAAATTCCAGAAAGCGTGTCGTGCGTCTCATAGCGTATTTCAGGACTTGGATTATCGCTCGCGAGCGCATCCATTTTGACCTCAAAGGGCAGTGGTGCGCTCGTATCTATAGAAATTTTATAATGCGCCGTTTCTCCCCACCCCACATTATTTCTAAATCGAACATGGATATACCCTATACCTTCCTTCATCACCCCAAAGTTTTTTCCGGTAAATAATTCCTGTTCCGGCTTTTCGGGCTTCGTGAGCGGATTTTTATCAAGTGTACTGTCCCCCGTTTGTCAGACACCAACCTTGTATGAGGAATTGTACGCCGCCGCAGTTTGAAGCGCAAACTGAACAGGCGGCATTTTCAATGCTGA
>VMFZ01000001.1 GCA_007376285.1 Parcubacteria group bacterium Gr01-1014_17
GACGCGAGCGCGTCTGGAGTCAATGTCGTTACCTCCGGAAAGTCCGTACGCACGGAACGCATTTTTGAGACCACCCACGGCGCGTGAAGGAAAATATGCATGCGCTTCACTCCGGCAATATCCGCGCGATGGGTTTGAAACAAATGTTCGCAGAGTGCTGTAAGCGCGTGGAGCGTAGCCAAGAAAAAGTGTTTTGGCTCAAGCCGCGGCGCGCACACAATCGACTCGCGCACCGTAAATAGAAGCGTGGGCTTCGCATTTGGAAACATGGCAACCAACCCCGCGCCCACGCTGTCGCTTGCAATATCAATGAGCAAAAACTTTTTTCCCTGTGCGCCGGACGAGAACCAGTTCATACATAAATTGTAACACAGAAAAAGACACTCGATGTTTGCCGCCTATCAACATCGAGTGTCAGTTAAGAACTGCCTTGATGCGACGCACGCCGGAGGAGACGGCTTCTTCTTTTGTAATTTTGAAAACGCCGAGCGTGCCTGTGCGAACTATATGCGGGCCGCCACAGAACTCTTTTGAGTATGCGGTTTCTAAAGAGTCGCCGATATAATGCACAAGCACTTCGTCAGGATATTTCTCATCAAAAAAATGCAGCGAGCCGCTTTTTTTTGCTTTTACGAGCGAGAGCGCTACTTTATGCACAGTCAGATTTTCTTTTATTTTTTCATTTACCATTGCCTCAACTTTCTTCTTTTCATCGTCAGTCATTTTACGCGAAAACGCGAAATCAAACCGCAAGCGTTCGGGCGTAATGTTGCTTCCCTTCTGCTGTACTTCTTTTCCCAACACATCACGAAGCGCCTGATGAAGCAAGTGCGTCGTCGTATGATATTTCACCGACATCTCGCTTGTATCCGCAAGACCTCCTTTGAATTTTTTCTCCGCACCAACGCGAGACACTTCTTTGTGTTTCTCAAATGCTTTTTCAAACTCTTTTGTATCAACCGCAATTCCTTTTTCTTTTGCCAATTCTTTAGTAAGTTCAATCGGAAATCCGTATGAAGTAAAAAGAACGAACGGGTCAGTTCCCTTCTCAAACTCTTTTAATCCAGCCGAGAGCGTCTTTCTAAACTTCGTTTCCTCATCTCTAAATCGTTCGTCTATTTTTACCCCAATACGGTCGGCATGAAGAATCGCGCGGCGGATGAGCCGGCGAAGCACATACCCTCGCTCTACATTAGAGGGCGCTACTCCCTCTTTCATAATCTCCGTCGCCGCTCGCGTATGGTCGGCAATAATCCGCGTTGACCGGTCTTCAGTTCCCAATGAAAATACATCGGTTTCGTAGACGCTCTTTTTTCTTTGCAGAAGCATGTTTGCAATAAATCTCGGTCGTCGGTCCGCACGGTCCGGAAGTCCCAGTCGGGCCCCAAAACACCTCCGCGCCCTCTTCGCGAATATCGGCAACGCCGAGCGCTTTCCAAATCGCCTGTGATTCTTTGTCTTGCGGAACATTTTCACTTCCTTTATAAACCGTGACATATGAAATCGGCAGGCCTAGTTCTTTCGTAATAAAATCGTACGCGTACGAAATCGCCTCTTTTCTGCCATAGCCGCCAAAACTGAAATTTCCGAGCATTTCAAAGAAAGTTAGGTGCGTTGCGTCGCCCACTTTGTCTATATCCGAAGTGCGGATGCACTTCTGTGTGGACACAACATTTTTTGAACCAAAATCTTTTAGCGCATCTTTTTCGCCTGTGTAATAGGGCTTAAACTGTTGCATTCCCGCCGTCGTAAAAAGCACGGACGGGTCATTCTGAGGAACGAGCGACGCGCTCGGGACAATCGTGTGCCCCCGCGCCTTGAAAAACTCTAAAAACTTTTGCCGGACATCATTTACTGTCATTTCAGTATCTTATCGCATTTTCAAGCAATAAAAAAGCCGCCGGAGTAATCCAGCGGCCGTGAGTTAAATCTTCGCGAATGTGCCGGTAACTGTTTCCAGTTCTTCAATCCTTTCAAGTTGTTGTATCAACCACCCTTCGTTGCTATGAACCTCAGCAGTACAGAGTCGTTCCCACACCACCTCTACAATCTGTCGTATCCGCTCGCGCGTCACGCCAAATTTCTCTCCAATACGCTCAAGCGTTGGGCGAGAAAGAAAAGTCCCGTCCAAGCCATATCGCATTCTGAAGATGTTCCGGTATCGCTCATCAAGCGCGGGGAGCGTTGAAAGCTTGATAAGAAAGGAGCGTATTTCGGTAACGACTTCATCCAATGTCTCCTTCGCCTCTAAAACACTGAGTGGCGACACGGTTTGCGAATCGGCTATGCTTTCGTACCGATTTGTTTCCATTCCACCAAGATCCCGTTCAGCATCAAGTGACTCGGACTGCGTCCCAAGCACCGCAAAAAGCATCTTTGCGACATACCGCGAAGAAATCTGGAGCCGCGCGCCGATTTCTTCGGGAGTTGGTTCTCTGCCCAATTCTTGCTCCAGAGCAGAGGAGGCACGCCTGATTTGATAATACTTTTGCGCCAAATGAACCGGAATGCGAATTGACCTCGCTTTATCGGTAATGGCACGGTCAATTTTCGACCGAATCCACCAGGTCGCATAAGTGCTGAATTGAAACCCGCGCTCGCAATCAAACCGCTCAACCGCTTTCATAAGACCGAGAATTCCTTCCTGAACTAAATCAGAGAGGTCAAGTCCGCAGCCAGTGCGTTTTTGTGCCAAGAAAAAAACGAGCTTAAGATTGTGCAGAATGAGCCGGAAATGGGCTTCAAGGTCCCCCTCTGCCCGCCTTCTAAAGAGCTCAACTGTCTCGGCGGATTTGAGCAAGGGAAATCGCCGCACGACATTTTGATACAGCGCCAGTTCTGAATCGTCAAAATCATTGCTACCTTGTCCCATCATTCTTGCCACAGCTTTGAGGTCTGCTTCTGTGAGTGGTTTAAACGCGATGGAAACTGACGTCCGAAGCGTCAGGCGAGGAAGCGGTATTGAGCGGCGTTCAAGGTCGGTCTTTCCTTTTGCAAGGATTATCCCCATTTCACGCAAGTATCTGCCGATGCCGGCGATGGTATCGCGAAAGAGGTACCTGTCAGATACTGCTTCTGGACGAATAATAGCGGCGATTTCCCGCGTAGAGATAACGCCATTCTTCTTTGCTTCGGCAATCACGAGCGGGGCCGCGGGTTTCAAGCTGGCAGTAAAACCAGCTGGAAGCACGATAGCGCTTTCGGTTACAGGTTTTTCTTCAGTTTGAATATTCATAACAGAAATGATTTTCAATGAACCGATGAATCTAAACGAAGCATACCCCAACGACGGACAATTGACAAGAACTCACATTTAACTTACCTTACATGCAGATTTGTTATTTGAAAACTGAACCAAAAGGACTACTATGATTACCCACTATCTATATCAGATTGAATGTCTGGACCGTATTGAAGCGCACCGCTCCAATGGCGGGCAGACCGGTCTTGTGGTCATGGCAAGTGGCCTCGGCAAGACCGTCATGGTTGCCTTTGACGCAAAACGCCACTTCCAAAACGGCGGAGGAAGGTTGCTCTACCTCTGTCACATGACGGACATCTTATACCAAGCTCGGTCAGAGTTTGAAGTCATTATTGACTCAGGCAAGAGTTTCGGTTTCTTCCACGGAAAGGAAAAAAGCATGCAAGAAGTTGACTGCTTGTTCTCCACATTTGAGACCATGGCCAACTGGCTTGATATGTTTGAGCCGTCAGAGTTTGACTACATCATTGTTGACGAAAGTCATCATTCGCACGCCGAAACCTATCTCCGGACTATCCAATACTTCAGACCGAAATTTCTCCTCGGAATGACCGCAACGCCGGACCGGCTTGACCGAAAGGATATCCGTAACATCTACGGCGAACCGCTGTTTAACCTTCCGTTGGAAGAAGCGCTTGGGAATGGTTATCTCACTCCTGTGGATTACCGAATACTCACCGACGAAATCTCATTGGAGGAGATTCTGAAAACTCCGGACCAAAGATGGAGTTTTCATGCTCTCAATCGCAGGATATTCATCCCTCAGCGGGACGAAGAGATAGCGAAAATCGTCGCAAGTCACATAACGGACATGAGGCACCCGAAAACAATTGTGTTCTGCCCATCCGTGAGACACTGCGACCATCTCGTGAAGTTTATGCCTGATAGTTTAGCCATTCACTCGTACATTCCCGACAAAGAACGGGATGTGCGGCTTGAGATGTTTCGGCAAGACATGCTAGACACGGTTCTCACCGTAGATTGCTTCAACGAGGGAATAGATATACCGAGAGCTAATGTGATTGTGTTCTTGCGCTCAACGGCCTCAAAGACGATTCTTCTTCAGCAACTCGGCCGCGGCTTACGGAAGAGTATCGGCAAAGACAAAGTAGTAGTGCTTGATTTTGTCGGAAACCTTCGGCGAATTCAGCACATTGAGGAAATAGTGCGCGCGGCAGAAGAGTTTATGCCGACAGAGAAAGTTGCCGTGCGTGGAGTAAAACCTATTGTAGCGCCACCCATCACGCTTGAAGTGGGAACAGTGCGCTTTAATGAAGAGATGATTCCATTCACCGAGTTGTTGGGACGGGTGTTGCGGCAGGAGCCGTATCCGACATGGCAGGAGGCGAGCGCAGCGACGATAAAACTTGGCATCACCAGCACGCATATATATAAACGACAAAGATGTTACAAAAAAGACCCGCGGTTACCACACAACCCGCGCACTTATGCTGGGTGGCCTGGGTGGGATCGTTTCCTAAACAGAGCGAGAAAAGAATACTACACTACATGGCAAGAGGCGGCCGCCGTTGTCCAGCCGCTTAAACTCTCAAACAGAAAAGAGTACAGGCGCCTTCCTGGGGACATTGATAAACGGCTTCCGCATAGACCTGACCTGGTCTATCTGGATTTTCCTGGTTGGGGTATGTTTTTGCGAGGAAGACAGAAGCCATATGCTACTTATCAAGAAGCATCGGGGGCAGCGCGGAAACTGTCCTTGAAAACTAACACTGAATACAAACAGAGATATAAAGAAGATCCACGACTCCCGGCACACCCAAATGAGGAATATCAGAAAGAGTGGGAGGGGTGGAATGCATTCTTGGGCACTCGCTCAAAAATGGGTTACTATCCGACTTGGCAGGAAGCAGCGAAGGCCTCGCAAAAGTTTAAGTTTGAGCACGGCAATGATTACAAACGCCGGTGTAAGTCATGCGACCAACGCTTACCCTCGGCGCCATGGTATGTTTATCGGGACTTTCCTGGGTGGTATAAGTTCTTTGGTGTGGAAAAACCGCGTCGGTATAACACCTATACTCAGGCATCAAAAGCGGCGCGAAAGCTTGGGGTTCAGAGCAGTACGGAATATAAAAATAGGCGTAAGGAGGACCCGCTACTTCCCGGAAGTCCGCATGAGGTCTACAAGAATCAGTGGAAAGGTTGGAACGCCTTTCTGCACACGCCTTCGTTATTGGATTACTATCCAACATGCGCCGAAGCGATGGATGCCGCAAGGCGGCATCGCTTCAGAGGTTGCAAAGAATACCAGCGCCGATGCAAGAGTTGCGATCTGCGGCTACCGGTTACGCCTTACTATGTGTACTCGGATTTCCCCGGTTGGGCTAAGTACTTTGGAAGAGAATAATTCACAACCGCCAACAGATGACAGATGTTGGTGGTTTTTTATTGCATAAAAATGCTTTTATTTCTCATTCCAACTTTCCTAGGAATGTAAGAATATCCAATGCGCGCCCCGTGAGCGCGTGATGCACACAACGCCCTTCGTAGCGCTTCAACACCAGCCCGCCATAGGACATGCGGCGAATGTGCTCCGAGGCAATCCGAAAATCTATATCAAGCTCGGTGGCTATTTGGTCAAGCGTCAGTTCCGGCTCTTTTGCAAGCAGCACAAGAATCTGGATGCGCCGATGATTGGCGCACCCTTTGAGTATGCGCTCAAGTTCTCGCGGCTTTTTCATCATACCTCTATTATACCTGCTTTTTTATATTCCTACATTCCTAGGAAAGTAGGAGTATACTACAGAGTATTCTTAACAAAAACTTCTTCCTTAAAAAAGCGTTGAACTTTCATTGGGTGAACCCTTCCTTACTTTATTGGGTGCTACCTTCATGATTGAGACATCGGCGGCGGCTTTGCGGTAGGTGCAGTAATCACAGTGTTCTGCGGGAAGCGGAATTTCTTCCGCATCAAGACACTGTTTGATTTTCTGCAGTGTCGGCTCTACCCAGTTAGTCGCGCCCGTATAGGGAATAACCTTAACATCAAACTCAAGCTTCGCATCAAACGCTACGCGGTCGGTCTTGCCGTTCACATAGACAAAATAGCCGGTGTCGGAGACCTGAAAGCCGTTCTGACGAAAGAGCCATTGATACACCTCCATCTGCCGCTTGTAGCCGTCTTGCCATTCCGCGTCCAAACTTACATCGCCATCTTTCGCGGTCGCTTTGTAATCAACGACAATCAACTCGCCGTTCGGGCGCACCCACACATCGTCCACTCCGCCGCGCACGAGAAAGCCAGTGGGTGCGTGGCGAACACTTACTCCGGCTCGCAATGAATCGCGCCACTCTTCTATTTTCGTATGCTGAAGCGGTACCGCGTCTATTCCGTACTCTTTCATAAGCGGATGCGCGGTCTTCTTCGCGCGGTGCGCGTCAAACTCTTTCTTCAGCAATTTGTCCACCGCACTGTTCAAGCTAAACGGAAATCCCGGCGGCCGCGCCACGCCAAGTTTGTTGTCTGTATAAAAACAGCGTGGGCATTCCAAAAACAAATCTATTTTGGAACGCGAAAGCTTCCAGTTTGGCCCGCCGTAGTTCCATTCGGGCTTTCGGTGTGGTTTATAGTAGTCAGACATGGTACGGATGAGGATAAACCCCGCTTTCTATAATCATATCGTGCAAGTTTCCGTGCGCAGGGTAGTTCCAGCCGATAAGCGCGGCACCTGCGCACTCGCTGTACTCTATTGCTTTGTCCGTAAAATGCGTATTAGTAATGAGAAGTCCTTTTGTGAGCGTGCGCTCCTTTCCGCCATACAAAAATGTTTGGCTGCGCAGGTCGTCAAAACGTGCTTTCACATACAGCGCCACCTTTACATCCGACTTCATGCCAAACTCGTGATGGAACTTCGCTTCAGCCATCAGAAGCGTGTCTTCTTTCCATGCCACGACATCCATTTCATGGCTCGTGCACTTTCCATGCACAATCTGGTCGGTGAGCGTCTCAAATCCTTGCGCCTTAAAAATATCGGCAACGAAATGTTCAAAAGGAAACCCGGTGGGACCGAGCGCGGCAAGCGCGCGCTTCAGCGAATAGCGCGTCGCGACCGGTTGTTCAAACTTACGCAAAAGCTCAAACGCGTGGTGATATATGTCGCCCGTGCTCATTCCACTGCGCACTTCACCGGCAATGTGGCGCACGATCTTTTCGCGCACCTCTTCAGATGCGCCCGCTTTCAAGAGCGACGAGTGGAGTTTTTTTGTCTCAAACACCTGCCGCGTGCCGTCTGATTTCACTACAAAGATTTCGTTTGACATGTTGAAATTATATCATAACCCCCCCGCCGATACACACTTCGCCGTCGTACAGCACGAGCGATTGCCCTGATGCAATGGTTTGCGGTTTTTCAAACACCACTTTTTTGATTGACATCGGATGTCCATTAAAAATATGGCATGGAACAAGCGGAGCGCGGTACCGCGTTTGCGCCTGATATGTTTTTCCCATAATCGATATGCCTGAAACCCAGTTGCAATTGGTGATAGTTATTTCACTTTTTGCATTCGGTAATTCTCCCGCCGTATTTTTCTGCGATATCGTGAGCGTATTTTTTCGCATATCTTTCGCCGTCACATACCCGCCGCACAAGCGTTCGCCTATTGTGTAAAACGCCGCGCCTTCGTGTTCGCCGAGCACTGTGCCATTTTCATCAAGCACCCGCCACTTTTTCGGCTTAATGTAGTGCGACAAAAATTCTTTCATATCCACCTTGCCGATAAAACACAGACCTTGACTGTCTTTTTTGTCGGCAGTAATAAGCCCTAACTTCTTTGCATGTTTTCTCACTTCTGGTTTTTTCATTCCGCCAACAGGAAATAAAATGTGCGGAAGTTGTTCTCTTTTTATCTGCCACAAAAAATACGACTGGTCTTTGTTGGTGTCTCTTCCCGCAAACAACCCCACCCTACCCTCCCCAAAAGGGAGGATTCTTGCATAGTGGCCGGTTGCAATAAAATCAGCACCTTGTTTTCTCGCCAACTTGTAAAACCCTCCAAACTTAATGAAACGATTACACGAAACATCGGGGTTCGGCGTCCGCCCCGCCTTGTATTCGCGAATCATATAGTCCACCACTTCTTTCTTATATTCTTTCTCAAGATTCAATTCCTTAAACGGTATGCCGAGCGTGGCGCACACGCGCATCGCGTCCAATCGGTCGTCTTTCCAGTTGCAAGTTCCTTGCAACTGCCCTGAGCTTGTCGAAGGGCTGTTCGTAAAAGGGTCCCAGACGCGGATAAACACGCCAGTTACTTCATGTCCAGCCTCTTTTAGAAGCGCAGCGCTCACCGACGAATCCACTCCACCTGAAAGACCTACAAAAATTCTCATATAGTCAACCAATATACCACATATTGAATTGTACGCGCGGAAGCGATATAGTGGTTTCTAGATTCCGCGGTAGCTCAGTTGGTAGAGCGCCTCCCTGTTAAGGAGGATGTCCCAGGTTCGAGCCCTGGCCGCGGAGCCAAATATGATTCCTGATATTTTTATTTCCATACTATTTACTCCAAGTTTTTCGTTTGCGTTTTTCGTATGGTTGATTGCACACTACACGCTCGTAAAACATCGTATGGAAGGCGCGGGGCGCATTTCTGCCACAATTGCACTCACGCTCACTTGTTGGTTTGTGTTGGTTATTGTAATAAGTAAAACACGATTGTTTGCGATAAATCCCCTGTTTGCGCCAAATATCGCATTCGGCTTTCTCTTGCTTTTTGAACTTCTGCGCAGGGTATATTCTTCTAAAACAATACAGCGTATTGCAGAAAATGCTCCGATTGCATTATTAATGGGAATACAAATCTACAGAATCCTTGGTATCAGTTTTCTTACGCTATACTCACAGAACTTATTGCCGGCGGCATTCGCGATTCCAGCTGGCTGGGGAGACATTCTCGTGGGCGTAACCGCGCCCTTTGTCGCCGCGCTCTACTATTTTGGAAAACCGTATGGAAAAAAACTTGCGATTATATGGAATTATGTGGGTATTTTAGACCTCATCGTAGCGATCGGCGTGGGCACTCTGGCATTTCCGCGACCAATTCAATTTATGCACACCACCCCATCAACAGAACTGTTTGCTATGTTCCCAATGGCAATCGTCCCGCTCTTCGCCGTACCGCTCTCATTTGTTCTCCACATGCTGTGTTTGAGGGTACTAAAAGGTAATGGTACAGTATAGGAAGTCGAGTTTATTATTTTTATAAATTAATTTTTTACTATTATGTTTGAAGGAGCATATTTGGCGTCAGGAGGTCCAATCTTTCTTGGTGTTATGATTGGCTTAACAGAAGTTCTTGGTTGGCCGCGTAAGGTCCAATATATTTGGGCTCTCATTGCAATCTTGTGGGGAGTAGCGGCTCTGTATGTTTAGCGTGTATATAAAAAACGAAATTTGACTCTTGGCAAAAATTGAGTACGCTAACGCGAGTAAGATATTTCTGCTATACTATCTGTATGAACAAACGCAAAAAACACGCGAGGCGCAAGCATGCGAAGCGGAACGGAAAGAAAGTGTCTCGCCGCCATCAATAAAAAAACAGAGAAAGGCACCAGATGTTGATGGGCTTCAAACATCTGGTGCCTTTCTGTAAGAAACTTATGACCGCTTTCCCATATGTTATTGTCATCGCCGCGGCATGCGCTGGATTTTTTATTGCATGGAACATCCGGCGTAAAAAACAAACGCAGGAACACTTTGTTTGCCCGATTGGCTTTGACTGCGATGCAGTCGTCCGGAGCAAATATTCACGGGTTATGGGTATTCCCGTAGAAATCGGCGGAATGCTTTACTATACACTCATTGCGGTCAGTTACACTCTTTTCTATTTCGCACCGGTTTTTCTCTCACCTGATCTCTCGCTCGCGGTGCTCGCGACATCCGGTGGCGCGGTTCTTTTCTCACTATATCTTACCGGCGTGCAAATGTTTGCACTCAAAGAATGGTGCACCTGGTGTCTCGCGTCCGCCTTCATGTGCGCCATCATTTTCGCCGGCGCGCTTTGGATTGCATAATGATAATGTTGATATCGGAGTACTGAGAATCGAACTCAGACCTCACGCACCCGAAGCGTGTATACTACCACTATACTATACTCCGTTTTTTATTTCCTTTTGCGCCAGCGTCTGATGCGCGTAAACACAATGTCGCATTTTTCTTCTAAAACGGCAAGAAATCTTGCGGCGGCGGGCCAATAATGTGCGAGTAATTTTTGAAAAAATTCAATCTTTCGTTGCGCATTCGGCGACTTAAACGAGAGGAAGGCGATGCCGAACGCAATAAGCACAATACCCTGCACGAAAGGAAGAAAAAGTCCAAGCGTCCCAGCGGTAATAAAAAGCCAGCCGAAAATATGAATGGTATTTTTCATTTAAGTCCTTTACAGTTGCTAGCGGGCGCATACCCCGCCTTTCGCGCTTCTTCAATAGAAGTAAACCATATTTTATTTTTCTTCGCAATCTGCGATGCGCCAGCGCACCACGGGTAATGGTATTTGCTTCCTGTTTTTGATGCAACAAGCTGACCGCCTGCCTGCGCAGGCAGGCCTACTGCTATTTTTCCCTCCTCTACTTTAACTCCACCGACACCGGCGATTAATGCATTCTCAATCCGAACTGGTTCGCGCTGTGACTTCAAGAGCGAAAGCCGCCCAAGCCCAAATGACGCAAAACTAACGAGCACGACTACCGCGGAAAAAAATACATCACGGGAGTTGATTTTTTCCCGCAGTTCGTGTAAAGTCATGTCGTTATCTTAACATAATCTACTATGGCACATAAAAAAGCCGGCGGTTCGGCAAAAAATCTAACAAAACGAAACCCGCAATTCCTAGGCACGAAACTCTATGGTGGCGAGGCGGCGCGTATTGGAAATATTATTGTGCGCCAGCGCGGCACGAAAATTATTCCGGGTAGGAACACCGGACTCGGCAAAGACCATACCATTTTTGCATTGAAAGACGGCACGGTTGCATTCAAAGACAAACGCAAAACCCGCTACGACGGCAGTATTGTCGTCCGCAAAGTGGCCGAAGTTATTTAGCGGTAACGACAACTGTACACGCACCTTTTGCATCTCCTGCAACAATTTCAATTGTGTGCTCGCCCACTGTTTTAATAGGATGCGCGGATTTAAGAAACTCTGGCGATACGACGATGCCAGTTTTTTCTTTTATTGCCTTCGTGATTTCGCTTTCGTGAATAGCGGCAAAAAGGTGCCCTTGTTCATTTGCTTTTGCAGAAATCTCTACACGAACACCCTCAAGCGTTTTAAGATTTCTCGAGAGTGTTTCTGCGCTCGCGACTTTGTTTTCTTCGGAAAATTTGCGCGCCGCTTCGGCGCGCGTTACCGCGGAAGCCGTTGCGGCTTCTGCTAGGCGGCGCGGAATTAGGGAGTTCTGCGCAAAGCCGTCTGCGACATTTTTCACCTCCCATTTTTTCCCGACTTTCGTGACATCTTGAAGTAAGATAACTTTCATAAATTCAGTAATTGTATCGCCTTATCCATCTGCGGGTCGCGACTTTTTTCTATATCCTCTTGCGTGAGCGCAACTTCCACATCCGGCGTGAGCCCGTTTTTGGAAATAGAAACGCCGTTTGGAGTGAGCCATCGCGCAATTGTTACTTTAAGCGCCGTGTCAGGCGTTACATTCACCAGTTCTTGCACGCTCCCCTTCCCAAATGTCTTAACGCCAACGAGTTTTGCAATTCCATGCTCGCGCAAAGCACCGGCAAGAATTTCCGACGCTGACGCTGAACCAGCATTCACTAGTATCGCCATTTTTAGATTTTTGTTGAATACATCATATCCATGGCTCCGATACACGCGATTCTCTCCATTGCCTCCATGGTCTTCCGTTACAATCGTCTCTCCGACAGGCAAAAAGAAACTGGCGAGGTCAACGGCAACTTCCAAAAAACCGCCTGGATTGCCACGCAAGTCAATTATGAGCTTCGTAGAGCGGCTTACGATGAAATCGCGGAGCGCATCGCGAAACATTTGCGGAGCCGCCGATGAGAAATTGTAGAGCTTGATGACAAACACACCGTTCTCGCGCAATCCGTTCCCTTGCGCAGTCGTGGTCGATGTATCTCCCGCTTTTTTCGGAGACGCCTTAAACTCTGTGTCAATTGTCGGAATCGTAATAATATCGCGCGTAACTGACACTTCGAACGGCGCGCGTTTGCCGTTTCGAATAATAGTTAGCCGCACGGCAGTGCCTTTCTTGCCGCGAATCAAGCGCACTGCTTGTTCCGTTTTAAGCCCTGCGGTTACCGTATCGTCAATTTTGATAATTTTGTCTCCCGGCTGGAGCCCCGCGGCGGCGGCCGGAGTGCCTTTCAGTGGTGCCACAATTACAATCACGCCATCGCGCGAATCAATTTCCATTCCGACGCCCTCAAAACTTCCGTTGATTTCGCTCTGAAACATTGCGGCTTCCTCTGGCGGCATAAACACGGTGTATGGGTCTTTAAGCGACGCGGCAAGACCTTCAATCGCTCCCCATACTTTTTCCTGCGATGTGGTAGTCGCATTCCCCACATACTTTTCATTCAAAACATTCCACGCTTTCCAAAACGGCGCGAAGTCGGTCTCGGCGGGTATTCCTTCTGTTTTGTTCGCAAGCTCAACCGCCTTTTCAATCGCCGGTCGGCGCGTCTCGCCAAACTTCGCTCCTGCAAAAAACAGCGCCGCCGCGAGCACGAGCGCAAACGCATACTGCGCCCCGCGATTCTTCTTTTGTTCCATAGCGCTCTATTGTCGCAAAAAACCAAATGTAAGTCAAAAAATTAATAGCTTTTCAATTTCTTCGCCTTATCGTGTTGTCGGATTTTTTCGTGCGCTTTCGCCTCAATTTGGCGAATGCGTTCGCGTGTGACGCCGAACTTTCCTCCAACCTCTTCTAAAGTGTGTGTGATGCCGTCGGTCAACCCATGCCGCATTTCCAAAATGCGGCGCTCTTTTTCCGATAATTCCCCCAAAATCTCGCGCACCTGGTCGCGCAAAATCCGACGCGATGACTCGTGGTCGGGCGAGAGAATTTTGTCATCCGCCACAAAGTCGCCCAGGGTTGAGCGGTCGCTGTCACCGTCGTCGCCGACGGGCGTTTCCAGTGAGAGCGTGTCTTGGTCTATTTTTTCAATTTGGTACACCTTCTCTGTTTCAATTCCCATTTCAGTCGCAATTTCTTCTGGCAACGGGTCGCGCCCTAAATCCATAGAAAGCCGGCGAAACACTTGCTTGTATTTTGAAATCGTTTCCACCATATGCACCGGCACGCGAATGGTGCGCGACTGGTCCGCAAGTGCGCGCGTAATCGCCTGCCGAATCCACCAGGTCGCGTAGGTGGAAAACTTATACCCTTTGGTCCAATCAAACTTTTCCACAGCCTTGAATAACCCTAGGTTACCTTCTTGAATCAAGTCAAGAAGCGTTAAATCAGGTGAGCGCCCAACATATTTTTTCGCAATAGAAACCACGAGCCGCAAGTTTGCTTTTGCAAGCAAGTTTTTCGCTTCAGTATCGCCGACCGCAATCCGCTTCGCCAAATCCTTTTCTGCTTGTGCTCCGATAAGCGGGTACTGCCCGATTTCGCGGAGGTATATTTGAATTGAATCGTGCGATGAGCCGCTCTCTTCGTGCCTGCCGGCATACACAGGTTTTGCTGGAGCGCTTTCTGTCAAATTTAGCATTCCACCGCTTTCAAGCACATCCACGCCCGCCTGATGCAACCGTTCATACAGCGTATCCAAAAAAAGAATATCTTCTTCTATATTAGGAAACTCGCGTAAAATCTCATCGTAGGTTACAAATCCGCGTTCCTTGCCCTTTGCCAAAAGGCGCTCCGCGCGCGCGCCACCATCTTTCTTGCGCGCCTGCGCTTTCGTCGGTGCCGAGCGCCGCCGCGCAGGCGTGCTCCTTTTTGCGTGCTTTCGTGTGGGGCGCGCCTTCTTTTTTAGGTGTTTTTTATTCGTCTTCTTCGCTTTTTTCATCATAAAAAATGATTATAGCACAAACCACTATGCCGATGAAGCACGCTTAATTTCCTCAATCCGCATACGAAGCGATTGAAGTTGCGTCAGAAGTTCCATTCGGCGCGCTTCGTCGGCAGTTCCTCGTTCCGTAACGGTAAGTTCGTTAAGTATTTTTGCGGATTTTCTTTCTAATTCTTCCTTTTCAATATGAAACAGTAGCACACGCACTTCTTTTTCAAGAGACGGCACCTCGGCGAATCGCGCTTCTGCTTCAAAAATATGCGTATCTCGCTCGTTTTCCCCGAGTGCCGAAAGCAATAATGAGAGTTTTCCTGAAATTGCGTTTATCTCTTCTTTTAATTTCTCCGTATCAACTTTTCGCTCTCCCTCTGGAAGTTTCTCTTGCCAAAATATAATACCGGCAAGAAGACGAACTGCTTCTGGAACAGCGTTCCCGACTTTGTTTGTTGGGAGTTGGTTGTTGGGAGTTGGTTGTTGCACCGGCAAACGCTTCAAATCATCCCAAACCGCATCCTCGCGCACCTCAAGCGCTCCCGCAATTTCCTTCACAAATTCCGCGCGCTCAATTGCGCTCTTGATGTCGCGTACAAACGGGAGCACTTCGTCGCGCAAAAGGCGCGCGCGCTCCCGCCCTGTTTTCGCGCGCGTAAGCGCGCGCTCAAAAAGAAACCGCACAAAATGCATACTGTTTTTAATCCCATGTGCAAAATCCGCCGGATTTTTCCAAATGATATCCGCTGGGTCTTTTCCGCCAGAGAGCGCCGCGATTTTCACCGCCATTCCCTTTTGCAGTGCCGCAGAAACCGCGCGGAGCGCTGCCTTTTCCCCAGCCGCATCCACATCGTATGCAAGCAGAAGATTTTCAGAAAACCGCCGCAGAAGATCTAAATGTTCGTGAGTCAGCGCTGTGCCGGATGCCGCGACTGCATTTTCAAACCCCGCCTGATGGCACATAATCAAATCCACTTGACCTTCTACCAAAAGCGCGTAGCCGCGCTCGCGAATCTTGTGTTTTGCGCGGTGGATGCCGTAGAGCGCCGACGACTTGCGCCACACTTCCGTCTCGGGCGAATTCACATATTTCGGAGTACCCTCTTCTTCTTTCCCAAAGATGCGCCCAGAGAACGCAATCACGCGACCTGCGGAATCAAAAATCGGAAACATAATCCGATTGCGAAACACATCATATGGCTCGCCTTTTTTCTCAACCGACTGTTTAATAAGCCCCGCGCGAAAAAGCTCCTGCTCGGAAAACTTTTTTGCAAGCAAATGCGCGCGAAGCGCGCGCCAAGAATCCGGCGCAAACCCAATGCGCCACATCTCTATAGTTTTAGGCAACACGCCGCGCTCAGTGAGATATTTGCGCGCGTCCGCGCGCAAAGCAAACTCTCCTTCAAAAAACCGTGTCGCTTCCTCAAGCGCTGCAAACAAACGGTCGCGGGCATCATTTTCTTGCGCGTGAAAGCGAGTAAGAGGCACACCAGCACGCTCGGCAAGAATTTTTAAGGCACCTTTGAAATCGACCCCCTCCATCTTTTCCACAAAAGAAAAGATATCGCCTTTTTCCCCGCATCCAAAACAATAAAAAGAACCGCGCGATGTCGATACGAAAAACGACGCGGTCTTCTCGTGATGGAGCGGGCACTTTGCCTTCAAGTTCGCGCCAGCGCGCTCCAGCTTCAGATATGCTCCCACGACCTCTTCCGCTCCCAATCGCGCCTTTATTTCTTCAACAGGAGATGACATCGCACATACTATACCACTTTATTCTTTTTCTTCCACCGCCTCATACGCGGCTTCTTGCGCCGCGCGCCGCGCGGCGCGTTCGTTTTGCATCGCGGTAATGCGCGCGGTTTTGGGGCTGCCGGGAAAACCAGTGCCTGCGGGAATCAAACGGCCGATAATCACATTTTCCATAAGCCCCTGCAGGCGGTCCACGCTTCCGCGCGAAGCCGCGCTAATCAAGACGCGCGTCGTGTGCTGGAAAGACGCCGCGGCTAGGAAGTTGCGGCGTGAGAGCGACACTTCCGAAATACCCATCACTGCCGGTTCCGACTTTGCCTCACTTCCCCCACGCTTCACCACTTCCTCATTTTCCGCATCAAACTCGCGCTGGTCTACTATATCGTTTGCAGAGAAAGTCGTGTCGCCCGCGTCCTTCACCACAAGCCGCGAGAACATCTGACGGATAATCACTTCAATATGTTTGCGCGATACGCTCTCGCCCTGCAATTCGTACGGTTTTGAAATTTCCGCAATCAAATATTCCTGAGCGCGCTCCCTGCCTCCATATTTATACAGTTCGTCAATATCAGCTGAGCCGTCGGTCAATAAATCTCCACGCTTAACAATGCTCCCCACTTTCACTAAAGGCGTGCGACTCATACTGGTTTCATATTCCGCTACTTCGCTTTTTTTACCTTTTGCAGGTGCGTCGGGCATAAACACTATGACACGATCTTTTCCGTCTTCTTTTATTTCAATTACCGTACCGTCCTCTGTAGCAATCACCGCTGGAATTTTTGGATGCCGCTTTTCAAACACTTCTTCAACGCGCGGAAGCCCTTGCGTAATGTCGCCACCAACTGAGGCGGTACCGCCAGCATGGAAGGTGCGCATCGTCAGCTGGGTGCCCGGCTCGCCGATGGCTTGCGCCGCAATGGTCCCAACGGCTTCACCAAGAGCAATAATTCCGCCCTTGCCCAAATCCTCGCCGTAACAGCGCGCGCAAATACCGTGTCTTAGCGCACAACGCAAGGGCGAGCGCACCCGAACTTCATTCACATGCGCTGCGTCCATAGAAAGGGCGTCTGACTTGGTAAGCAAATGCCCTTTTGAAAAAAGCTTTTCGCCGTCAGCACCTATAACATCAGCGGAAATCACTCGCCCTCGCGCGCTTTTTGCAAATGAAATCTCCATACCCGATGCGCCACCGCGGCTAATCACGATTGATTCTTTGGTGCCACAATCCTCTTCGGTAATCACCGTGTCTTGCGCCACGACAAAAAGCTTGCGCGTCATATAGCCGGCCTTTGCGGTATTGAGCGCCGTGTCGGTCTGGCCTTTGCGCGCGCCGTGCGTCGTAATGAAATATTCAATCGGGGTGAGTCCTTGCTTCATAGACGACATAATCGGGATTTCAATCGTCTCCCCAGCCGTGTTCTGAATCAACCCCTTCATACCCACCATCTGCGTAATTTGCGAAAACGAACCGCGGGCGCCGGAATTTACCATGTCGTACACCGAGCCGTCTTTCGGCAAAGACGCGGGTATCAATTTTTCCACTTCATTTTTCGCCGCGTGCCATATTTCAATATTTTTCCGAATGCGTTCGCCTTCAGAAAGAAGCCCATCGCCCCACTCCGAAAACACTCCGTCCGATTTCGCTTTTGCCTTTGCAATTACATCGCTCTTTTTCGCAGGCTCCAACACATCGTCAATACCCCAAGTTACACCCGACTTTGTCGCGTAGGAAAACCCGAACCCTTTTATCGCGTCCAATATTTCAGGGATGCGCGCACTTCCGTAACGCAAGATGAGGTCGTCCACCAGGGCTGCCATTCTCTTGCGGTCAACTCCTTCGTTAATAAACATATAGTCAGCAGGCAGTATTTCATTAAAGAAAATGCGTCCAGCGGTCGTCTCAAAAAATGCTCCAGTAAACGCCGCGTATTTCGGCCCTTCCTGCACACGAACTTTGATGGATGCGCGGTGGTCGATAATGTCGTGTTGGAGTGCGGCGATAACCTCTGTTGAATCGTTAAAATATAAACCGTTACCTCGTGCATTCGGTAATGCTTTTGTCACCCAATATACGCCGAGTATCATATCCAACCTATCTACTGATGCGACCACATTACCACTTCCCGGCTTAAAGATATTTTTATCCGCCGCCATAAACTCGCGCGCCTCTAATTGCGCCTCATCCGACAAAGGCACATGCACCGCCATTTGGTCGCCGTCAAAGTCGGCATTAAACGCAGAACAGACGAGCGGATGTACTTGAATGGCGCTGCCTTCAATCAAGACCGGCTGAAACGCTTGAATGCCGAGCCTGTGCAAAGTCGGCGCGCGGTTCAATAGTACATATTTGCCGCGCGTGACTTCTTCCAAAATTGCCCACACTTCCGGAATTTGGTCTTCAATAAGCCGCCCCGCGCCGCGGATGTTGAACGCAAGTTCGCGCTTGATAAGCTCCGAGAGTACGAACGGGCGAAAGAGTTCCAGCGCCATATTTTTCGGCAAGCCGCACTGGTGGAGCTTGAGCTCCGGACCAACGACAATCACCGAGCGTCCAGAATAATCCACGCGTTTTCCCAAAAGATTTTGGCGGAAGAGACCGCGCTTCCCTTTCAAATTGTCGGCAAGCGACTTCAACTGGCGGCGCGCCGCCGGCCCTGTGCCGCCAGATGAGCTGTGTCGTATGGAATTATCTATGAGAGAATCAACCGCTTCCTGCAAAATGCGCTTTTCGTTGCGCAAAATAACTTCCGGCGCGTTTATTTCCTTCAATTTCTTCAAACGGTTGTTGCGGTTGATGACGCGGCGGTACAAATCGTTCACATCAGAAGTCGCATATCGGCCACCGTCCAAAGGCACCATCGGCCGTAGACCTGGCGGAATCACCGGAATGCGTGAAAGGAACATCCACTCGGGACGTATATCGGAAGCAATCATGCCACGCACGAGCGCCAAACGACGCGAAAGCCGCTCGCGCTCGCCGGCGCCGGCTTTTTCCTGCGCCGCTTCCAATTCTACGCGAAGCGTTTCCAAATCAACATTTTTACACAAATTGTAAATCGCTTCCGCACCAATTTCCGCTTCAAAGCACGCACCGTATCGCATTGAGTAACTATGGAACGACACCTCGTCCAACACGAGCCCGGGAACGATGCCGTCAATTTCGCGTTTCGCGCCAAGAAATCGCTCCTTGAGCGCTTCTTTTGTCTTCTCGTCGCCGAGCGACTTCACTTTTGTTTTGTATTCCGCATCAAGTTCTTTCAGAAGACGGCCGCGCTCCGCGTCGTTTACGCGCGTTACCAAGTATCCGGCAAAATAAATTACCCTTTCAACATCCAAAGAGGTCATACCGAGAAAAAGCGACAGTCGCGAAGGCAAACCGCGCAAAAACCAAATGTGGGACACCGGAGAGGCGAGGTCAATGTGCCCCATGCGTTCACGCCGTACGACCGCGCGCGTCAATTCCACGCCGCACTTTTCGCACACAATACCCTTGAAGCGGATGCCGCGGTACTTTCCGCAATAGCATTCATAATCCTTTTCCGGACCAAAAATCTTTTCGTCAAAAAGCCCGTTGCGTTCGCTCCGTTGTGTGCGGTAGTTGATGGTCTCGGGCTTCGTTACCTCTCCTTGCGACCACTCTTTGATGCGCTCGGGTGAGGCAAGCCCGATGCGCACCGCGTCGAAGTCCAGAGGAATGCTTGATATTTGTGGACGGAACATATTTTTTAAATATTTAAATCTTTAAATTTCTTAAGAACGGGTGCGGGGACGGGAACGAGGACGCAAACCAGCATCATTGTCGCCTTTCTTACCGCCCTGCAAATCAGCATCAAGCGCAAGCCCGCGCAAGTTGTTCAAAAGCACGCTGAAAGATGCCGGCACGCCGCTGTAGGAAATCGGCTCGCCTTTGACAATTGAATCAAATGCCGCGGCGCGTCCCGGAATGTCGTCAGACTTGATGGTAAGCATCTCGCGCAAGGTGTACGCCGCGCCGTGCCCCAAAAGCGCCCACACTTCCATTTCACCGAAACGCTGACCTCCGCCTTGCGCTTTGCCGCCGAGCGGCTGTTGGGTAATCATTGAATAAGGTCCTATGGAACGCATATGAATTTTATCTTCCACCATATGGTGGAGCTTCATAATGTACATCGTGCCGACCGCGATGTCTTGCGCAAACGCCTCGCCCGTGCGGCCGTCGTGCAACTTCATTTTCCCGCTCCGCTGAAAACCCGCCTTCTCAAGTTCGTCTTTTATTTCTGCATCCGTCGCGCCAGCAAACGGCGGCACGATCGCTTGATAGCCGAGCGAGCCCGCGGCAAGCCCTAAGTGCAATTCCAAAATTTGCCCGAGGTTCATACGCGACGGAACGCCAAGCGGGGTAAGTATGAGGTCAATCGGAGTGCCATCTTCTGTAAACGGCATTTCCTCAACCGGCAGGATTTTTGAAATCACGCCTTTGTTGCCGTGCCGCCCCGCGAGCTTGTCGCCGACCGACACTTTCCGCAATTCCGCAACTTCAATATGAATGCGCTTCAAAATGCCGCTCTCCAATTTGTCGCCGTGCTCGCGCGAAAATACTTTCACGCTGATGATGCGTCCGCGCTTGCCACCTTCCATACGCTTTGAAGTATCTTTCACATCGCGCGCTTTTTCTCCAAACAGCGAACGCAATAGCCGTTCTTCGGGCGTCAGCTGGGTTTCGCCTTTTGGCGTAATCTTGCCGACCAAAATATCTCCTGGGCGGACTTCTGCGCCGATGCATATCACACCGTCTTCATCAAGATTTTTGAGCTTCGCTTCTCCAACATTTGGAATATCGTGCGTCGTGATTTCGGGTCCGAGCTTAGTGTCGCGCACATTTACCACAAATTCTTCAATATGGATGGAGGTGAATTTACTCTCGCGCACTAACCGTTCTGAAATGATAATTGCGTCTTCGTAGTTCGCACCTGCCCACGACATAAACGCAACAAGCACATTGTGTCCAAGCGCCATCTCTCCACCCTCGCTTGAAGAGGTATCTGCGAGAAGTCCTCCTTTCTTTACTTTGTCGCCTACGGACACCGCAGGCCTCTGATGAAACGCAGTAAAGCCGTTGGTCCGCTGGAACGGCACAAGTGGGTACGAGCGTTCCTTTCCTTTCACATTTTTCACAGATACGCGCCGCGCGTCTACAAATGACACAACTCCTTCTTCTTCCGCAAGCACAAGGCGCCCGGTGTCGCGCGCCGCCTTGCCTTCAATGCCGGTAGCGACCAGAGGCGCCTCGGGCACGAGACATGGCGTCGCTTGCTTTTGCATGTTTGAACCCATCAGTGCGCGGTTCGCGTCATCGTGATTCAAAAACGGAATCATTGAGGTCGTAATGGAAAACGCCTGATTGGTCGCTACATCAATCAAATTCACATCAGTCGCACGCACCATCGCCGGCGCGCCGTTTACGCGCACTTCCAATTCTTGCTCAAGTAAGCGGCCGTGTTCGTCGCGGAGCGATGCCGCGTGCGCAATCTTGTGGCCCTCTTCTTCCGATGCGCCGAAATAAACAATCTCTTTAGTAATCACGCCATCTTTCACCCGCGCGTACGGTGTTTCAATCATACCGAACTCATTCAACCGCGCATAATTTGACAAACGCAAAATGAGTCCGATGCTTCCGCCCTCAGGTGTTTGGATGGGACACAACCGCCCGTAGTGCGATGGGTGCACATCGCGCACTTCAAACCCTGCGCGCTCGCGCGTCAGGCCTCCGGGTCCAAGAGCAGACACCGTACGCAAATGCTCAATTTCCGCGAGAATATTTTCCTGTTGCATAAATTGCGACAACTGGTTGGTCGTGAAAAACTCACGAATCCGCGCCTGTAGGGGCTTTGGGGAAATGAACTGTGACGGGAGCGTTAGGTCGGATTCAACTGTGGACATTCTGTCTTGCAAATTGCGCTTCATTTGCGTCATACCCACGCGCACTTTTTGCTCCAGAAGCTCGCCGACAAAGCGCACGCGCCGGCTTCCAAGGTGGTCAATATCGTCTTCCACAGCGCCCGGCGTGGTGGAAAGTTTTCCGACATGCGTAACGGCGGTTACCACATCATCAAGCGATAAAGTCATTCGTTCCGACTCTTTGTCGGTCATCAGTTTTTCGAACCGGCGATTAAAACGAAACCGCCCAACCTTGGAAAGGTTATACCGGTCAACATCAAAAATTGATTTCACAAAAGTGCGCGCGGTATCTGGTGTGGCGATCTCGCCGTCGCGGAGACGCTTGTAAATTTCCAGATACGCTTGCGATACTTCTTTTGCGTGGTCTTTCGCAAGCGTGGCCGTGATAAAGGACTCCACTGCAGTGCCGGCAAAAAGCGCCTTGATTGCATCGTCGGTTTCCGCACCCAAAATACGGAATAAAGAAGAGAGCGGGAACTTGCGCTTGCGGTCAATGCGCACATAGATGGCTCCGTCAGGGTCGGTGTCTATCTCAATCCACGCGCCGCGCGCGGGCATAATCTTTGCGCCAAAATATTTTTTACCCTTCGCTTCTTCCGCAGTAAAAAAGACACCGAACGAGCGCGCGAGTTGCGGCACGATGACGCGTTCAACACCGGAAATAACAAAAGTCCCATGGTTGGTCATTAGCGGCACATCCGACATAAAAATCTCCTGCTCTTTTTCGGTACCCGCGAGTTTGTTTTTCAACCGCACGACAGCTTTGATAGATGCCTCATACGAGAGCTTGTTCGATTTTGCGGAATGTTCATCGCATTTCGGCTCCGAGATTGTAATACCGGAAAATTCTAGTTCAAACTTTTTGCTAGAATAATCGCGTATCGGAGAAAACTCCTTAAACACTGACTTTAGACCCTTTTCCAAAAACCAGCGGAATGAATCCAGTTGGGGTTCAACAAAGTTTGGGTATTTCGCGAGCGGCTCGCGAAAATTCCCGAAATACTTCTTAGGACGCTTTGCAACGCCCGCGACATCAATGGCAATTCCCATATAATTGGAACGCAATAAAAACAAAAGAAAACAAAAGCCCTCGCCAAGGCCTTTGTGGTGTGCTGCTAATTGTTATTTAGTTGTTCGAACGCAAAATGGCGCTCTATTGCTTACTAAAAAGCGTCCCGCGGAACTCAATCGTGTATATATCAAATGTACTCGGGCAGTATATACCCACTCATATTTTCTGTCAAATGCAAGTTTGGAGGGTGTGGATAACTCCCCCACTCGCAAAAACAGCCGAGTGCGCGGTCGGTTGTTTTTTTGTTCTTTCCCGCATCCGTCTATACAGACATTTTGCAAAATGTCTGTATGACAAATGGCGATAAATGTTCTGTAATTAAACAATTAGTTTTCCGACAGTTCTTTGCAGAAAGAGAGCACCGCTTCCGCCCGCTCGGTTATCTTGTGCCGCACCTCTTTTCCTTGATACCGTTTCAACACCAAACCCGCAATCGCAAGTTTTCGGATGTGGTCGGAAGTATTTTCATAATTTGAATCAAACGCTCTCGCAATTTCTATAACGGACAGTTCCGGTTTTTTCTTAAGCAATGCCAAAATTGCTAATCGCCGATGGTTTGCAAAGCCCTTGATAATTCGCTCCAGTGGTCGCCCTTCAATACTCATGTTGTCTTTATCTTACTCTTATACAGACATTTTGCAAAATGTCTGTATATACCACAGACACCCGATGTTTGCCGCCTATTCCGCCTCATCGGCGGATCGCCGAAAAGGAGACAACATTGGGTGTTGGGTGGTTTTGAGTTATCAACACCCGGTTGTAATTTTCATGTAGACAGTATATACTGTTTGCGTGTCTGCGGGACGTCAGTCCTATCTAGCCATATTCTGCGCTGGAGACAGGCACACTAAAGGACACCGCTTATCGCGGTGTTTTTTAGTACCTCTTCTACTTCGGTCGCAAAGTCGGAAAAAAAATCACATCCCGAATATTATGAGAATCAGTGAGAAGCATCACGAGGCGTTCAACGCCGATGCCGACACCGCCGGCGGGCGGCATACCGTATTCAAGCGCTTCCAGAAATGATTCATCGGATGGTTCGGCTTCCGCGTCCCCCGCTTTGCGCCTGCGTTCTTGCTCTTCAAATCGCGCGCGCTGTTCTATGGGGTCATTCAATTCTGAAAACGCTTTAACAAGCTCAACACCTCCTGCATAGAGTTGGAATGCATCAACGAGTGCTGGGTTTTCTTCTTTGTTTTTTGCAAGCGGGAGCATATCTTTCGGATAATCAATTACAAATGTCGGCTGAATGAGCTTTGGCCGCACCGTGCGCTTAAAAAGCGCGTCAAGAATTTTTTCGCGCGTATCCCCTTCTTTTACTGAAGCGCCAAGCCGCTTTCCGGCAAGCAGAAGCGCATCGGAAGATGCTCCGGCTGGATTTGGAATAAGCGCATAGCGTTCAATCAATTCAAAGTAGGAGGCAGTTGCAAATGGTTTGCTAAAATCAATCTCAACTCCTTCGTGTGATATTTTTGTTTTTCCAAGCGCCACCTTCACCACCGTTTTCAATACTTCCTCGACAAACGCGCGCTGGCGCGCGGCATCGCTATACGCTTCGTACCATTCCACAGTGGTAAATTCTGGATTGTGCGTAACATCAATACCCTCGTTTCTGAAGCTCCTGCCGATTTCAAACACTTTCGGAAACCCTCCGATAAGCAACTTTTTCAAATCAAGCTCTGGCGCAATGCGTAAAAACAAGCCGACGCCCAAAGCATTATGATGCGTCTTAAATGGCTCTGCGTTGGCGCCTCCAGGAATTGGCTGAAGCATTGAGGTTTCAACTTCCAAAAACCCGTCATCGTTTAAAGAGCGCCGCAATTCCGACACAATGCGCGAACGCAAAATAAATCGCGTGCGCGATTCTTCATTCATTAAAGTATCAAGATAACGCTTGCGGAACTGTTCTTCCGTATCGGTAAGCCCAGCCCATTTTTCTGGAAGCGGGCGAAGCGCTTTCGCAAGCATCCGCCATGATGCAACTTGCAGTGTTTCTTCCCCGCTTTTTGTTTTGAAGAGAGTACCGCTCGCTTCTACAAAATCCCCAATATCTACCACTTCATTCCACAGTTCAAACGCTTCTGTTATATCGTCTTTTTTAAGCAATCCTTGGAAATTACCCGTGCCGTCATTAAAGTCAAAGAAAATTAGCGCGCCCTGCGCGCGCATCCCCATCACGCGCCCAGCAAGTGTTACGGACTTTTTCTTCGCCAGCGCCGCGAATTTTTTGCGCGCGTCCACAAGCGCGCAGTCAGGACGCGCGGAAATTGGATACGGCGAAACTCCGCGCTCGCGGAGCAACTGCAATTTTTTCAGGCGCACTGCGCGCAATTCTTCAAATGAAGACATAGATAATTTATTAAAATTATTCAACGCTTATTATCTCATATTCGCTCTCGCCTGTCGGGGTCTTTACGGAAAATGCATCGCCAGCTTTTTTTCCCACCATTGCCTGCGCGAGCGGAGAATCAAGAGACACGCTCCCTCCCGCCACATCGCCTTCTTCCGAACCCACAATTCTATATGAAAGCTCTTTCCCGTCTTTTCCGCGCTTCAAAAACACTTGCGAGCCGATGCCGACGGTATCTCCCTGCGCGCGCTTTTCAAGAATGCATGCGCTTTTAAGCAAGTAATCCAGCTTTGCAATCCGGTCTTCCAACTGCGCCTGCGCCGCGCGCGCTTCGTGATACTCGGCATTTTCAGACAAATCGCCGAGCGATTTCGCATACTCAAGATTTTCCGCAACCTCCTTGCGGCGCGCGGTTTTGAGCGACTGAAGCTCTTCCGAAAGCTCGTCAAACTTTTCTTTTGTCAGACGGACGGTGGTGTCAGTCATAAAAATTAAAAAACAGATTTTTAATAACCCTATAGTACCCCAAGAACAAATAAAATAACAGGCACGACTATTTCAAATACTCCGGTGCGTTGAGAAAGAGCCACTCAAAAAACTGTTTCATTACATACACACCACCGACAGTGTTCTCGCGCGGACCTTTTTCCAATAAGACGACAAATGCATAGCGCGGCGCTTCGTATGGGAAAAATCCGACCACCCACGAATGCACGCGCTTTTTTGCAATTCCCACTTCAGCGGTCCCTGTTTTTGCCGCAACTGATAAGAACGGAAAATAGAGCCCGCTCGCCGTGCCTTCGGTTACCGCAAGCCGCATTCCCTCGCGCACCACGCGTAAATTCTTTTCCAACACTGGCACGCTCTGTTCGTCCGCTTTTTCTCCTGCAATCAGAGTCGGCTGAAGCAATCTACCTCCGTTTGCAACCGCAGAAACAGCGCGAAGCATTTGCAATGGCGTTACTAACATTCCGTATTGCCCGATAGAAGTGTTATAGGTATCGCCGATTCTCCATTGGTCGTCCGGAAACTCAATTTTTTTCCAATCCGGACCCGGAATCGTGCCAATTGCGCCGCCCAAAAGAGGGTCTGCGAGCATCTCACCCATTCCGAACAAACGCAGATATTTTTCCATGCGCGCAATGCCAAGTCCTTTCTGATTTTCAAACCCGCCTCCGATTTCATAAAAATATACATCAGACGACACCGCGAGCGCCTGTCGCATATCCACCCATCCATGCGCTTTCCAATCGTTAAATACGGATGTGCGTTTCGGGTCGTATGGGTTCGGAATTGAAATAGAGCCGGTGCTCAAGATTTTCTGTTCCGGAGAAATTACTTTTTCTTCAAGCGCTGCGGCTGCTAAAAGCGGCTTCACAATAGAACCGGGCGCATAGAGCCCAGCAGTAGCGCGGTCCAAAAATGGTTTCTTCGTGTCGTTCACAAAACTCGCAATGCGCGACGCGGGAGCGCCATCCGAGAGAATCTGCGGGGCATATTCGGGCGCGCTCGTCAGTGCAATCACTTCTCCGTTTGACACATCCATAAGCGCCGCCGCTCCACCTTCAAACCCTACTGCACGCATACGCTCCATAAGCAATCCGTAAAGTATTTCGTTCAAACGCGCATCAATTGAAAGCTGTAAATCATTACCTTTGCGCGGCAAGTTCACAACACTTTCAGACACTACCGTGCCGCGGACATCTAGTTCAAGAGTTCGTACGCCGTTCTCGCCAGCAAGCGCTTCATTGTATACACTCTCAGCACCAGCGACTCCTTTGAAATCGTCTCTCACATAAAAACCACTAGAATCCTTGCTAGGATATTTAAGAAAACCAATAGTATGCGCAGAGCCGGAGCGCGGCGCGTAGCGCCGCGCTAAAAATTCTGAATGCGCTACATCAGGCACATTCCACGCCAGTGGCTCTCCGTTTCGGTCAAGCAGTCGCCCGCGCTCCGCAAACAATGGAGTTGTCTTGAGCGTATTATCACGACTCCTTTCTGCATATTGTTTCCCTTCTGCAATCTGAATCTGCCAGAGGCGCGCGCCAAATAGAACGACTATAAATGTAAAAAAAACACCGAGTGCGAGCGCGGAGCCGGCGCCAAGCGGCCTCTCAATACGCCCTTCAAATTGTGATTTATCAAACGCGGGCAGGTTGACATCGTCAAGAAAAATCTCGTCGGGAGAGATTTCTACGCCAAATTTCTTTTTTTTTAATTTCTGGAATACCATCGCAGTGATTTTTTTAACCGCCATACCGCTAGTAAAGATGCCGCTATTAGAACTGTATATACAAACTGAAACCCAAACCAGCGCGGCTCAGGTGTGGCGTAAAGCGCATCCAATACAACACCAATGACAACCGCTTCCCAAAACCGCGGAAAGAAAAAAGCCGCTCCGACCGCCGCTGCGGCGATTGCGGCCTGCGGCGCAACCGCCGCTCCGATGAGAAGTGCAACAACGGCCAGTATCCTATAAAAACGCATCATAAATTTAAATCACCCACCTCCACCATTCGCAACTCAAAGATATTCACAGGCAGGCGGAGATACAATTTAGATACTCCTTCGCCTGCTTCCATTATCGCGTCCACAATCGCAAACAATTTCGGAGAAATGCTTACAGCAAAGGCCCCGTCTCCCACCGATATCGGAATATCTTTCGCTATTTCCGCCTCAAAGGTCCCGCCTCCATTACCTACAAGTTCAACAGGAAACTTTCCAGAAATCTGCGTAATTGTTTTCTTGCCTGCGGTTGAATAGAGCGAAACAAGCGAAGTAGCGCCGCGTACTTCCGCAACCTCTCCAATCACAAATCCAAACGTGGATACCGGCATACCGATATGTACACCATCGTCATACCCTGCGCCGATAATAAGCGTGTCGTACACGCTCCAGCGCGGCCGCGACAACACAGCTGCCACCAGAACCACATTCGTGCTCGGTTGCTGTAATATTTCATCAGGCACTGCGGAAATGGACCTTAAAAACTCATTCTCGGACTTTACGCGCGCGAGATCTTCCTCAAGCGCCGCGATTTCATCGGAAAGCGCGGCACGCGAACTAAAAAACGCACCAATAGGAGCAGATGCGGTGAGCGCGCTATCGCGCGCGTAAAACAGGGGTTCTGCAATCCCGGATGCAATTGGTGAGGAAATATTGGGCGCGAGCCATTGCAATACAAAAATTGTGAGCGCGAAAACAGCTGCGCCGGTGAATGCGTGGAAGTACGCGGCGCGGGATTTTTTACGCTGGAGGAGGAAGTTCATTGGAATCAGGTTCAACAAGTAAATCCGAAAACTCGTCAAGCCGTTCAAGAATCACGCCTGCGCCGCGCGCGACTGCGGTCAAGGGCTCCTCGCCAATATGCACCGGAATCTTCATATGCTCTTCAATCAATGCATCAAGTCCGCGGAGAAGCGCCCCACCACCGACTAAGTACATGCCGCGGTGCATAATGTCTGCGACGAGTTCCGGCGGGGTCGTTTCCAGCACCCCGCGGATTGATTCAAGTAAAATATCAAGCGATGGCGCGAGCGCGTCGCGCACATCCGAATCTGTAATGACGGCTTCGCGCGGAAGTCCGGTGATAATGTCGCGCCCGCGCACGGCGGTTTGCAAAAGTTCCCGCTGGGGCATTGCCGAACCGATTGCAATTTTAAGTCCTTCCGCGGTCTTCTCACCGATAAGCACTTTGTATTCGCTCCGCACGAAACTGATGATGTCATTGTTGAAACGGTCTCCTGCGATTTTCAAACCCTTTGAACGCACGACACCGCCCATAGATATCACGACGATATCGGATGTGCCGCCGCCAATATCCACCACCATAGTACCGACCGGTTCTTTGATGGGAAGACGCATCCCGACTGCGGCGGCAATCGCCTCGTCTACGAGAAACACTTCACGCGCGCCGCGGCTTTCGGTCGCGTCACGCACCGCGCGCGTTTCAACATTCGTAACGCCTGCAGGCACGCCGACAATCACGCGTGGCCCGAGCATGGCGCGCTGACCCCCTTCGGCGCGGCGCATCAAGTACGCGAGCATCTCTTCCGTTACTTCAAAATCGGAAATCACGCCGCCAACCATTGGCTTCACTGCTATGATGTGCGGCGGGGTGCGCCCGAGCATTTCCTTTGCCGCGGAGCCGACTGCGACCACTTGGTTTGTTTTTTGGTTCACGGCAACAACCGACGGCTCGTTAATAACGATGCCCCTGCCGCGCACATACACCAAAGTATTCGCGGTGCCGAGGTCAATCGCAATGTCGTTTGAAAACCGCCGCCTGAGTTTGTTCCAGTAGGTTTTGAACATAGGAGAATGGTGCAGACAGTATGCCTGTTTTTCCGACAAATGAAAACGCTTGACATAATTTAACTTAACCAATATACTTATATTCCGAAGCAAAAGTATCGCTAAATGCGCTCGACGCGCACGCCGCATGGTTCGCCCAGCGGCTTTTTTTATTCCCCCCAACCCATTTCTTTTTTTTATTCCTTCTTCTCCAACTATTCCAACTACTTGCTATAGCAGATAAATGGAAGAGGTGTTATTTCTTGAGTTCAAAATGACGGAGCAACTCGGCTTCGTGAGAGATAGTAGAAAGCGTTGCATAACGGACAAAATACCGCACATTGAAAAATGTGGCAATAAAATCAATCTCGTCACGGCAAGGATACGGATGTACGAACACCGACTTTTGCCAATGATAAAAGTCCAAATCGTACAGTTTCAATCGAAGCGACTCGCGCGCGGTTTTCCAGCCCTCGGGAATATCAAAAAAAACCGCGTGCCATATCCCGTCCCATTGTGTTGGCTTCGCTATCTCCATTTTGTGCAGATGAAAGGTGAGCGCCCGCTTTTTTCCGCGTTCCAAAAGAACCACGGTTCGTGTTCCGCCTTCATCTTCTTCTATACTGACTAATTGTTCATCTTCAAATTCCCGAATAATACGATAGAGATAGGCGCGGTTAATCTGTTTCCATTCTTTCGCCAACTCTTCAAAAATCCGAAACTGCCGTGGTAGGGTTCCGGCAAAACTAAGCGCCACGCCCGCTTGCAGTAACAGAAGCACTTTCTGCTTGACGGGACTAGAGATGCGTCTTTTGCGTACAAAGATTGTTTTTCTCATTTCTTTTATCTTATTTTATTTTGATACCTCTCCCAACTACTTGCTATAGCAAGTAACTGGAATAGGTCACCATTACACCAATAAGTTGTTACGGGAGGTGAAATGTTTTTAGAAATTCATTTACCGATACAATCCGCACAGTGTCGCTTGTTCGCTTTTTTATTTCAACCTTTCCAGCCGGCGTTTTCTCTGATATCACGGCGCGGAACGGAATGCCGATGAGGTCGGCATCCGCAAACTTTTCGCCGGCGCGCGCGTCGCGGTCGTCGTAAAGTGTTTCAATACCGGCTTTTTGAAGTTTTTCGTAAAGCGCATCCGCATCCTTCCCTGCTTTGCTCTTTCCTGCACCAGCGAGAGAAACAAGATGCACCGAAAATGGCGCGATACTCTCGGGCCACACAATTCCTTTTTCGTCTGAAAATAATTCAACGGCAACACCCATTGTCCGCCCCGGTCCAATACCGTAACTTCCCATAAACACGGACATCTCTTTCCCCGTCTCGTCGCGGTACTGCAAACCAAGCGCATCGGAAAACCTCGTGCCTAGCGTAAAGATATTGCCAACTTCAACCGCCTTCTCGCGCGCAAACTGTGCGTTCCCGCACTGAGGGCATGCTGTTTGTTCTGTAATAATCTCGTCATTCACCGCAATGCGGCACTTTTCGCACAGATGTATCGCGTCTTCTCCTGCGGCGCAGATGGTCTGAAACTCGTGCGAATATTTACTAAATGAACCACCGGAGGCGAAGGTAAGAACTGTCTTTTCTCCAATCCCGATGCGCTTGAAAATAGCGTGATATGCTTTTTTTACCTGTTCGTAAAAAGGCATATGCTCGGCTTCGTTTTTGCTAAACGAATATAAGTCCTTCATCAAGAATTCTCTTCCTCGGATAATGCCGCTCCGTGCGCGCAGTTCGTTCCGAAACTTCACCTGAAATTGGTACGGATATTTCGGGAGGTCTTTATAAGAAGAAATATGGTCACGCATGAGCGCGGTCAGCGGCTCCTCGTGCGTAAACGCAAGCCCTGTCTCCGCGCCTCCTTTGAGTTCGGTTTTGAACCACGAATCCACCGCGCGCTCGTCCCAGCGACCTGTCTTTTCCCACACCGCCTTGTCTTGCAGGGCGGAAAGAAAGAGTTCCTGTCCGCCAATCGCATTAATTTCTTCGCGAATAATTCCGATAATTTTATTCAGCACGCGAAATCCAAGCGGTAAATATGAATACACGCCTGCCATTTCTTTATGAATAAACCCCGCGCGAATCAAAAGTTTCGCGTTTTGCGACACTTCGTCTTTCGGCGCATCACGCCGCGTCTTGGTAAAAAGAAATGATTGCTTCATTTTTTACAGTATAACCTGTTTTGGACCATGGGAGAATCGGACTCCCGTCCCCCGGATGCAAACCGGGTGCACTACCACTATGCTAATGGCCCTTATTCACTTCCCCGCTACCGCCAAATCTAGCACATGTTCCAGAAACTCGGAAAGCGACGAACCGACGGCCGTAAGCGACTTCGGCAAGAGCGATTCGGGAGTGAGCCCAGGTAGCGTATTTACTTCAAGAAAATACATACCGCGGCGCTGGTGGAGTATAAAGTCAGAACGCGAATAATGGCGCAAACCGAGCGTTCGGTGGACATGCGCCGCCACCTTCTGCAATTCCGCGCTCTCTTCTGCCGTGAATCTTCCTGGGCAAATTTCTTGCGACTGTCCGCCGTACTTCGCATCATAATCAAAAAACTGCGAGCCCTCTGCCGGCACAATCTCAATCGGAAGCAAAGAATATAGTTCTTGTCCGCGGAATCCTTCCACCACGCCGACCGTCGCCTCTTTGCCAACAATATATTCCTCAACGAGCGCCGTGTCGGACACCGCGAACGCGCGCTCCAGCGCATCCGCAATTTCTTGTACGGTGCGCACGATTGATACGCCAACCGAGGAGCCAAGCCCCACTGGTTTTATAACCGAGGGCTGTGGAAACGAACGATGAAGCGCAACCGCGCTATCCCCCACTGTATCTCCACGATACAAAACGCGCCACACTGGAGTTTTCACTCCATATTTCTCAAGCACTGATTTTGCAAACGATTTTTGCATCGCGAGGCGCGATGCAAACCTACCCGAGCCGGTGTAGCGCGCGCCGAATGCGTCCAGTATCTCCTGCACACCGCCATCCTCTCCCCACTCCCCATGGAGAGCATTAAATGCAACACCGGCGTTGCGCAAAATCACTTCTGGTCGGCGCGCAAGCCCATTTTCATACCATACGCCAGCGCGGTCTATAAACACATCAAAGGGCTCAAAGCGCTCGCGCGGAATGTGCGCGAGCGCCGCGGCGCCGGTTTTAAGCGACACTTCGTATTCAGAAGACGGCCCGCCGCGCAGTACCGCGACGCGTATTTTCTCGCTCTCGTGCATAGCGCCATTATACAAGAAAAAGGCACCCGATGTTTGCCGCCTATCAACATCGGGTGCCATACCGCTATGCTACAATATATACATGCAGAACACAGTGAAAAAAGCGGGCGTGTTTTTTCCTTTCTATCTTTTGGCGTTCGTGTTTACGCTCCATGTCGCCTCCCCCGCCTATATCAATTCCACTTTTCTTTCCGGAAAAATCGGCCAGGGTTCAGTTGGTTTGATTTATGCTGGAGCATCCGCAGTAACTCTTATTGCATTTTTCTTTATCGGCTCGCTTCTCAAAAAGCGCGGCGACTACGACTTGACGCTCACATTGATGGCGCTTGACTTTATGGCGACCATCGGGCTCGCCGCGCTCAAACACCCATACGCGATTATCGCCGCATTTGCCGTGAACTTCATTACTATTTCCTTGATTGCCTTTGATTTTGATTTGCTTCTTGAGAGCTTTTCCAAAAACAGCCGCACGGGGACACTACGCGGCAACTACCTCACGGTCGCAAACTTGGGATGGATCGCGGCTCCGGCGATTGCCGGACTCGCGCTTAAAAACGGCGATTATTGGCGCATCTATCTTATCTCTCTTATATTTTTGCTCGTCGCTTTCGTCATTTTCAGAAAATTCTTCAGGGGCTTTGAAGACCCCGAGTACAAAGCATTGCCATTTTTCGCTACTTTGCGCGCGATTGTGCGAAAGCGTAATATCCGGTTGATTTTCGGCGCCTCATTCGTCTTGCAATTTTTCTTCGCGCTTATGGTCATCTACACTCCACTCTACTTGCACGACTACATCGGCTTCGGCTGGCAAGACATTGGTATTATGTTTTCAATTATGCTTTTGCCCTTCCTTCTTTTGGAAGGGCCGCTCGGAAGAATTGCGGACAAGTGGCTCGGTGAGAAAGAATTCCTTGCCGCTGGGTTTGTAATCACCGCAGTCGCGACCGCGCTCATTGCATTTCTGCGTGAGCCCTCGTTTATCCTCTGGACGAGCGTGTTATTCGCGACGCGCGTCGGCGCATCAATGATAGAAGTGATGAGCGAGACCTACTTTTTCAAGAAAATAAGCGCGGGCGACGCGGATGTCGTCGCTTTCTTCCGCGCCGTGCGACCATCAGCGTATGTCGTCGCGCCTGCATTCGCGGCGCTCTTGCTCTCTTTTATTTCGCTCTCGCACCTATTCCTTGCGCTCGCCGTAATCGTACTCGCCGGGCTTGCGTTTACGATTCCACTGAAAGATACTAAGTGAACATTACTGCCACACCCCCTCTCCCCGACTATCGTCGGGGCTTCTCCCACTTATCAAGGGGGAGATTAGGTCAGCCAGGCACCAGATGTCTGCAATTTAGACATCTGGTGCCTTTTATGCAAAGTAATTGAAAAACACGAACGCTGCGGCAACTGCTACAACTATCGCGAGTCCGATTTCTAGAGTTTTCTTATTCATGGCTCTATTATCTGACAGTACGACGAAATGCGCTACTCGCGGGTGTTGATAACAAAATTGTATTTCTTCAGCGACTGGCGGCGCGTGCGCCAATCGGGAATGAGTTGCTCCACTAGCGCCCAAAAGGCGGACGAATGGTTATGCTCTCTGCAGTGCGCCGTTTCGTGCGCAACAATATATTCAAACAACTCGTCCGGAAGCGCGCGCAAGGAGTCGCTAAACGATAACGCACCGCGGGCAGAGCAGCTCCCAAATCGGCTCCGCATAATTCGGACTTTAAATTGCGGGGTTGGTATGTTTAGCGACCGCGCGGCGCGCTCAACAGCGTCGGCAAGTTTCTTTTCTAAAAAACCGCGTTCTGAATAGGTTGCGGCAGGCAATGCAATCGGTTTCGGTAAGCGCGAAAAATACGAGACCGCGCGCGCGATGCGGCGCGCTCTCTCCTTAAAAAATGTCTCAACGGCGTTTTCCGAAAACCGCGCAGGCGCGGTAACAAAAATCTCTCCGCCTGCGCGTACCATAACAGAAATCCTCCGCGCCCGCGCCGTTCTCCGGAGCGCGTACGCAAATACTCCCGCACTCGTTTGAATTTCGTACTGCATTCGGGCTGCCGGGAATTGAACCCGGGTCTCATGACCCCCAGCCATGAATAATACCATTATACGACAGCCCGATAATTTACCGCGAAGCGGATTTTATCCTTTCCACCGCCGATTTCAAGAGCGTTGATGGTAGGTAGCGGCTTTTCTCATAACGAAACGGACCGGCGTTGATGCCTATCACTTCGCCTGTCAAATTTACCAAAACCGTTCCCGACAAAGACGAAGCCGCCTCGCGGTCAGTGTAAATCGCGGTAACGGATTTGTCTGGTGTTTCTTTTTGCGCCAGATTGGCGACAATGCCAGTCGCCACGGCGTTGTCTTTTTCTCCGCCGATGGAGATGACGGTCTGCCCGAGCTTCATTTTATCTGCATCGCCAAATTCCGCTGGCGTGATGTCCAGTGCCGTATTCGCAGGCGAAATTGCGGAAAAAAGCGAGATGCCGCTTTCTTCGTCAATGCCAATAAATTTAAGTTCAGCGACTGCACCGCCAGAAAGCATCGCCAAAAAACTGCGAGGAATCGCGCTCCCGTATGCGTCAAACTGCCGTTCCAGAACCCCTGCATCAGCCGCAATAAGCCCATCTTTTGAAATCACGATGCCGATTCCCACGAGCACTTCGTTGCGCTTGTCGCCGACACCCTCCACGCGCTTCACGCGTACGATGCTTTTCGCATTTTTCTCAATCGCGGCAACCGCAAGATCGTCGGAACGCACTATGACTGTTTCTTTAGTCACAATCGATGCCTTCTGGCTGTCGGCTGGAACCACGCGCTCTACCGTCTTTTCAATTACGCGATTAATGGTTTGCGTCATTGTCTTCGGCGCATCCTCCATAAGCGAAACCGTCACGATGCCGGTCGCAATGGAAGTGACGAATGAAAGAAGAAGCGCAAGAAGTACGAGTTGCTGTTTAGTAAGACCTTCCATAATTGCATATATCATACACTATCGCCTTTTTTTCTGAAATGCTTGACGACTCATAAGTGCTATGCTATGCTTTGTCATAGAAAAACAACAGCTAACTGTTGGCTGTAGAAAGGTAAAAATGTCCAAAAAAATCTTGATTATTGATGATGACCGAGAGCTTGCGGAATTGTTTGGAGGATTTTTGCAAACATTCGGCTATCCGCCTCCATGTTATGCTGGCGACGGTCGCGAAGGATTGTTCCGCCTTGAAAGAGATGAAAGCATTTCACTGGTAATAACCGACCTTGAAATGCCAAATCTGAATGGTCAGGAGTTTATTAACGCATGCCGGAACCTGTATCCAGATAAAAAGATCATCCTTATGAGCGGCGAGTTCTTTCCAGACGACGACCTTATCGCGACTGCAAAGCGATACAGTGCTGACGCCGTACTCCCAAAACCGTTCCTGCCGCACAAGGTCTTGGATGCGCTCACTATTGCGGGTGTTAGTCCAAAAATGTTTTAGTGAGCGTTCCAGTGCCGAAACCAGCCGATCTCACAATCGGCTGGTTTTTTATTTCAACTTCGCCTCGCGGAGCACGATTTGTATTTCATTCACAATTTCGTCAAGCGAAGCGGTCGCTTTGATTAAAAAGCGGTTTGCGCCGAGCTGTTTTCCTTTATCAATATCGCTTTTCTGTCCTAGATTGGAAAGAAGAATCACCGGAAGCGCCTTGGTTTCTGGTTTTGCGCGAATCTGCCGGAGCACTTCAAACCCGTCCTGACCGGGAAGGAGAATATCAAGAAGCACTATGTCAGATTTTTCATTCCGCAGGGATTCAAACGCCTCGCCACTGTCCGTTGCATGCAAAAGTTTCGCGCCAGCGCCCGAGAGCTTGCGCACCAAAATATCATGGAGGAACGCATCGTCCTCAACCACAAGCACGGCTTTGCCGGATAGACTGTCCCCTGCTGTTGTGTCCACTTTTTTCTCTTCACTATCTATTTCCACCGTATGGCTTGCGCCCGTGCGGTCAAGCTGAAGCCGGATTTTCGCGAGTACCTCTTCTGGGCTAAACTGCGCCTTAACGATGTAATCGCGCACGCCGAGTGACAGCGCGCGGTTAATCTCTACCGGTTGTCCGGAGTTGGAAATGATAATAGTCGGAATGGAAGCAATACCTGCGTCATTCACCTTTTCTTCCAGAATTTCGTACCCGCCCATGGTCGGAAGCACGATATCTAAAAGAAGCAAATCGGGCTTCATTTCCCGGAGCTTTTTCAAGCCCTCGCCGCCGTCGCGCGTGAGCGCGACGGTGTACCCTTCGCCTTTGAGCTTCTGGACAAGCACATCGCCCAAAAACACATCGTCTTCAATAATCAAAATTCGTTGATTCGCCATAATAAAAATAAGAATTAATGTTTAGCGGTGTTTGAAAACGGAATCGTAAAATAAAACGAGCTTCCGTGCCCCGTACCTTCGCTTTCAAACCAAATCCTGCCGCCGTGTTTCTCTACAATCGTTTTTGCAATGAAAAGCCCGAGTCCCGAGCCGTTCGTTTCTGCCTTCACGGCATTCTTTGCGCGGAAAAGCCGGTTGAAAATATATGGCTGCTGCTCCTTCGGAATCCCGATGCCGTTGTCCGCAACCGTAAACTCAATTTCTTTTTCGCGCGCCTCAACCGCGAGGCGAATAAGGCCCCCTTCCATTGTATACGCGATAGCATTCTCCAGCAAATTCTGGAACACGACACGCATGCGCTCAGGGTCTGCGGAAACAGGCGGCAGTGTTGTCGGACGCTTTTCAAAACGTATCGCAAGCTTTTTTTTATTTGCCTGCGGAAGCACTTCGTAGAGCACCTTATCAAGGAGATCCAAAAGGTTTGTCGGCGTAAACATAAACAAGAACCGACCCGATTCAATGCGGTCCGCAGAAAGCATGTCATTGATAAGAAGAATCATGCGCTCGGTGCTCTCGTACGCTTTCATTAAAAATGTTTTCTGCTCATTGCCGAGTTTGCCAAGCTCGCCACTCACGAGCATGTCAATCGCCCATTTAATTGCGGAAAGCGGCGTGCGAAGCTGGTGCGCCGCGACCGATACGAATTCGCTCTTCAGGCGGTCAAGCTCGCGGAGCTCTTCGTTTGCGAGCGACAGCTTAAAATCGCGCTGGACAAGGCCTTTGGCGATTTTGTCCAGCTCCGCGAGTGCCCCCTTCTGCGCTTCAAGCGCCGCACGGCATTTCGCGAGTTCTCGCCGAAGCGTTTCGTTTTCTGAAGAAGCAGTCATGTTTAATCACCCACGACGACAAGAGTCATTGTTTCGTTGTGGAAGTAAGCTGGTGTTCCTTTTTTACCGAGGAGCGGCCCCTGCTCGCCGTAGGTGTAAAAGCCGATCATAGGAACCTCGTTACCGATAATCGTATTCACAGCGTCGTTTTCTTCATGACAACGCACACCGAGCAACTTGTTGCGCGCCATACAGTTGAACATAAGGATGAACCGCGGAATCGCCCCTTCCAACTGCTCTTTCGCGCGCTCCGCCGCCCATTTAGCGGCACCAATCGCCTTTTCGCGGTCACCAATCATGAGGCGGATAGAAGAACCTTCCGGAATTTTTGCCGCAACCGTAATCTCGCCTTTCTCGTTAGCGACGACCGGATCGCGGATAAGGAATTCGTCACTCCCTTCAACCGCCATACCGAGAGGATAGGTGTATGCCATGCGCGCCAAGGGTTCCTTCACGAGTTCGCTCGCCTCTTTGCCGAAATAACCTTCGTATACTGCGAGCGCCGGTTTTCCATCAATTTCTTTAATCACAGCCCCTTCCGCTTTCGTTACCTTAAGCGGCAAACCGACTGGCTCCCAACCGTGGCGTATGCCGAAGCCGTAGGAAAATTTCCCCGCCATACCAATGCCAACCACCGCATCCGTAAACACCTGGTCTCCGTAATACTCAAAGGTTTTTTTAAACAGGTAGTCGTCACCTGCCGAGCCGCCGATAATCGGAAAGTTCTCGCCTAACACCGACTGCGCGCCGCGCACGATTTCTGCGCCATCTCCCGTCATGCCGTCCGGAATCATAAAAAAGAGTCCGATTTTCTCCTTGCCCGCGGCTTTGAGCACTGCTTTTGCCGCATCCGCCCCTGCTTTGGAACTGTTTTTTGACACTCCTTCGCCGTAGCCCGTGAAAAACCGCACGGACGGTGCAGCAGTAATTGCCATCGCATTTACTGCGTCAAATTCGGTTGCCCATGAGGTAATTTCCCCTGCCGCGCTTCCGCCAACCACAAATGCGCCTCCCGCTGCCTTGTTCGCGCCCTTAAGCACTGCTTCTTGGTCGTATTTAATGGAAGAAAAAACAAACACAATATCCGGCTTCCGCTCCCCAAGTTTTGAAGCCGCTTCTGCGACAGCCTCGTAACCGGCATCAAAATGACTGCCGAGATTTTTTGACATGCCCACGCCTGCTTGTATTGACATAAAAGAATAGAGGGATTAGAGAATAAGCAGTAGTATAACAAAAAATGGGTACGCGGGCTACAACCATTGTGCATAAACCAAAACACACCTCATTTGCCAAACATTCGGCTTCTTTCTACAATAGAGCAATGACAAACAATATAAATGAAAATGGACATTCCGTTTCGCCTCTTACAAAAGAAGACGCACAGCAAATTATTGACGCGCGAATTGAACATATAAATGCGGAATTTAAAGTCGCGTTTGAGTTGATTAAAAATTATCCGCGTTCTGTATCCATATTCGGTTCTGCGCGAGTGGAAGAAGAGAATCCGCACTATGAACGGGCGCGGGCGCTTGCGGCGCGCATTGTGAAAGACCTCGGCTACGCGGTTATTACTGGAGGAGGCGGAGGTATTATGGAAGCAGCCAACCGTGGTGCGCGCGAGGTTGGCGGACAGTCAGTCGGGTTAAATATCCGGCTTCCGAAAGAACAGCAGAAAAACGACTATACGACCGACAGTATGGAATTTTCGTATTTTTTCGTGCGCAAAGTCGCGCTTTCGTTTGCCGCCGAAGCGTACATCTTTTTTCCAGGTGGTTTTGGAACCTTAGATGAGTTTTTCGAAATTCTGACACTCATACAAACGCACAAAATCAGACGCGTACCTATTATCCTTGTAGGCCGCGATTATTGGGAAGAACTGAACGATTTTCTTTTTAGAAATGCATACCGCACTGAACACGCGATTAGCAAAGAAGATATGGACCTCTACAAAATCACCGACGACGATAACGAAATCATTGAAATAATCAAAAAAGTACCGATTAAACAAGGGTGATATTCAAAACTCCAGCGTCCGCAATACCTCTGCGTCCACGACGGACCATTCTGCTTCGCGTATCGCTCCGTAAAAACGGACGATATCGCCCGCCACAAAGCGCTGGAGCGTCGTCTTTGCTTTATCCTTCCGCAGTATAAGCGTTTTCTCAGGAAGATATACCGTAAATTCTTTTCCATTCACCACTACTGCCGCAACAGTCGGGAGCGTAACGCTATCAAGCCGAGTGAGCTTTCCCTCAAAATTGCGTGACGAAAACTTTTGCTTATCTTGAAAGATTTTTACAGAGTCCGCAGAAAGGGAGCGGTCCAAATGGTTATACACACCAGTGGTTTCAAGAACGCGGTCGCCGAGCGCAATCGCAGAAGGTGGAATGGCTACGATTCCGCGAATGACGGTTGAGGTCGCTTTCGGTTTTATAAAGACCGTGCTCCCGTCTCCAATTTGTAAAATAAACGCGCCGCTTTGGTCGGGCGCAGACGCTACGGTTCCAGCAAACGAAGAACCTTCGGTGGATACCGACCAATTTTTTATGGATTTTGCGTCTACGCCAAGAGAATCAGAACTCCCGTTAAAAACCCCTTCAACACTGATAAAATGCCCGAGTGCAAATTGAGCAAGTACGATGGGGTTTCCAAACCGATGCTTAAGCGATGTTTTAGCATCCGTGCGAATAATCCAGCGCACAGGAAGCATTCCCCAATGTTGAGAAGCAAAAATAGTTGAACCAGTAATTTGGGTGATGCGCGCGCCTTCCACAATCGTATCTCCGTTTTCTTCAATAGTGAGAGCAAGCGGCGCACCGACTGTTTTAGGTGATGGAATCTCCGGCGCAAGTGCATAGGCGCTGTATCCTACACAGAAAATAATCGCCAAAGCAAAAAGAAAACCGGCTATTTTCATACAGAAAGGTATAGCACAGTGTAGAAAAAACACCAGAGGCGGGATACCACTCTGGTGTTAGTTGTTTATTGACGCGCCGACAAGAATTTTTCTGTCTTCAGTCGTAGCGAATTCATAAACACAGAAATTTCCGCAATTTCTCTCGCGGAAATCTTTGGAGAATATTCTGGATTCTGTCCGTTGCGCCGAAGAATTGAAATATCACTATTCACGAGCGTGAACGAGAAACCTCCCTCGTTCCGCACACGAGGAATAAATTCAATTTCTTCAACAACAATTTTCTTACCGGCTTTTCCTTTCTCCCTATCGTACGATAATGTTCCTAAAGCATTCTCTATAATCACGCCGAAACTTCCATCATTGGACAATGTGGAACATACCCCCTCGCGCATGTTCCCATCAAGGAACCTCAAAAGGTCTTTGAAAAACGGCTCCGGCTTAAAAAATGAAAAATGCTCCTGCAACCACAGCGCAATGCGACTATTCATCTTTTTGTCCTTTCTTTATCAAACGAACAAACTGTTTTCCGCCACCTATACTACGCCTGTTTTATAGAAAAATCAACTGGGGGACTTGGAATCGAACCAAGATACTGGGCTTCAAAGGCCCATGTCCTACCGTTAGACGATCCCCCAATACATCCAAAATATCATTTATTTTGAGTATCGCAAAGTTTGATGATTGCCAATTCAATGGGAAGGTGTGGAAGGTGCGAGCGGCCGATGAGGTCATAGTATTCAAGAAAAGTAAGAAGTGTCTGCGAAGTAAGCCCGCTTGCGGGAATCTTTTTCAGAAACGCAAAGTCGGCTTCGGAAAGTTCGCGCGAGATTTCTTTTTCCATATCCGGCGCGATGCGCAAGAGAAGCGCGAAGCGCATTTTTTGCAAAATAAGCTTCGCAAACACTTTCATATCGGTATGCGCCTCCGTCGCTTCTACGACTGCCGACAACCCATCCTCCGCATTACGTTCAACAAGCGCCGCAATCACGCGGTTCGCAAGCTCACCTTTGGGCGCGCCGGTCACGCGAAGCACTTCTTCTTCTGAAATCTTTTTATCAGCAGAAATGGAAATTACTTTCTGCAAAATGCCGTACGCATCGCGGAACGAGCCGTCTCCCAAAAGCGCAATGAGTTCTGCTGACGCATGGCTCATCTCGTACCCTTCTCTCTTTCCGGCGCGGGCGATAATTTCGGCAAGCGTCTTCTGGCTCGGCTTCCGAAACGAGTGTAGCTCACAGCGGGAAATAATGGTTTCCGGCACTTTATCAAGCTCGGTTGTTGCAAGAATAAAAACAACATGCGCGGGCGGCTCTTCCAATGTCTTGAGAAGCGCGTTAAACGCTTCTTTGGTAAGCATGTGCACTTCATCAAGAATGTAGACCTTGTAAGGCGATTCAAACGGAAGCGAGAGCACCGTCTCACGAAGCTCGCGCGCGTCTTCAATCTTGCGGCTGGACGCCGCGTCAATTTCTTGCAAATCAATATCGGCAGTTTTAAGAGAATGTGCGAGAATTCTTGCGACTGATGTTTTCCCAGTCCCGCGCGCGCCGGCAAACAGGTACGCGTGCGAAACTCTACCAAGCGCCAAAGCGCCAGTGAGCGCTTCCACTACATGCTCTTGCCCTACCACTTCGTTCCACTTTTGCGGACGGTATTTCCGATACAGCGCGGAAAATGATTCTTGCTTTTCTTTTGAATTCATACAGAAAGAATAACACAGAAAAGACACCCGATGTCTGCCCGCCCGTACCGAATGGTACATTCGGGCGGGCAATTTAGACATCGGGTGTCGGATTACCCCAAAACTTGACAGTGTATTTTTTGCATGTATCATCTGTAGTAGAACAGTAAAATAATATAGAAACGATGCGAAGGAGTATCATGAGTAATCCGTTTGAGAAAATAAAAGAGAAAAACGCACAGTTTCCGCAAATTCGCAAACAAGCAGAAGCTCGTTATGACGAACTTGTAATGAGTGTGCTCCGCGAACTCCGAAATGCACTTTATCCTCATAGCCCCACAGTATCTAGTCCAGTAAGTGGGCTTTTGGGAGTTGGAGGGGATGTGGAGGTTTTTTCTGGATGGCACATTTGTGGATATTTTCCCCAACATCCTGACCCGAGCAAGCCGTGGGAGAACCCTCCCCGCGGTGTCAATACAGGCGTGTCTGTCTCTTTGATTTTTGACTCAAATAATTGCCCAACCAGCTTTTTGTGTACTATTTCGCAAGACTGGTTCTATGAACCATCAAAAAGTGGGCGGACGCGCGGTCTAACGCGCCACGAGTTGACTGAAGTTCTTGCACGAATGCATTCCTAGCTGTGTCATTTAAATCTTCCCGCGACTTGAAATATAGTCGCGGGTTTTCTTTTTTTCCGCTTTTATACAAACATTTTGCCCTCCTCATCGGCGGGCAAGCAAAATGACTGGATACACTATCTTTGGCGGTCGCAAAGTTTAGTGTATATAGAAAGTTCTACCATACTACAAAGTATGAGAGAAGAAATTAGAGCGAACGAAACTCGTTGAGGCGCGCAGGTTTGCAAACATGGGTAAGGCACGAAGCGAAATGCTTTTTCAAAATGTCTGGAGCGAGTGGTCGCATTGCAGCGACCCGAGCGTTACCGAGGACTTTTGTAAAAAGCATTTTGCGGAGTGTCTTCCTTTCAATGCGCGCCGAGAAAGAGTTCTAAGAGACACCAGATGTTTGCCATCTATCCCGCCTCATCGGCGGGTCGCCGAGGAGGAGACAACATCTGGTGTCAACTATGCAACTCCTCGGGCGAGAGTTCTACGCGCGAGCCGGGGCGGATTTCGCCGCGCAGGATCTTATCAGCAATCGCGCGCTCTACGCTGTCGTTTATAGCGCGTTGCATCGCGCGCGCGCCGAATTGCGGGTCGGCACCAGCTTCCGCCACAAAATCAACTAACCGTTGGGTCGGCACAAACATCACGCCGCGCTCGCTCAAGCGCTTCGCAAGTTTCTGGAGCATAAGAACTGCGACCGCGCGCAAGTTCTTGCCCGTAAGCGGTTGGAACAAAACCACTCCGTCAAAACGGTTCAGAAGCTCCGGCGTAAAGGACCCGCGTTCCACGAGCGCGTCAGTAATACGCTTCTTTTCGTCCGACAAATCATTCCCTTGCCGCACCGCGTTCCAGATAAGGTCGCTCCCTGCGTTTGAAGTCGCGATAATTAAAAGATTCCGGCAATTCACGCGCTTGCCAGCAGCGTCCGTGAAAAACCCTTCGTCAAGCACCTGCAAAAACAAATGCCGGATTTCCACGGTCGTTTTCTCAAACTCATCCAGAAGCAAAACGCCGTAGGGTTTTTCGCGTAGAAGCGAAGCAAGCACACCCGGCTTCCCCGCCGTAAACGAACCAATGAGCCGTTCGAGCGCATCCGCGGTCTGGTATTCCGATAAATCAAGCCGATGCGTCGCATCTTCGCTTCCGAAAAATGAGGATGCGAGCGCTTTTGCGGTTTCTGTTTTGCCGACACCAGTCGGGCCCAAAAAGAGGAACGAGCCAAACGGGCGATTCGGGTTCGCAATCCCAGAACGCGCGCGGCGCAAAGCCGCCGCGACAGTTGCAAGCGCCTCGTCTTGCCCAACCACGCGCGCGCGAAGCGCGCTTTCAAGCGTAAGGAGCGTCGCGCGTTCGGATTCCTTAAGCGCCCCGACTGGTACTCCCGTTCGCTTTTCAACCACCGACAAAACATCTGAAGGGAGTACCGCAATCCGTTTCGCCTTTTTCACGGCGCTCGCGGCTTCGTACAATACATCAACTGCTTTATCCAAAAGCGATTCGCCCATAAAATATCGCGCGCTTGCTTTCACCGCCGCTTCAACTGCCGGAAAGGTGAAAAACAATTTGCTTCCCGCCTCAATCCGCACCGCTTCGTCTTCAAGGTACGGCAACACTGCGCGTTCGTCTGGCGCCGGTACCAAAATCCGCTCAAAGCGCTTCATCAGTTCCGCATTTGGTTCAATGGTGCGATGAAAAGCGCCGGTCTCCGCAAGCGCAATGAGCTGAATGCGCGTGGATGCGAGAAACTCGTCCAAAAGGCGCCCAGCATCGCTCCCAAGTGTCGCTGCGCTTTCTAAAAACGCCGGAAAATCCGGAAGCACGACAATCAAATTACCCGCCGATTCAATTTCTTTAAACAAACGGAGTAGCTCGCTTTCAAACGCAATTTTTGTCTTTGTTTCTGCGATAAAAGAATTTGTGTCAAAAAGTATAAGCCGTTTATGCTCTAATTGCGGAAGCACGGAGCCATCCCGAATGCGTGAGAGAACAAACGCAATGGCAGCTTCGCGCGGAGAACCAGCATCACCCACCAAAAGCGCGTTCGCCTCGCGTACGCGAGAAAGCACCGCTTCCGCTTGTTCTCCGGCGCCCGCCGCAAGGAGCGCTTCTGCGGAAGACACGCGCGCAAACGCAGGGATTTGCGCAATATCCTTGCCGTAACGCGACAATCGCCACGCCGAGCCGTACGCCCAGTCCTTGCCGATGCCTTGAATCCTCCCCAGCCGTTCGCGACCCAATGCGCGTGCCCCGCGGCGCATATTTACCAAGCAGCGCTCCACCCACCCAGCTGCTTCGGCTGCGACTCCTGCAGATACGCTCTGTTCAGCAAGAAAAAGCGCAGCATCTTGGTCAACAGAAAAAATTGCCATTACGATGTCAGAAAGAGAAATGGGCGCGCCGTTCCGCGCTGAAACAGAAAGCGAATCCGATGTAAGAGAGTGCCGCGGTTTATTTACAAACGCGCGCACTGCCGCACTGGAAATGCCGAGCCGCAAGAAAATCTGCTTGCCTAAAAAACTCTTGGAAAAGCTTCTGAATATATCCGCACCGGAAATCTCCGACACTGAAACAGCCGCGTCAAAAGAAATAAGAAGCGGTTCTCTTTTCCAAAACGGTTCGCGGAGCAAGAGCGGAAACCCGCGGCACGCGGAAGAGTAGTAGCAGGCATTCACAGAAAACAACGCAAGATACAGCGCAAGCGCAATATAAAATAAACCAGGAACGAACTGGAGCAGTGCGAGAAGTCCTGAGGAAACAGAAAGACGCTCCGCAAACGAGGGGCTCGCGGTGAAGATTGAAAATAGAAGTGCACCGCACAGAAAGATAACAACAAGAAAGCCAAGTGAGCGCGCAAGCCGCAACCGTTTCGGCAAGGGCAGAAACCGTTCAATCAAAACCCCCAACTTAAAAACTGAAGTAGATTGTTGTAGTTCTTGAAATGTCATATTTATTCTCTGGCGCCCGATGTTTGCCGCCTATCCCGCCTCATCGGCGGGTCGCCGAGGAGGAGACAACATCGGGTGCCTCTTACAATGCACGGACACCAATAATAATCAGAAACACAATCACGAACGGCAACACGAGCCACAGAAGAAGCACGACAAGCGCGGCTAGAAACGCCGCCGCAAATGCGAACGCGGCGAGTGCGAATAGCGCGAGCCGCGCAACAATACCGATGGCGCGCATCGCAGCACCGACAATCATGCGCCCGACAAACGACCCTTGCGCTTCACCGAGCCGCTTCCACGGCACGAAAAATGAGCGCGCGAGAAGCTCTATGGAAAAGAAATGCCAGAGAAACCAAAAGAGATTTGAAACCGCGCGCGCTAAATCAACTAGCGCCGCGCTGTAGTGCCACAAAATGTACTGCGGCAAAAAAACAACAAAGTTCATACCAGAATTATACCACGCGGCGCTACCGGCGCTTAAATACAACTTGGTCCTTAAAACGAACATCAAAATACTGGAGCGCTGGTGAGACGGAACCACCAGAGATTTTCAGATTCGCGGCAGCGAGTGTTGCCGGCAGTTCCAAAAAGAGCTCAGGTGTTTTCTGCGAGAGCACAAAGCGCGCTTCGGCGCTGTCTGCAAGCAAGAGCGCAAAATCATTCCCTTCTGCTCGCACCACTTTTTTAATTGCCAAACCAACTCTTTCTGCAGAGGAAATAATATTGCGAAGCAGAGCAAACTTCTCGAGCGGTAGGTAGCGCGCACCAGAGTCCGCGCCCCAACCCTCAAACACAAGACGAGACAGCGGCGGCGCATCGCCTTTTGCCTGCGCAAAACCGAAGCCGCTTTCGTCAATAAAAACGCACTCGCCGGCAGAGGGGCACCACTCCGCAAATGGCTTCCGTTCCGACACGGCGATAATTACCAGAGCACCGCCCCGCATCGCATCAACTGATGCGATGCGGGGCGAAGTTGATGCGACCGCGCCTACAAGCACCGTTCGCGGATAAAGTAATTGGTGAGTAAAAGAAAACAAGCGCACACCGACATCAGTAAACGCGCGCGCAACCGCAGCTTCCGCGCGAAGTTCCTCCACGCGCGCGGAACTGTTTATGCCGACAATAGTAACTTTTCCAATTTGAAACGGCGTGTAAAACGAAAACAACGACAGACCGAAAAAGAGTAGCGCGAGCGCGGACATACCGAAAAACGCTCGCCACGCAAATCGTCGCATCTTGCTTGGACGGCGTTTGCGTCGTAACCCCTGCAATTCTGCTCGATACGGCATAGAGATAGTATAATATAAAAATAGGAATACTAACGGACTATGGACATATTTATTATTTCGTGTATTATGATTTCTGGATATAAAGAAAGAATTACATGAAAATACAAAGACCTCCGCGGAAAGAGTTTGTTGAGTATCTTGCATCAGAAAATCCTCAAGACATGGGTATTATCTCTCATGTTGGACTCACGCGTGAAAAAGCCTGTGAAATTTGTGAGTTGCTTTTACGCGAGGGCGAGTGGATGATTGAAGTCGGGCAACGCAGAGAAAAGTTTCTAGCATGGTTGCTAGACAAGAAAACCAATGAAATCGTCTGGGTTACTCCACCGATTTTTGACTCGCGTAATCAAGCGAAAAATTATTTGGAAGAATATACCAGTTGGATACAAAAAGTATACCTTACAAATTGGGTCGCATCTGGTTGTCCCCGTCCTTGAGCACTCTTTACCAAGCCGTTCGCAAGAACGGCTTTTTCTTTTGTCTATTCTCTTATTCTCACGAATTAGTCCATACAAGTATTTTGCCCGCCTCATCGGCGGACAGGCAAAATACTGAAATACACTATCTTTGGCGACCTCTAGAGATAGTATGGGTATTCGCCTGACTATTCCAACTACTTGCTATAGCAGTTAATTGGAATAGTGAATAGTAATAGTGATAAAAATCACGGAGGCACCAGATGTCTAAATTGCAGACATCTGGTGCCGAAAAAAGAGCGAGCAAACTCGTTGAGGCGCGCAGGTTTGAGACGCCCTTGCGCAATCTGAAAACACGAAAGCGAGGAAGTACCTATGCCGAGACGGCGAGGAGGCGAACGGCCATGGACTCCCGAGCGAAGCGAGGGAGGAGTGAGCCGAGCGGATAAGGCAAAATTCCTCGGAGGGGAATTTTGCCGGTCTCGGCAGAGGTAGCTTCCGAGCGCTATTTTATTTCCCCCTTCCCCAAATACGGCACCAGCACGGGTGGAACGACGATACTTCCGTCTGCGCGCTGGTTGTTTTCCAACAAAGAAATCAGAAGGCGTGGCGTAGGCGCGGCGGTGCAATTCAGTGAATGCGCGAACTTTTGTTTTCCGTCCTTTTCTTTGTAACGAATGTTAAGTCGCCGCGTTTGAAAATCGTGGAAGTATGAGGCAGAACTTATTTCCCGATATCGCTTTTCTGATGGCACCCACAGGTTAATATCATATTTTTTCACTTGTCCGAGCCCGAGGTCTCCGCCGCAATTAGTAACCGTCTGGTACGGAATACCGAGCGCTTCCATAAACTCCTCTTCGTTGCGATTCATTTCTTCATGAAAGCGCACTGAGGTCTGGTGGCTCGCTTCGCAAAGCACTACTTGTTCACATTTAAAGAATTCATGCACGCGCATCAAGCCCTTCGTATCTTTGCCGTGGCTCCCCGCCTCACGCCGGAAACAAGGCGAGAACGCGATGAGCTTTTTTGGGAGTTCTTCCGCAGAAAACATGCTGTCCGCGAAATACGACATCACCGGCACTTCGGCAGTGCCTGCAAGATAATCGCCGTCCTGTGTTTTATACAAATCGTCTTCGCCCTGCGGAAGGTAACCGGTGCCGAGAAGCGCTTCGCGCCGAACGAGAGAAGGCGCCAGCATTGGCGAAAAACCTTTCTTCACAAAGAAATCAAAACAAAACTTCCAAAGCGCGAATGATAAAAGCGCGCCATCGTTTTTCAGAAAGTACCCGCGGAAACCAGATACCGCCGCGCCGCGCTCAAAATTCGCCATATCGTTTTTCAAAAGCAAATCAATATGGCTTTTCGGTTCAAAAGCAAACGCTGGCTTCTCGCCCCAACTTCGCACTTCGGCATTGTCCGCATCGCTTCCTCCTTCCGGTACGGAAATATCGGGCACATTCGGCACTTGGAGCATCAGTGTCTGCCATTGTTGCGTCGCTTTTTTCAGACGCCGCTTTTGCGATTCTGCTCCGCGCGCTTGTTTTCAACAACCGTGAGAAGTGCGCGGCGCTCGTCGTCTACGGCAATAAGTTCTTCCACTTTGAAATCGACGCACTTCTTCCGCGCCGCCTCGGCAACAAGTTCTTTGTTTTCTCGGATGAATTTTATATCCAACATATTATGAATAATGATACCATAAAGAAGTGTCGTCCATTACCGTAATAAAACCGCCACAATTCCCGCGTCGATTGCGCGAAATACCAGACCCGCCGGAGAAACTCTGGGTGGAGGGGCCGCTTCCACCCGAAGAATATAAATGGCTCGCCGTGGTCGGCTCGCGCCGCTATTCGCAATACGGTCGCGAAGCGTGCGAGAAACTAATTGCTGGATTGTACGGCCACCCCGTCGTTATCGTGTCGGGCCTTGCGCTCGGGATTGACTGCATTGCGCACCGCGCCGCGCTTGAAGCAAAATTAAAATGCGTCGCGGTGCCAGGCTCCGGCATCAGCCGAAAGGTCTTGCATCCGTCGGCAAACCGACCGCTGGCGGAAAAAATACTTGAGGACGGTGGCGCGCTCCTCTCGGAATTTCCTCCAGAGTTCCGCGCGACGCTCTATAGTTTCCCACAACGAAATCGCGTGATGGCAGGGCTCTCGGATGCCGTGCTTGTCATAGAAGCCGAGAAGAAATCCGGCACGCTCATCACCGCGCGGCTTGCCTCCGAATACAACCGCGATGTGCTCACCGTACCTGGCTCCATTTTCTCCGGCGCGACGGAAGGCCCTCACCTTTTGATGCGCCTCGGCGCAACACCAGTCAGAAATGCCGATGAACTTCTCGTGGCGCTTGGGTTTAAGGCGATATCCGACTCGGAACGAAAAAATCGCAATTATTCTGATTGTTCGCCGGAAGAAATAAAAATCCTAGAACTTTTGACTGTTCCAATGGAGCGCGACGCGCTCATTGCCGCGGCGAAACTTCCTGTAAGCAAAACCAACGCCGTCCTCTCGCTCCTTGAAATCAAGGGTTTTATTTCCGAGGGTATGGGCGAGATTCATTTAATCTGATTTTTCTTTGTCTTTTCCGTTCTTGAAATCAAGCATCTGTTTTAAGAAAACCGACACCGAGCCGTTTCGAGGCGCGGTTGGCTCTTTGCCGCGGAGAAGCCGCGCCGCCTGCCGCATCTCTCGAATGCACCACTCAAAACCCCCCGTAATCGCCTCGCGCGCCGCCTCCCCCGCTTTCTTTATTGCCGGCTTTATATGAATGTGGTGCACCTCCTTGCTCTTGCGCGCGAGCGTTTTCTTGCCACGCGAAAGGAGCTCGTCGCCGCGGCTTGAGAACGACGCGAGCGGCGTCTCCCTCCCGCCCATTTCAGAAAGCTTCAGCGCAAACAGCGCCACAAGCCCAACGATTGAAATAATGAAAATTGTAAGTGCGTGGAACATAAGTAAGTAAAACGCCCTACGCCGCGAAGCGCGTGAAGTCGGCGACTTCAATGCGCTCGCCGAATTTTTGTATTGCTTTTTCAATCAGACCGCGCACCGTTTCATCCGGCGTTTTGATAAACGGTTGGTCTAACAGCGCACCCTTTTCCGGATTCATTGCCGCCACATGCATCGCAATGTCGCGCGCGAGCGCTTGGAACTCGGGGTTACGCGACACGAAGTCGGTCTCGGAAGAAAGCAAAACCAAAGCGCCTACCGTTGCGCCAGGGTGGATGTAGGACGCGACCGCGCCTGCCCCGAGCGCGCGTCCTGACTTTTTCGCCGCCGCCTCCGCACCGCGCTTTTTCAAAATGAGCAACGCTTTTTCGGCATCCCCGCCCGCCTCGGTGAGCGCCTTGCGGCACTGCATTACCGATACACCCGTCTTATCGCGCAACGCTTTGATTTGGTCAGTAGTAATTTCCATATTAAACCTTCGCTGTCGTTATTTTCCCTTCATTATACGCCTTCACAATTTCATTCACAAAATGCCGGATGCTCCCCATAGACGAATCATTCGCGATAATCGGATGCGCAATATCGGAAATATCGCAATCCGAACTCGCGAGCGCGACCACCGGAATTTTAAGCCGCTTCGCTTCGCTCGCGGCGGTCTTCTCTTCTTTCGGGTCAACGATAAAAAGCGCGGCGGGAAGCGCTTTCATACCCACCAACCCGCCAAATAATTCTTCCAGCTTTTCAATGTCGCGGCTAATCAAGAGCTGTTCTTTCTTTGTATATTTCGCCAAATCGCCCTGTTCACGCTTTGCCTTAAGGTCAAGAAGCATATCCACGCGCGAGCGGATTTGCGCGAAGTTGGTCAGCGTGCCGCCGATCCAGCGCCCAGACACATTGGGCATACCTATTTCCATCGCGCCCTGCCGCACCGCGTCCGCGGCTTCGTGCTTGCCGCCGACAAAGAGGATTATTTTGCCTTCCGCACCGAGTGTTTTTACAAACACTTTCGCCGCTTCCAAGAGTTCCTTGGTTTGTTCCAAATTGATAATTTCTACGCGGTTTTTCAAGCCCAAAATATAGGACGCGGTGGAGGGGTGGCGGCGCGTCTTTGCGTAGCCGTAATGCGCTCCAACCTTAAACAGCGCGTCAATAACTGGGTCGCTCGCTGGTTCCTTTGTCTCTGTCATAAAATAAAGTGTAACAAGTTTTTTACGAGGAAGCAACCGCTTCTTTTTCCGCCTGTTCCAACGCTTCAACAATCTCCTCAAGGCCGCCGGCTAAAATGGCGGGAATATTGTGCCATGATTCCTTGATACGGTGGTCGGTAATGCGATCTTGCAGAATGTTGTAGGTGCGGATTTTCTCGCTCCGGTCGCCGGTGCCGATTTGCGCGCGCCGCGTATCGGCGCTTTTCTTCGCCGCCGCCTCAATGGAAAGAACTTCAAGTTTTGCGGAGAGAATCTGGAGCGCTTTCTCGCGATTACGGCTCTGGCTGCGCTCCGCGGTAGAGCGCACCACGAGGCCTGTCGGCTTATGGAAAATTCGCACTGCGGTCTCTACTTTGTTTACATTCTGCCCGCCCTTCCCGCCGGCGCGCGAAAACTCCACTTCAAGGTCGGCAGGGTTCACCTCAAAGCGCGTCCCCGAGCGGATGGGCATAATCGCGACGGAAGCGGTTGAAGTATGCACGCGACCCATCTTTTCCGTCTCGGGCACGCGTTGGATGCGGTGCACGCCGGTTTCAAACCGCAGAAGTTTGTAACAACCCTTCCCTTTAATTTCAAACGACGCTTCTTTGTACCCGCCGATGCCGTTTTCGGAAATATCAACTGCCGACCACGACCATCCGCGATGCTCCGCAAACGCGTGGTACATATCGGAAATCTCGCGCGCAAAAAGCGCTGCTTCATCGCCACCAACCCCTGCGCGCACTTCCAAAATAAGTTCGTTCGGAAACGCCTCTTCCTCTTTCGCCGCTTCCGCAACACCATGCATCTGTGCTAAGAGCGCCGCTTTTTGTTCAACAAACGATGCGAGTTCTTTGTCAGCCATTTCTTTCATTGCAGAGTCGCGCTCCGTGAGCGCGCGTAATTCCGTTTCCTCTTTTTCAATTCGCTCAAACGACTGCGCAAGATGCGCTGTCCGCGGATTTTTTTTGTACACGCTCAAATCCATTTACTTTTTCCGCCTCCTCGGCGGGTCGCCTTTGAGGCGATTTTGCGCGGCTTTGCGGCGGTTTTCGCCATTTTTGTCTTAAAGCGCTCCACGCGGCCCGCCGTGTCTACAATCTTTTCGGCACCCGTATAGAATGGGTGGCAGTTGCCGCAAATTTCAACTTGTAATTCCGGCTGTGTTGAGCCCACAGCAAAAACCGCGCCGCAGGCGCACGAAACCTTCGCTGACGGATAGTATTTTGGGTGGATTTCTTTTTTCACGAATAAAATCATAGCAGAAACGCCCAAAAACAGCAAACCAAGCAAAAAGAAAAGGTTTGCCGTCTTGCGACAGCAAACCTTTTGTGAGCCAACCTAGTTGGCGGCGATGTACTCCATAATTTCGTCCTTTTTCTCCTGCGGAATCTTCTTCTCGCGAACGAAAAAGTCCAGCATTTCGCCAAGCCGCGCTACTGCGCAAACCTTTCGACCTGTGCGGTTGAGTTCCTCAAGCCCACCCTGCTCGCGGTCGTACAACACTAGTGTGCCTACTACCTCAAGCCCATTTTCCTCAACCGACTGAATTGCCTCCCGTTTGGTGTCCGCCTTGGTAATCAAGTCATCAACCAACACAACTTTCTTTCCTTTTTCAAACTGGTCCAGAATGTTGGAGGTGATTTTGCGCCCGTCTTGCCCTTCAATCTTCTCGATCCGAAGTAGTGGTTTATTGACGGCTTTTGCAAACGCGCGTCCGATCGGCTCGCCGGCTTTCGGAATCCCGATGACATAGTCAAAATCGGGAATATTTTCCAGAACAACCAAGTCGTGGAGTATGTCACCAGCAAGGGTATATACCCACTCCGGCAACTCCCGAATATTGAGGTATATCGGCGACAAGGGAGCGTCAGGATTTTTCTCGTGAAGTTTCAGCTTGAATGCCCCAAACTTGATTTTTCTAAGATCAAATAAACTCGCGTGGAAATGTTCTATTTTGTTTTTTGTTTTCATTATCAATCTCCATTTTCTATATCTATGAAGGATACTACTGTCGCATAAGAAAAAAGCAAGTTTTCCAATCGCCAAACCCATGCGATACTGTTTAATATGAAATCCCTTTCCAACGCGCGGATTGCGGAACTGCTTGGTGAAACGGCGGCGCTGTATGAAATAGAAAACGAGCCGTTTAAGCCGCGCGCCTACGAGCGCGCGGCGCTTGCGATTGAAGCGCGCGAGGAGCCGCTCTACGAAACAATGGCGCGCGGCGGACCTAAAGCGCTTCAAGAAATCCCCGGCATCGGGGCAGGCATTGCGGCACACCTTGCGGAGCTCCTCGCGCGCGGCACCTTTGCGGAATACGAACGGCTCAAAAAAAAGACGCCAGTTGCCGTTGGCGAACTTGTTGCCGTGGAAGGCATCGGACCGAAAACCGTTAAAACGCTTTGGGAGAAATTGAAAATAAAAAATCTGGACGAACTGGAGGCAGCGGCGCGCGGAGGCAAGCTCCGCGCGCTCGCGGGCTTCGGGGAAAAAAGCGAGGAAAAAATCCTCAAAGGTATTGCGTTCCGGCGCACCGTTGGCGGGAGAATGATTTTGGGCGCAGTGCTTCCAGTGGCGCATGCGTTAGAAAATAAACTTCGCGCATTCCAAGAAGTAAAAAACGCGATTGTCGCGGGCTCCATCCGCAGGATGAAAGAAACCGTGGGTGATATTGACTTACTCGTCGTATCAGAAAAACCAGAAGAGACAATGAAAAAAATTGCGGGGCTTCCCGAAATAGAGCATGTCAATGTGCACATCGTCCAGCCAGAGTCGTGGGGCGCAGCGCTTAATTATTTTACTGGTTCAAAAGCGCATAACATCGCACTTCGCGAGATTGCGATTAAAAAAGGGTGGGAATTAAATGAGTATGGATTACTTAAAACAGAAAAAGAACTTTATGAAAAACTTGGGCTTAAATACATTGAACCGGAATTACGCGAAATGACTGGGGAAATTGAGGCAAGTAAGAATGGGAAACTCCCACATCTTGTCGGTTACAACGACTTAAAAGGCGACCTACAGGCGCACTCAACTTGGACTGACGGCACGCGTTCTATTGAAGAAATGGCGCGTGCCGCGGCAGAGCTTGGCTTGGAATACATTGCAATGACCGACCACACGCAAGGGCTTGCGATGACCGGCGGAATGAACGAAAAAGAATTTGCGGAACAAGCGAAGGAAATTGACGCGCTTAATGATAGATTCAAGAAACAAGAAACACGATTCAAGATACTAAAGAGCGCGGAAGTTAATATAAAAAAAGACGGCTCGCTTGACCTTGCGGACGAAGCGCTCGCGCAAATGGACTTTGCCGGCGCGTCCGTGCACAGCCACTTTGAACTTTCGGTTAAAGAACAGACGAAACGGCTTATTAAGGCGATTGAACATCCGCTTATTGACATCATCTTCCACCCAACAGCGCGCCTCTTAAACAAGCGGCCTGGAATTTCTGCGGATTGGAGCGAGGTGATTGCCGCGGCAAAAGAAAACGTCACCGCGCTTGAGATTGACGCAGCGCCGGAGCGCCTTGACCTGCACGACGAGCTCATACGGCAGTGCGTAAACGCGGGAGTGATGCTCTCTATTGGATCTGACGCTCACTCGCCCGATGGGTTTAGGGCGCTCAAACTCGGCATTGCGCAAGCCCGCCGCGGCTGGGCGGAAAAGAAAAATATCGTGAATGTGCTACCGGTAGAGAAGATGCTTAAAATGCTAAAGAGGAATCGAGAAAAATAAATCACCCCCTCACCCTACCCTCTCCCCCTTATGAAAAGGGCGAGAGGGGTTTTTCTTTTTTTACCCTGCCCTTAACCTAAGGGGAGGGAAAGGAAGGGGTGTATTATACGGCAACCCGCCGCACATTGAACAAGCGCGAGACGCGCGTTAAGTCGCGCACGGCAAACACGGAGAGAACTGCGAGCGCGAGTGAGAGCGCTTGAACAGTGAGTTCGGTATTAAGAAACGCTGAGAGCACAAATTTGCCGAATGCCGCAAACTCTGCCGGAGACGGCATATTGCCGAACACATTTTGCACCGACACAAACGCAGTCGCGACAAGCGCGAGCGCCGCGACCGAGCCCATTTTCAAAAGAAACGGCTTCACCACTTTACGCAAAAAGAAGACCACATACACGCGCCGCATCACATCGCGCCTTACTGATTGAATATATTCAGCCATAGTTATTGTGAAATAAGTATTTTCTTCATTGCCTGCTTGGCGCGGTGCACCCGCGCCCGCACCGCCCCCTCTGAAATCCCCACTGCGCGGGCGACTTCACGCTGAGGCTTGCCTTCAAGAAAATGCAACTCCACAACCCGTACCAATGTTACGGGCAATTTGGACATAAGCGAAACAATTGTGTCTCTGTCAAAGCGCGCTTCGCGCTCTATTTCTGCGCCTGCGTCGCGCACGAGCTCCATCAATTCCGGGTCTAGAAGCGAATTAAACTCTCTATCACGCTTTCCTTTTTTCCACGCGGTAAAACAGAGGTTCACGAGCACCTTGTACATCCACGACTTGACGGACGCGCCCGGCATCGGCTGGTAGCGCGCCGCGTTCAAGTAGATTTTTACAAACGCATCTTGCACTACATCGAGCGCTTTTTCGTCGTCTTTCAGAATATAGCGCGCCTTGCGACATCATCTAAAAACATAATGGGGTTTATAATAACACAAAATCTGTTTTTCCAAAAGAAAACCCACCCTCGACTACTGTCGGGGTGGGTCATGCGGATTCGTCTTCGGATTCAGAAGGTTCGGGAGGAGGCGTCCCATTATTGTTGTTGAGAACCGCCTCCAAATACCCGACGACCGTGGACACTTTAATCCCGTGCCGCGGTTGCCGGCGATTCCATTCAAGAGATAACCAAGAATCAGAACAGCATCTGAATGCCTCAGTTCCGTATCGCTGTTGGCGATACCCGGAACCCACTTTCCTATATCTATCATCGCAGACATCACCTGCATCCGAATCCATCCGCGCGTGTATTTAGGTGTCATAAGACACTCCTTTCTTTTTGCGTATTTTTGATGTTTTTCAACACAAAAACAATTCTGCCCGTACCCTATATCTAACCCATAAAAATGTCAACTATCCACATCTACCCTTGCGCGCCAATGAACAAACCATGCGATAATAGTGATGTCGCTTTTTTTATAAATAACTCTCATTACGCGTATGTTTGAACAAGGACACAAAGGGCATTTGAGCATTATTCCCCTCTTAATGCTCCTCTTCGCGCTTGTATTTCTCTTTGATGCGCTTGGTTACATCTCGCCTGACACGACGGCGGTCGTCTGGCCGGTGATTGTGGGCGTGGCGGCAATCCTCAAGTTGGTTGGGGGAAGATAAGCAAAAAGTGAAAAACCTCCCCGATGTTGATAGGCGGCAAACATCGGGGAGGTTTTTTCTTGGGCTAGAAAAAGGCGCGCTTGACTCCAAGCGCGCTTTGTGCTATGTTTCTACACAGAAAGTCAGCGTTGGTTCGTTGACAAAAAAACAGTCGCCTCATCGGCGGGTCGCCGAAGAGGCGACAACAGAAAGGTGTAGAGTATGTTTCCTATTATTGTGCTCCTCGCGGAGCTTGCATTTCTCGTTATTGCAACGCTTTTGCAGGGTATCCTTGCAGGTGTCGCAATGCTATTCGCCATCGGTCTTACCATCGTCTTCTTCTACTACGCCGCCAAGAACAAACAACAGGCGTCGTTTGTAAAGCAAGGCACGATCGAGTTTGTGGTTGCGGGTGAGACGCTTATCGATGTTTTGGAAAACATTGATGGTTGGCACTACCAAAAAAAGTCCGGCTGGTTCCCTTATCAAAAAAGAACAGGAAGAATGAACCCTGATGGCACGCCGGAATTAATAGACGCATGGATAAAAGTTGAAGACGGCATAGTGCCAGACCAAAAAGGACCAACCACAACTCCGCCAACGAAGCCAAACGGAAAAAGTAGGGGTTCATTCCTTAAACGCAAATTCGGATTCTTCTGGGTAAGCGCTCTGTATCCGCTACGAAGGATTTACATCTTTCCTGTTACACATTTGCGACTGAAATCCGAAACTGCAATACCGCAAGACGCTAAACTGGAGGAATGGCTAGAAAGTTCTGTAAAAGACGCAAACGGTCAAACAATGAACAGCGACACCACTGAAGAAAAATTCCTCCTATGGAGGTTCCCGCGCCCCGTACTCGTTCGGAATGTGAAGTTCACCGACTTATTTGAAGTGAATATCCTCATTCTCGCCTATTTCCAGATCGTCAGCACGCGGCCGCTTGTGTTTGAGTACCGGGAAAAGTTCTTCCTGTTGCTCGAAAAAGCACTGCAGGCTGCGGCCATTGACTATCTGCGAAAAAAAGAATACCAAAAATTCATCACTTCGGGCACGACTGGACATCAATCAGAGTTTTTCTGGGACGCCTTGGAAAAAATCAACTGGGTGGGAACTACCGCTGAATCAGGACGCGGGTTGGTCAAAGAGTTCGGCGTGTACTTGCAGAATGCCTGGGTTGTGCAAATTGAACTATCCAGACAAGACGACAAAGCAAGAACCGCACTTAAGGCGCAAGAAATCGCGCGGTTAGAAGGAGAAGCGACGAAAACTACGGCAAAGGCGCAAGCAGAGGCAATTAAAACTGTTGCCGAAGCAGATGCTGAAGCACTTGAAAAACAAAAGACCGCTTCAAGCGAAGCGATACTCATTGCTAAATTACGCAAGGAGGCACTCTTGGGTACTAAACTCAGTACGCTTGTGGAAGGAGGAGGGAGCAGTAGAGTTACGGTGTCAACACCACCGCCTCCAACACCTCCACCACCTCCGACACCACCTACATCATCACCATAGACGGAGAATTGCGGAATTGTTCTTTAGAAACACACAACCAACCGGCGCTCCAAAGCGTCGGTTGACTTTTTATTACAGCTATGCTATATTTCCACACAGAAAATCAAGGATGAACCTTGACAATAAAAACGCAGAGAAACTTGAAAGGAATTGAGGTATGAAGAAATGGTTGAAATCTATATACAGGAAAATCAAACCCGCAAGAACATTCTGGACCACTGTTGCAATTGTCTATTTAACAGCGTTGTTTGTGATTATTATGACAAACAGCGACATGAAATTGCTGGGTACAGAACTATCGTGGAATTGGGGACGAGCAACTTTCTGGACTTTGTGCTTTTACACATTGCTCAGTTTGCGCGTTGTGAAGGAAGATGAGGTTGGTGCACGGTTATTTTTCAGAAGACCGTTGCACAACCTTTCTTCCGGGCTTGTTTTCATTCCCCTTGGCTTTTGCCAAATCGTAAAAGAAACACGACTCATCATGCAGGACGAACTGCCTGCGCCGCCGGAAAAAATCTGGCGAACTAAAAAAGGCAAGCGCGGCGAAGCATCACCAGAAGCAGATGTGGTGCCTGCCGATAAAGCAAAGGAGGGGTACAAACCTCCTATTAGGATAACATTCGGAGCACCGAATGTGGAATTACCAGAAAATACTACCGACAAGGTAGAACAAGAACAGAATATTGAAATCAACAAACACATTAAGAAAATCAGGGAGGCGCAACAGGGAGAAAATGGTGTGCGTGACCCTTTTGATTTTCGAATGACCGCGGAAGTGTTTCTTATTATTCGGTGGAGAATAGACGACTTTGTTAGATTTATCTCCACTATCGGCACAATAGATAAAGCGCGGACTCAAATTGAGGATACGGCAACCGCAGCGGTTACTCGGGCTTTTGCAAAAATCAGCCCAGCAGTGGCGCTCGCGCATTTGGGGACTCAAAGCAAGTATTTACGCGCAGAAATTGAAGAGCGGATAAGCGGAAAGGGTGAGGAAAAAAAGAGGTTGCCGTGGGGAATAAAAATGGAAACAGCACAAATTAAGCTCATCAATTTCAGCCATGAGTTTAACGATGCGGTACAGGAACGAGCTGAGGCGGAAGCAATCGCACAAGTGAAAGCTACGGAAGGAAAGGGCGAGGGAGACAAAGAAAAACGGATACTGACTGGAAGGGCGGATGGGTTGAAGCATATGGCGAAAGAACTCGGTGTATCATCAGCAGCAGTGCTTGCGTCTGAAACGGCGCGAGCCATTACGCAAAATCCCGGTCAGAAGACAATCATTGCCGGTTCGGGGGGCCTTGCAGATCTAATGGGAGTTGTTACGGCGTTAGGACAGACACTCGGCGGTGATAAAAACAAAACACAAGAAAAGAAAGGAGATACAAATGTTTGAATTCATCATTCCAGCATTACTTGCGGCGGTTGTTTGGGCGGTATGGTTAAAGCCCACCACGACCAGTAGTGCAATCGCGGGTACAGAAGGACCACCCACACCATCTGTTTCGTTGGATACTAAAGTTAAAACGATTGTGAAATGGGCGGTTGGAGTGCTTGGCGGATTGCTCATTATCTACGGCGTGTGGAGCGGGAATTGGCGTGCATGGTGGAATGGTTCCGTCACTTATGTTGCAGACACATTGGGGCTATTTGGCCACTATTGGCTCATCGTGCTCGGTGCGGTCGTCTTGCTTCTTCTGCTTTGTTACGCGGGAGCAAGAGACGGCAAAACCGCTGGCGAGCGAATTGAAAAAGCAATGAAAATTGGTTTCTCCTTCGCAGTCCTTGCGGCGCTTCTCGCCGTTACCGCAGTGTTCGGCATAATCATTGTCGGACCGCGGTACTTCTGGGGCGAGCCGAGTGTGATTCAGGTTCAGCAACCGGCGACGCAAAGGCAAGCACAAACGCAGACTTCGTCGCGATCCTTCACCACAACAGCACATCCTGGCGATCCGCAAGACCCGCGCGCTCCGTGGAGCGCGTCAGTTGTCGTAAATGGCAGGCGTTTCAGCGCCGATGTGGTCGGCGCACAAAGCACGGTACCGATGGCGGTACTTGCAGATGGAGTGGTTCACATAATCGCTCCAGGATTGCGGCCGCACATTGGTGCGCCGCAAGAAATCCGGTTTCTATCGCTCACCAACTTTCCGCTTCATATAATCGGTACGATTGAGTGAGTAAACACACAGGCGTTCGCTGAAAAGCGAACGCCTGATTTTTTATCCGCCTCGCATCTATAGAGCGGATTTTTACTTGATAAAAAGCCCCGACTATGCTAATTTCCTACACAGAGTTAGACCTTTGACAAAAGACAACTGTCGCCTCATCGGCGACCCGCCGAAGAGGCGGGAACAAAACTGAAAGAACGGAAAAATTGTTATGAAAATACCGAGATTCTTGAAACGATCAACAAACATTTTACTTCTAATTCTTGCAAACCTGCTCGCAGTCCTGTTTGCACAAATCATTCTTCGGAGCGCCTTTGAACCTTCGTGGTTTCTGACACTTGTTATCAGCACGGTAATTATTCCCATACTGACAACTTCGGGACTCGTGGAAATCCCGATTCAACACGCAGGCGTACCGCTCATATTCGGAAAACGACAGAAAAACTGGCTTCTTGACGAAGGGCTTAACTGGATTCTTCCTACGCCGTTCATGGGGGTAGAAATTGTTGATGTGCAGGAAAAAACAATCCGGATTCCAGCGTCAGAAATTGAAGAAGACGCAAGGCCTCTCATTATTCCCGCAATCAGAGGACTACCTGCTCTTTCAAAAGATGGCAAAGCGGAAGAAACAACTCTCAACGAAGAAATATGGGGAAAAATCAGGTTCGTGCAGATGAAAGTGCGGCTGGCAATCCGGTATCGGGTGGTTCATCCATACCAGTTTCTGAGCCAAGAACCCAGCGTGGTGGAACGAGGACTCGGCGATTTGACTATCAAAACGCTCCGACAGAAAGGTTCGGAGATGAGCGACATACAACTCATCCGGCTCAAAGACACCTTTGAGGCGGACATCATCAAAGAAATGAAAAAAGAACAAGCGTATGAAGGAAGTAAAAAGACAACAGAGGAAAGCCCTTTAGAAAGATGGGGCGTTGTTGTTCATAATGTATTCATTCCGCGAATCCTCCACGCCGACCCGGAAATGACAAAAATGTACGAAGCCGCAATGCGTGAAGAACAACAGTGCACCTCAGAAAACATTGAACAAGAGTTCCTTACCGCAAGTATTGAACGATTGGTCAAAAAAGGACTCACAGCACAAGAGGCACTGCTTGCGATTCAAGCAGAACGCGGAAAGCTCACGCGGCGTGAAGTGATAATCACGAGCACAGGCGGAGGAGCTGTTGGAGACATTGCCAAAGCAGTTGCGACATACGCAGGACTACTTGGCGACCAACCAAAAACAGAACAAAATGAGAATCAAAATCAGAAAGGAGATAACTAATGACCTTTGCAATCGATAAATGGAAAAAGAATGTGTGGAAAATCGCTCTATGGAGCGCGTTTGGTCTTTTGGCAATTAAGTTTGCTATTTGGCCATTACTTCAGGGCACATACGACAAAGTCCGTTCGGTTGGAAAAAAAGAAATCGGGATTGTTGAATGGTTGCCGAACTTAGGTCCCTATTGGCTCGTAGCACTTGGTGCAGTCGTTTTGTTTCTCCTGCTCATATATGCAGGAGCGAAAGACGGCAAGACCGCAAGCGAGCGGCTCCAAAAAGCAATCAAGATTGGTTTTGCATTTGCTGGACTTGCGGCGCTTCTCGCCTTTACCGCGTTTCTCGGCATTTTCATTGTCGGGCCGCGGTACTTCTGGGGCGAACCGAGCGTCATTCAGGTTCAACAACAGCCGGCGGCGCAGGTGCGGGCATCGGAATTTCCAAAAGAGTTCCGCGTGTCTGCGCTTCCGGGAAACCCGCAAGACCCAAACGCGCCGTGGAGCGCGCCGATACGGTTTGCAGGGCGGCGCGGAAGTTTCCAACTTGCGGGCGATTCTGCGCCAATCGCCGTAAAAACAGAAGTGGGCATCCACATAATTACAGTAGGGATGCCCCACCTGGGCACACCAGAGCGATTGCAGTTTCTATCACTCACCAACCGCTCCCTTGAAATCACGGGGAGAGTTGAATGAGAAACACGACAGCCACGACGAAAGTGTCGGGGCTGTTTTTTGTTATCAAAACGGACACGCAACTCCTATTGTCCCGCAAATCACCCGCACAATACCTTTCGCTCCGAGCATCACTGCCATCCCGAGTACTCCCCAGAGCATTACCCATCCGCCTTTTTTGCGCTCCTCCTCGCTATCCAAGTGCGCCAAGAACATATACACCCCCCACGCGAAGGTGAGAGACGCGACCCCGAACATAAGATAAATCAGGGGGTTCAGAATATTCTCCCCGATTTTGTTGATGAAGGTGTTAATTGCAGCCATTAACTAAAAATTGAGCAAACCTGGAACATTCGGTAAGTTTTGACCAGCCCCCTGACCACCTCCGGTAAATGTGTTTTGCAAAAGCTTTACAAGACCAAAGATTGAAAAAGCAACGAACATACCGATAACCGCGTAAATCATAGTATTACGCGCTGAAGTTCGCTTTTCTTCATCTCCGCCAGAATTGACATATCCAATCACACCAACAAAGAAATAAATAAGCAAAAGTCCCCCTACAATAGGAATAACGAGGTTAATGATTTGTCCAACTGTCGTTGCCAAACCTCCTAGATTTCCCGTTTGCGCCAACGCCACAAATGGCACTGCATACAACGCCGCACTGACTAATACTTTTTTCATAATATCCTTTTTAATAAACTAATAAATAATTATGACCTTTTTTTAATGACCGCTTTATATTATATACCATCCAAAAGACCTGCAACAGAGATGCTGTGGACAACACCACTCCGCCTCGCTTCGCTCGGCACCCCTCCTCAGTTGAGGAGGGGAAAGGGGTGGTGGTGTTTGATATCGTGGACAAATCAGGGAAGCCTCGGCACGATTGGGATATCGCCAGGGTTTAGGTGAATAAATGGACTACCGGGTAAGAAAAAGGTGTTGCGCACAAGATTTACTAACCCCCAAACGCTAAACATCACAAACATACCGATAACGGCATAAATCATATAACTGCGCGCCGCCGCCTGTTTTTCTTCATTGTCGGCTTTGAGGACATACTGGATAATTCCCCAGAAGAACCAAATGAGCGCCAAAGCGCCGACGATAAAACTGACTAAACTCAGAAGGTCTAGCAATATAAGAACAATGTTGCCGAGCGGGGTTCGCGCCGCAGGGTTGAGCAAGAGTTGAGTGCGAAGCGGTTGCGCGAATACAAAGAGAGGTAGAATAAATAACAAAAAAGAAGAAAAGATAAATTTTTTCATATATTTAATTGCAGTTGCCGGGGCCAAGCAAGCTTAAACAAATAATTTTGGCTGCGCCCCAATACACCAATAACGCCGCAAGACCGAGAACTCCGAAAAGCGCCGTTTGTTTGAACGCGCTCATTTTTTTCTCATCTCCACCGCCTCCCGCTCCGATATATCCGGCTATTTTTGCAAATACGACAAACCAAGCAAGAATGAGAATGGCAAAAAGCGCCACATTAATATGGTCCAGCGTTAAATTAATCAACCCTTTAAAATCGGTTGGTGCGGCGAGGGCAAAAGATGGGGCAAATGCAAGAAGTGTTGGAAATAATTTCTTCATTTTATTTCAACGAATTGATAGTGGTTTCCAAGATTGTTGCAAGCGCTTGCGCACCAAGCAATATCGCCGTGCCGATGACTGCGTATAAAATCGCTTTTTTTGCATCTTTGTGCTTTTCTTCGTTGCCGCCAGCGGTCACAAACAAAAATCCAGCGTAAATAATGAAAAATACTGCGACCACGCCACCTATATCGGAAACAATCACGAGTATCTTCGCCGCAAGCGCTTGAAAGGTTGTGGTTGCACCGAGTGGGTTTGGTAAGGTGGTTAAACCCCCACCGGTAACTCCAGTACCTCCTCCGGTAACGCCTGTGTGTTGTGTAGCGGACGCCTCTCCAGCGGAAAGCAGAAACCCTATTATTACCCAAAATGTCTTTTGCATAGTGTTAAGTATATCACGAGGAGGCACCAGATGTTTGCCGCCTATCAACATCTGGTGCCACTTCCCTACCACAATCAACCCCCAAGAAAAGAGAAGGCACTTGGAACACCGAGTCCAATCAAAATCAATTTGACAATAAGCCATGCAGAAAGCATCCAGACAAAACCCCATACGACTGGCATAAACATTCCGCGTCCTTTTTCCATTTTGGATTCATTGCCCCCTGCGGTCAAAATGAGAAACCCGGCATAGGCAAACACCAGCGCGGCAATTGAACCGCCAATCATAATCAGAAAGTTAATGATATTATTGATGCCGATGATGAAGTGGCGAAATTCGCAGGGGTTTGAGATCTCTTCGTACGAACCAGTCGCACCAGTTACAGTCCGTGTCTCCGTTCCGCACGGCACGATTGGGGCGGCGTGGGCAAAGATAGGTAAAATCACAAAAATAGAAATTAGTGCGAGTATATACATCCTCCGTCTCCCTACGGGAGACACCTCCCTCAAGGGAGGATTTTCTTTACTCCCCCTTTGAAGGGGGGTTGGGGGGATGTGATTTTTATTCATCTTAATAATCTCTCTAACCCGCTCCGCAGGTCGCCGACGCCATTAGTAAGCTGTCCTCTACCGCCGGTAATATCTTCAACGACCGACTGGAATAATTTGGTCGTTTCGGTCGGATTCGGGTCAAGGAAACTCCGCGCCTGTAAGGCCGCTTCGTAAAACACCGATTTCGCCGCGCTCTCTTGCTTGCGCTCTAAAAGCGCGCGGAGCGGCGGCACGGTGCCGAGTGCATTGGCTAAGGTAACCGACCTTTGAGAATCCGCGAGTGCAAACCCGAGTCGTATCGCTCCGCCCGGATTTTTTCCGGTTTTCAGCGCAGCCAACCCCCATGTTTTGCCGAACGAAACCGTGAGCTTTGAATCCCGCGTCTGCGGAAACGGCGTTGCCGACATATTCAAATGCGGATTTTTCTCGCGAAGCCCTGCATATTCCGACGCAAAGCCGAAATAAAGCGCGAGGTCTCCAGACGCAAACATATTGTGCGATTGTGGAAGCCCGCGGTTCCAGGTGTAAAGCTTTTTTACTGGGTTCGCAAACTCCGTGAAAAACCCGAGTGCGCTTCCAGCATTTGCCCAGTCCTCAAGCGAAACCGCGAATCCTTCCGTTCCGCCCGCCTGTACGGGCAGGCGCGAAACAAGCTTGCCGCCGCTTTGGAAAAAGAGCGCCGAGAGAATCTCTTTTGCATTGGTAATGTTCCGAAATTCTCCAAGCGACACCGCCGCGCTCTGAATTTGCCCCAGCCGGTTGCGCACGACAAGCCGCGGCGTACCGGTAATCAATTCATCCCAATAGCGCGGCGGTCGCGCAATGTTTGCCGCACCAAACCGGTCGCGATTCCAATATGCGACCAGCGGGTCTACCGTAAGAGGGACCGCGATGGCTCCAGTTGTGCTCAAAAACACTTCTGCAGCTTCTACAAACGAGTCCTTAAACTTCCGCTCCGAAAGCGTATCTAAAGGAATCGGCACAATTTTGTCGCCATGCCGCACCACGAGGTCGGATGGTAAAATAATTGCATCAGGACCTCTCCCTGCCGCGAGCGCTTCTATAAACTCCTGCTCAAACTTGTCTGCGCGAATCTCAGTGTATGTAAGCTTAAAATCATCTCCAGAAAAATCTGCTGTCGCGGTGGAAAACGCAGAACTCGGAAACGAGCCCCATACATCAAGCACCGCTGGTCCGCCACCCGCGGGCGTGCCTTTGAAAAGAGAAAAAGCAACCAGACCGCCAATGGCGGCTATCACAAAAACAGCGAGCAAAATTATTTGAAATGGTCTCATGGCTTACGGAAAATTATAGCATAATGATTAGAACCAGCCGCAATCTCTCTTTCAAACGCCAGACCCGCGCTCTCAAAAACCTCTTGCGCTTTTTGTTTGGAAACCACTGCAGAAGGCGCTGGCCCCGCACCGCCAAATGAGCCCGACCAATCAACCACGAGCGCTCTACCTCGCGGCTTTATAATGCGCGCGGCTTCGCGCGCAAGCCCTGTCTTGTCAAGCGCTTGAAACAAAATGTTCGCAATAATCGCGGCATCGCACGCGCCGCTAGCCAAGTGCGTCCCGTTTTCTTGCTCCGCATCGCCCCATACTGCTTCTATATTGTGCACGCTTTTTGAGCGCGCTTCGCGTTCAAGTCGCGACAAAAGTTCTTTCTGCACTTCCACAGCAAACACTTTGCCGTGCTCGCCAACTGCCTTTGCCGCGGCAAGCGCATACGCGCCACTCCCCGCGCCCACATCCGCCACACGCGAGCCGGATTGCAGGTCTAGTTGAGAAATGATTTTTTGTGGATTACTGAACATAAAGCTTTCGCTTTGCGCACCAGAAATTTCGTCCGCTTTACCCTCTCTACGGGGGTCCTACGCGATACGAAATTTCTGGTGCGCTTCGCTCAAGATTATAGCACCGTCACCGACGCAATAGCATCGCCTTCGCGCAGTTTCATTATTCTAACACCTTGCGTTGCCCGCCCGAGGCGCGGAATTTCCGAAGCCGCAATCCGAATCACTTGGCTCTTCTTGGAAATCGCAATTACTTCGTCCGTTTCTCCTTCGGAAAGCACGCGCGCGGCGATTACCCTGCCGGTCTTTGTTGTTACTTTTGCGGTCTTGATACCCGAGCCGCCGCGCTTTTGTGTTTTATACTCTTTAAAGTAGGTCGCCTTGCCGTACCCATTTTCAGACAGTATGAAAAGAGATGCTTGTCTTTCCGCCTCATCGGCGGATCGCCGAAGAGGCGATTTGACGACCACAACGCCCGCCACCGAATCGCCTTTTTTACCAAGCTTAATGGCGCGCACGCCACCGGCGCCGCGCCCCATCGCACGAATATCGGACTCTCTAAATCGGATGGACTGTCCTGCTTCAGATACAACAGCGCATTCGTCGCCTTTTTCCACAAACGATGCGGAAATAAGCTCATCGCCGGCTTTCAGCGAAATCGCAATCAAGCCGCTTCGGCGCACATCATGGAAGCTCTCTGCCGCGATTTTCTTTCCGACTCCGTTTTTCGTCACCATCATCAACGCGAGCCCGGCGAGAGCTTTCGCCGCTTTTGGCATCGGCAAAATTGAAGTTACGCGTTCTTCGGATGAAAGCGAAAGAAAATTGGCGATGGATTTGCCGCGCGTCGCGCGTTTGCCTTCGGGAATTTCGTACATTTTCACCTTATACACCTTGCCGCGGTCGGTGAAAAACAAAAGGTCGCTGTGTGTCGTCGTGGAAAGCGTGCTCATTACAAAATCCTCTTCTTTCGTGTCCAAATCAACAACACCGACCCCGCCGCGCCGCTGCCGTTTATACTCATCGGGAGCGGTGCGCTTCACATAGCCGCCGCGCGTAAATACCAACACGCTTTCGTTGTCCGGAATCAAATCCTCGTCGGAAAGCTCGGCAACACCACCCTTAACAATTCTCGTGCGGCGTTCGTCTCCATACTTCTCGCCCACTTCCAACAGTTCTTTTTTAATAAGCGCGAGAATCTTTTTTGGGTGCGCGAGCAAATCAACAAGCTCGCCGATAAGCGTCTGCACAGAAAGCAATTCATCTTCAATTTTCTTACGCTCCAAGCCCGCAAGCTTCTGCAGGCGCATTTCCAAAATCGCGTTCGCTTGTATTTCGGAAAGCTTGAACGATTTCATCAAACCAGCGCGCGCCTCGTCTACATCCTTCGCATTCTTAATCAACTTCACAATCGCGTCAATGTTTTTGAGAGCAATCGTGAGCCCGAGCAAAATGTGCTCGCGCTCGCGGGCTCGCGCGAGGTCAAATTCGCTCCGGCGGCGCACCACTTCCTTGCGGTGCCCGATAAATGCTTCAAGAAACGCTTTAAGCGAAAGGGTTTCCGGCACGCCGCCGACAAGCGCGACACAATTGTAATGGAACGATTCCTCCAGTTGTGTATGCTTGTAGAGCGCATTTAGAATCTTTTCTGGGTACGCGCCTTGTTTTAGTTCAACCACCACCCGAATGTCTTTGGTTGATTCATCGCGGAGTCCCCGAATGCCTTCAAGTTTTTTGTCGCGCACCAAGTCCGCAATTCGCATAATAAGCTCTGCTTTGTTTACGCGATACGGAATGGAAGTAATGATAATCTGAAAGTGCCCCGCTTTTTCCTCAACTATTTCCGCCTCGCCTCGCACAACTACTGGCCCTTTGCCGGTTGCATACGCGTGCGCGATAGCTTTCGCGCCATAGGCAACGCCGCCAGTCGGAAAGTCAGGGCCTTTTACGAATTGCAAGAGGTCTTCGGTGGTTGCGCTCGGATTTTCAATCAAATGCGCTGTTGCGCCCACGACTTCAGTTAAATTGTGCGGCGGAATGTTGGTCGCCATACCGACGGCAATGCCGAGCGTGCCGTTCAACACCAAATTTGGCACCGCAGTCGGCAGAACGACTGGTTCTTTCCGCGTCGCATCATAGTTCGGTCGAAAATCAACCGTTCCTTTTTCAATGTCCCGCAACATATCCCCTGCGATACGCGACATTTTCGCCTCCGTGTACCGGTACGCCGCGGGAGCGTCGCCGTCTTGCGAACCAAAATTTCCTTGACCAATCACAAGCGTGTAGCGAAACGAAAATGTCTGCGCCATTTTGACCATTGCATCATAGACGGACACATCGCCGTGTGGGTGATACTTGCCGAGCACATCACCAACAACCGTCGCCGATTTTCTGGTCTTTGCGGCGGCCGTAAGCCCCATTTCGTGCATAGAAAAAAGAATGCGGCGATGCACGGGCTTCAGCCCGTCGCGCACATCCGGAAGCGCGCGCGAGGTAATAACCGACATCGCATAGTCAAGATACGACTCGCGCATCTCCTTCACAATTTCGCGTCCCACCAGCTTTCCGCCAACCGGCACACCAGCTGGAAGTGGCCCACCTTTTGCCTTTTTAGCGTCTGACATACCTGTTTATTATAGCATAAAAACAAAGCGGAAACACCAAGCATTTTTCTCCTTCTATTCTGGGACTTGACGGATTATTGACATAATGCTATTCTTCCTCATAGAAAACAGGAAGTGCACAAGATATGCAATATGCAAAACGAACAAAATGAGAAAATCAAGGCGGAATTGTCCTTTAGAAAAACATCCGACGGTTACGAAACAACTGTAATTCATATACCTGTGGAAAATACTTGCCGCGGAGATGAAATCAAAGGGATGTTTGTGACGCATCCTAGGGTTGTGGTTTCTTTTGAAATCTCCGGAACAAGCTATTCCCGAAGGAAAATTGAAGATCTTTCCAAGCCAGATATGGTGGAAAGACTGCTGGTGGCGGGACCAGTAGTAATTCGTATATCTCATACGCCAGGTGCACCAATACCAAAACTATCTTGGTTTACAAGATTGTGGATCAAATTCTGGTTGAAGTGCAGCCGCTGAAAACCGACTCGCGACCCGTAAGTACTTTTGTACTGCGGGTCTGTTTTTTATACAGCTATTTTGCAAAATACTGAAATACACTATCTATGGCGACCGCAAAAGTTAGTGTGCACGCATTTAGCATTAAGATACGGCCGTAGCTTATTGCTACAAAATCCTACCCCAACCCCCTCCTTTATAAAGGAGGGGGAAATTCAAAGGGAGTGGATTTTATATCTTCCTCCTGCCTCTGAAATTCCACGGGTTTGCCGAAATCAAATCCTTTCCACAAGTCCCCGATTTTGCGCACTTGACTGGCGAGAAATATCGCCGCATCTGCCATCTCCGCTCTGAAATTTGAAAGTGGCCCGGCGACATCATCTGCCGGCACGCTTGAGGTTGCTTGCACGGTCTCGGCTATGCGCGGAGTATCACCAGACGGACTTCCCGAAAAATAAAACCACGCGCCTCCGATCGCTCCAGTCAAAAGAAGTGCGACAACAAACGCAATGCGCTCGTGGTGAGCGTTCTCGGGGTCGTTGAGTTTTTCAAACAATCCAAACATTTAGCTTATTTTCAAAACAACGACTTCGCCATCTTTGCCTTCCACATCCTTTTTCTTGAGGGTCAGTTTTTCAACTGGCGCTGTTTTTTCCGCGCCGCATTCCTTCAAAAAATGCGTCAGTTCCTTATTTCCGCCTGTGGTGAGCACAGTCGAACCATAATGCATCGGCACGATAAGCGCGGGTTCCAGTGCGACCGAGAGCTTGTACGCTTGTTCTGCATTCAGCACCCCGTCGCCGCCAACTGGTATAAAAAGCACATCCGCGCCTTCCAACGCCGATTTTGTTGTAGGTGGAAGCGCGCCATCCGAAAGCGCGCCCAAAAACACAAGCGTCATTCCCTCCAAAGAAACTTTATAGACCGTATTATTTCGTTTTTCTCCTCCGTAACGAGTGTCGGTCACAAATCCCCGTGCCGTAATGCCCTTAAGTTCATATTCGCCAGCGCTTTGTATCACAAACGGCTTGCGCTCGCCGAAAGAAACGCTTTCAACTCCGTTCAAGTCAGGGTGTGCGGCGGAAACAAACGCCACATCAGCGCCAAACTTCGGCGCTTTGTGTGCCGAAGTTTTTCCTGGAGGATTGAACGCGAGCACCAAATCGCCAAACTGGATTTTGAAACACTCTAAACCGTAATAAGTGATGACCATACAACCATCGTAACATTTCTTATTATTTCGTGCATCCGCCCTGCGTACATACAATAGTCACAGTGGGAGTCTCACCTGTCGCATTTATGGAAAAACTGCCATCTGCTGCACTGGTATCTTGACCTCCACTTCCGTATGTCCAACCAGAAGGCAAAGCACCGTATTTCGTTAAACTACCGTCGCCACTTGCGCATATTGATGCGTTTACCACTGGTGAAGCTAAGTCAATTCCATCATTTGCGCACAACTGCATTGCGGTAAGCATATTGCGCATACTGGACTGCGCCGCCGCAATGCGTGCGTTTTTCCGCTGTGGTCCAAGCGCCGCGAGCACGACCGTCGCCAACAAGCCGATAATCGCAATGACCACCAAAAGTTCAATAAGTGTAAAACCTTTACGCATTCTTTTCATATATGTTTTTAAAAAGATAATAAACAATTATTAGAAACTACCAAGTCCTATCCGCGCGATAATCGTGGTAACAATCAAAACGCCAATAAGCACAATTATCAAAACTTGATTCGCCTGCTTTTCGTCAGCGGCAAATCCATGCTTGATTAACCACCCTGTCAAACCTTGCGCTGTGCCGCTACTGGACACTGTCTCGCGGCGCATCCGCTCTTCTTCATTAAAATCAACTTGGACCACAGCGGTATTCTAACACCCGATGTTCCAGGACTGCAAACATTGGGTGTTTATAACTCAAACTATTAGATTCGGCGGTGTTTTACCTTCAAAAAACGAAATAAGATTGCGTGCGGCGAGCTCAGCCATCTCTTTGCGCGCCAACTCGGTTGCTGAGGCGATGTGAGGAGTGAGTACAACATTCGGGAGTTTCGCCAGCCCTTTTGCGAGCTTCGGTTCAAATTCAAACACATCAAGCCCAGCGCCAGCTATCACTCCTCGCCGAAGCGCCTCCACGAGCGCGCACTCGTCAACTACGGGCCCGCGCGAAGTGTTTATAAGATAAGCGGTCTTTTTCATAATCGCCAATCTCTCTTTGTTCATCAGATGCCGTGTCGCGTCAGACAAAGGAACATGAAGCGAGACCACATCGGCGACCCGGAGTACTTCTTCAACGGTCTGGTAAAACACGGCTCCGAAGTCCTTTTCAAGTTTTTCGTTGCGCACGATATCGTAATACGCCACCTCCATCATAAATCCATTTCTTGCCCGATGCGCCACATCAGCCCCGATGCGCCCCGTACCGATAATGCCGAGTGTTTTTCCGGCAAGATTCGTGCCGTGCAAAAGCATCGGGTCCCAACCCTTATACTTTCCTTTCTTTATATAGACATCCCCCTCCACGATACGGCAGGTGAGCGCAAGAATAAGCCCCCACGCATGCTCCGCTACTCGCTCTGCACCGCCACCTGGCGTGTTGGTAAGCGTAACGCCCCGCGCCTTCGCCGCCGCGAGGTCAAAATTGTTAAAGCCGATTGCATAATTCGCAAAAATCTTCACCGACGGCGCTGCATCCATCACCTCAGCGTCAATCGCATCAGTCAAAAGCGAGAGCACGCTGTCGTAGTTTCCTTTTCGGAGCACTTTAATAAGCTCTCGTTTAGTGAGCGGACGATTTTTAGAAGACACATCAACCGCAAAGTCATTCTCGCGAAGCAGAGCGAGTCCGTTTTCCGGAATCCTGCGCGTGACGAAAATCTTTTTCATGTGTTAAATATCTTTAGTTTTTCCTCAACTACCTTTACTACAGAGTGCATCGGCTCTTTGAGATATTTATACGGCGCAAGTTCGTCTTGATTTTCTTCCAAACCGCGCACGAGCCCTTTGCGATATGCCGCCCTCAACTCCGTGTTTATATGCACGACCGCGACCCCTGCCGCAATTGCCGCGCGAATATCTTCCGCACTGTTACCAGACGCGCCGTGAAGCACAAGCGGAACGCCAGCCGCTTCGCGAATCGCGCGGATGCGCGCGATGTCAAGCGCTGGGTCTGCGCCGCCCTCTAACATCCCGTGAATATTGCCTACCGCAGGAGCGAATAAATCCACTCCAGTTTCTTGCGCAAACCGCGCTGCATCCTCTGGTGCCGTTAAATATTCTGGAGATATTTTTACTCCATCAGGAATTTTCTTAAGTATCTGTGATGCTTTTCCGATAAACCCAAGCTCGCCCTCAACTACCACATCGCGCCCTGACGCGCGCGCATACGCGACACATTCTTTCGCCATAGCGGCATTTTCTGCAAACGGCAATCCAGCGCCATCTACAATAACAGCGTCAAACCCAACATCTACCGCCTCTTTTACTTTTTCAAAAGAATAGGAATGGTCTGCGTTTAAAAATATTGGGTGGCCGTATTCATCGCGGAAACTTCGCACGAGCGCAACGGCCTGTGCGAGCCCAACAAAACTGCGCTCGCCTTCGGACAAACCAACAATGACAGGCACACCGACCGCTCGCGCTGATTGAACGATAGCGCGTAGAGTTTCTAAATTGGAAAAATTGAAATGTCCAATGGCGCGTTTTGCCACCTCCGCTTCTGCGATACATTCCCGCAAGGTTTGCATGAGATATAGTATAGCACAATTACATCCCTCCCTCCGCCTACTGGCGGAGTACTCCCCTCAAGGGGAGATTTTCTGAATCCCCCTTGGAAGGGGGTTGGGGGGATGTTATAATCCTCTTATGCAACCATTGAAAAAAGAAAAAGTAAATACGGAATTCATAACCGCACACAAGAATGCAAAAACAAATTACCACTTCGTGCTTTGGTACGGCGCCGAGCGCACGATTCTTGTTAAACACGAGCCCTATCAATACGCTCTACCAACCTTGCCGCCCGCTCGCTGGCTCTACCTTTCCTCAATCGGAAGCGGTACCGAAAAATATCACGAGGATATTGCCGATTATCTTGCGAAAAACCCGTCCGTAAAATTCGCATTCCAGCCGGGAACATTCCAGATTAAACTTGGCACAGAAAAACTGAAGGGTCTGTACGAGCGCGCGGAGGTGTTGTTTGTAAATCGTGAGGAAGCGGAAAGAATCACATCCTCCGTCTCCCTTCGGGAGACACCTCCCTCAAGGGAGGAATTAAAATCCCCCTTTCAAGGGGGTGCCCGAAGGGCGGGGGATGTAAAAACCCTCCTCACAAACCTCCACGCGCTCGGACCAAAAATCGTATGCGTTACTGACGGACCGAAAGGCGCATATATGGCGGATGAAAGAGGCGCATACTTTATGCCTCCCTACCCCGACCCCAAGCCGCCTGTTGAGCGCACCGGGGCAGGTGATGCCTTCGCGGCAACATTTGTTTCGTACCTCGCACTTGGAAAAACCCCGCTCGAAGCATTGCATCTCGCACCCATCAATTCGGCGTATGTCGTACAAGACATCGGCGCCCAGCGCGGTCTCCTTTCGCGCGAAGCGCTTGAGCAATACCTCGCTTCCGCACCCGCTGATTATCAACCGCGAAAAATCTAAAAAATATATGCTTAAATCGGGCATCTATAAACATTTTAAAGGCAACGAGTATAAAGTACTGTATATTGCAAAACATTCGGAAACCATGGAAGAAATGGTCGTATATCAAGCTCTATACGGCGAAAGAAGTTATTGGGTACGCCCGCTCCATATGTTTACCGAGCGTGTAGAAAAAGAAAACTATAAAGGACCGAGATTTGTATGGGTTAGAGAAAAAGAGTGACACTCAACATAATCTATGTATACTCTCATACTTTGTAGTATGAGAGTAGAATTGAATGCTACGATGAAAACTTGCGAGGCGGAGTAAGATTCTCGTCGTTACCAAGCATATTCACTAATAAATAATGTAGTGGATATTTTTTCCGCATCCACGCAGAACTCAAGGGAACGCTTTCCTCTTGCTTTTTCTCTACAACTTTCTCCCGTCGTGCAATTTCTTTTTCGAGTTTTGGTATTGCACTTGCGTATCCACCAAAGCCACCCTGAAGCCAACGGTGAACCGAAGCAATGGTGGTCGGACCGGCTCCCATTCGCTTTTCTATAGCGTCATAGCCAAGACCAGCCAAAAGAAATTTGGCAATTTGAATGCGGCGCGCAAGCATCACCGACTCGCTCGCGGAAAGTAAATCTTTAAAAAAACTTTTAACTTCGTCTTTCGTTTCCAAAAGCGCAAGCATCGTCCAAAATTCATCGAGAATCCGATGTCGCTCTCTGGGATTAATTCTTGATACCCTTTTTCTAGACATAGATCTATGATTCTACTATACTTTGTAGTATGAGAGAAGTAAGTCAGCACAGAAACTGGAACACTTCATGTGCTTTAATGCCGTGCGTGGACTTTTTTTGCGGCTTCTATGATATGCGAAACACCCATGCCGTAGTGTTCCAAAAGTTCTGTGGGTGTTCCTGATTGGCCGAAGCGGTCGCGGACGCCAACGAATTCAATCGAAACAGGATTTTTTTGCGCAAGCAGTTCAGCAACCGCGCTTCCCATTCCTCCCGCAATCTGGTGCTCTTCAACGGTCACGAGCGCGCCGGTTTCGCGCGCGAGTGCGATAATCGCTTCTTCATCAAGCGGTTTTATTGTAGAAAGATTCAAAACAGTCGTTGCAATACCATCTTTCTCAAGCTCGCATGCGGCAAGAATGGCTTTGTGCACGAGCGCGCCGGTTGCGATGATTCCCACCCGAGAGTGTGGTGATTTATAAAACACCTGTGCCTTCCCTATCTCAAACGGCGTTTCCTCTGTAGTAATAACGGGTGTTTTTTCTCGCGCAAGGCGAATATAGGTCGGGGTTTTTGTTTGCGCCGCCGCCATGGTGGCTTTTCTAGCTTCAATCGCATCGCACGGCGAAAGGACGCACATATTCGGAAGCACGCGCATAATCGCAATATCTTCAATTGCCTGATGTGTCCCGCCGTCGGGCCCCACCGAGACACCTGCGTGTGAGCCAGCGATTTTCACTGGTCGATCGTTGTAGCAAATGGTCGTGCGAATCTGTTCCCAATTTCTCCCCGGACTAAACATCGCATATGAAGAAACAAATGGAATCTTGCCCATCGCTGCCATACCGCTTGCTACAGTTACTAAGTTCTGTTCAGCAACACCGACTTCAATAAAACGATTCGGAAACTTCTTGGCGAACAAGTGCATCTGTGTTGACTCGTTTAGGTCAGCGCACAGTCCCACAACTCGTTCATCGGCTTCTCCGGCAGCCAAAAGCCCTTCGCCGAATCCTTTGCGAATCGGTATTTGTTCAACATCTTTGTCGAAAAGCTTCGGATTTAATTTTGCTTCTGGATTTAACATACTTCGCGTAATACTTTAAGCGCCATCGCGCCTTGTTCTGCTTTTGGCGGCGCGTCCGGAACATCTGAAACGCCCGGGGGAATACCATGCCACTGAAAGTGCCGCTCCATAAAAGGAACGCCTTTGCCGGGAACAGTGCGGGCGATAATCACCGAGGGCTGGTCAAAGACGGCTTTCGCCCTCTGCACCGCCTCGTGGATTTCGGGAAAACTGTGTCCGTCAATCTCCTGCACATGCCAGTTCCACGCCTTCCATTTATCAGCAAGTGGTTCAAGCGGCATGACATCCTCGGTGAAGCCGTCTATCTGAATGTTGTTTCGGTCTATGATGGCGATAAGATTTCCAAGTTTTTCTTTACCTGCAAGCATTGCGCCTTCCCATGTGTTGCCGCAATCCATTTCGCCGTCGCTTAGTAGCGCGTAAATCCATTTCTTGTACGACTTTCCAGAATCAATGCGCTCCGCGAGCGCCATACCGACCGCCTGCGAAAGACCGGAGCCGATTGGGCCTGACGATGTTTCAAGCGCTGGAAAATATTCGCGGTGCGGATGACCTTGAAACTTCGTGCCAAACTTTCGGAGTGTTTTTTTGTATTCCTCTACATCTGCGTATCCCGCATAACACATCGTTGCATACAAAACGGGACAGATATGTCCGTTTGAGAGGACAAGCCGGTCGCGCTCCGGCCAGTCCGGATTTTTCGGGTCGTGCCGGAGTTCGTGAAAATAGAGGTAGGTGAAGATGTCTGCCATGCCAAGCGGCCCCGCGGTGTGTCCACTCCCCGCTTCAATGAGCGCTTCAATGAGCGTGATTCGGATTTCGTTCGCTTTTTTCTCCAATAATTTTACTTTTTTTTCATCCATAAAACTCCTTAAACGCCGAACCTACCACGAGCCGCGTTGCACCCGCCGCGGCAAGCCGCTTCGCATTTTCTTTATTCACACCGCCATCAACCGATATTGTAAGATGCGGACACTTCGCATGCAATGCTACGACGCGTGCGATGGCGCGCTCATCAAACGGCTCCCCCTGCTTCCCGATGTGCGCGATACTCATCAGTTGAATGGTTGTAAGTTCATGCGCGAATGAATCAATCGCCTCAAGCGGCGTCTCTATCTTGAGAGCCGCGCCAATCTCAATCGCCCCGCGCCATTCGTGAATAATCTCGGCAAAGGCCGCGGCGGAAACGGATTCTACCTGAATCAATATGCGCGAGAATCCATCTTTGACGAGAGACGGAATGAGTGCAACCGGGTCGGTAACCATCAAGTGGGCTTCAAGAAACATCCCTCCCCCTACGGGTACTCCCCTCAAAGGGAGATTTTCGGTGAAATCAATATGCACCGTCTTTGCAAATTCCTTCACCGACTCAAGTTTATCTTTGAGGTCTTTGGAATCTTTTGGAATAATGGCGGGAATTATTTCCATGCGTCAATTTTGGCGAGCCGCCTCATATGTCGCTCATCTCCAGAAAATGGCGTCTCAAGCCAGAGTTTTACTGCTGTTTTTGCCTCTTCTTCACTCATAAACCGCGCGCCGAGCGACAAAATATTCGCGTCGTTATGCTCGCGCATCTTCCTCACTACCTCAAGATTTCCACCATAATACACAACCGCTCGTACACCAGCGAAGCGATTGGCGACAATCGCTTCGCCCTGTCCCGAACCGCCGATGATAATTCCTCGCACTAAAAAATCCGCCCCCTTCGCCCCCTCCTTTATAAAGGAGGGGGTTGGGGGAGGATTTTCAGCAATCCGCTTCGCCAGCGGTATTACAAAATCCGGATAATCATCATTTGCATCATACGAAAACGGCCCAAGGTCTTCCGTTTCATACCCAAGCGAACGCACGAACTCTATGAGTTCTTTTTTGAGCTCAAACCCCGCGTGGTCTCCAGCGAAGTAAATCTTCATAGATGCTTTCCTACTTCCAAAACATGTTTGACAAGAGTATTCGCATACCCGCTTTCATTGTCATACCATGCGAGGACTTTTACCAAATTTCCGCCCACTACGCGTGTCATTGAGAGCTCGGCAATCGCGCCTTCTGCGGAGCCGATGATGTCCGAAGAAACAAGCTCGTCATCACTCGCCGAGAAAATCCCCTCCCAGCGTTTTTCTTTCGCGGCTTTGCGTAAAATCTCATTTACTTCTTCCGCACTCGTATCCCGCTTCGCGATAAAAGTAATGTCGGCGATGGAGCCGCAGACAACCGGCACGCGAAGCGAGATACCGTCAAACTTCCCCTCTAATTTCGGATATGCTTTCGTTACCGCAATCGCCGCGCCAGTTGAAGATGGTATTATATTTACTGCCGCTGCACGCCCGTCTCTCATCCCCTTTTTATAAGCGGGACTATCCACAAGAGCTTGAGTCGCAGTATAAGCATGTACCGTATTCAAAACCGCTTTTTCAATTCCAATTGCTTCATCCAAAATTGCAATAATCGGCGCGGCGGCATTCGTCGTACAGGAAGCGTTTGAACTTATTTCGCAGGTTTTCAACTTATCTTCATTGATGCCGATAAGAACCGTTTCGCCGTCTGTAATGGGTGCGGTAATTACCACCCGCTTTGCTCCAGCATCAAGATGTGCTCGTGCCTTTTCGGCGCTCGCGAAAAATCCAGTGGATTCTACCACCACATCCACACCCAATTCCTTCCATGGCAATTTCGCGGGTTCTTTCTCGCTCAAATATTTTATCCCCTCCAACGAACTATTATTCTTTCCATACACGGAATCGTGAGTGAGCAAATATTCCATATTCGACTTCTCCGCCAAATCATTCACCGCGACAATCTCAAAGGTCGAACCTTGTTCGGAATTAAGGTTCGACCTTTGCGCCGCGCGAAAAAACGCCCGCCCGATTCTCCCCAACCCGTTAATCCCCACTTTTATTTTTTTCATACTCTTATATTATACTGCATATATGCATAAAAAGAAGATACTTGCCCATCTTGCCGCATCGCTCGCGACTTCGCTTGTCGTGTTTGGCGCGGTTGGGGCGATTGTATGGTGGAAACGGGCAGAATTATTCCACTACTTTGCATCGCAATTTCTGACCGAAACAAAATCCGAGTCCGGCGGAAACGAAGTAAAGAAAGAAACGACGCGCATCATTACCCAAGAAGCTCTGGTTGTTGATACGGTCAAAAAAGCGGACCCCGCGGTGTTTTCTATTGTTATCTCAAAAGATGTGCCGATAGTTGAGCAATATTTTGACGAATGGAATCCGTTTAAGGATTTCTTCGGCGGCGACTTCGGTGGATTCCAGATTCCGCAGTATCGGCAAAAAGGCACAGAGAAGCGCGAAGTCGGAAGCGGCACGGGCTTTCTCGTGACCAAGAGCGGGCTCGCGCTTACCAACAAACATGTAGTAGACGATGCTGGTGCGTCGTACACCGCACTTGCGAATAACGGAAAGAAATACGAAGTAGAAGTTGTTGCCAAAGATCCCGTACTGGACCTTGCCGTCATCCGCCTCAAGGGAGAAACGAGCTTCCCATTCTTAACGCTCGGAAATTCCGACTCGCTTGATGTAGGCGAAACCGTGATTGCAATCGGGAACGCGCTCGGAGAATTTAGGAACACGGTGTCGGTCGGCGTGATTTCAGGCCTCGCGCGCTCAATCACCGCGCGAGACGCATCCGGTAAATCAGAAACGCTTGATGAAGTGATACAAACGGACGCCGCCATCAACCCGGGTAATTCGGGTGGACCGCTCCTTTCGCTCTCGGGAAAAGTTATCGGAATTAATGTGGCGGTGGCGCAGGGCTCACAAAATATCGGTTTTGCCCTGCCGGCAAACCTCGCAAAAGGCGCGCTCTCTTCCGTTGAGAAATACGGAAAAATCGTGCGGCCTTTTATCGGCATCCGTTATACCGAAGTAACGCCGGCAATAAAAGAAAAAAACAAACTGACCGTTGATTATGGCGCGCTCGTGGTGCGTGGCGCAAATCCGGATGAGCTCGCCGTAATGCCCGGCTCTCCCGCAGACAAAGCCGGCATTGTTGAATACGACATCATTCTGGAAGTTGATGGAGAAAAAATCACACAAGAACATCCGCTCGCCTCACTCATTCGCAAGAAAAACATCGGCGACACCGTGCGCCTGAAAATTCTCCACAAAGGAGAAGAAAAAATAATGATGCTCTTGTTGGAGGAGTTTAAATAGTCGCTCAGAAGCTCACACAGGACAGACCGGAAAATTTCCCCAGCGTGGAAATTTTCCTTATCCGCTCGCCTCGCTCGTCCACTCTCCGACCCCCGATGTTGATGGGCTTCAAACATCGGGGGTCTCGGGGGACTCCGTGCCCGCTCGGCTCCTCGCCGTCTGTCCTATGCGACTTCTTCGCTTTTGTTATTTCTTCCGTTCTGCAACCCGCCTGCCAGCTAGACAAGAATCTTGTTATTTCGTTCAAGTTTTGTATAAAAAAGTCCGACTACGCTCGGTAATCGGACTTGTGTTTTTAAATGCGAAAAGGAAGAGCGAGCGTTCCACTTTTTGAGAGATACAAATGGTTTAAATATCTCTTGCCATCCATAACTATTTCACTCTCAAGTCTCTCGTTTGTAACGCCGGTTATTTCAACCTCCAAATGAAGGTGTGATTTGTTTTCCGTTATTGAAGAATAAACAATGTCGCTTCTTTCCTGTGGTACGACGACTCGTCCGAGCATATCTCCTATTTGAACCGATTCTCCTGTCTTGACTTTAATATCGTCAAGCATGAGATAGCGTACCGTAAAGTGCTCGCCTGTGATTTCAACTCCGTCCGCATCTTCAACTAGTTCGTGAACGAGCACTATAGTCCCTGTTGTGGTTGCAGGGACCAAAGTACCCGCCGGTACATAGATGTCTACTCCTCTGTGCGCGATACGGTCATTCCCCAATTTTCGATATTGCCGTACGCCGAGCCGTCCAAACTTCGGAACAAACGGCGCGAGAGCCAATGCTTCTTGCGTCTGTGTATTCGTAAACGGTTGAGTGCTCAAGGTAAAGCGTTTTATGCCACCTTGAGCGTTGAACACGCTTACCTTTGATAAGCGAACGCCGCTGCCGCCCACAGACTCAATAAGCCATTGTTCATTCCTTGAGTCCTTGCCGAGATACAACCCAACATGGTTGAAGGTTTTGTCAGGACAATCTTCAAGCGAACGATACTTGATGAGCACATCCGCCGGAATCATTTCCTGCTGTGATTCAATTGTTTTTCCGGATACTGCTTTACGCTGATTTTCAGCTACAAAAGGTATCCCGATTAGTGCACCTTCCCAGTATGCTTGGGAGATGAGTGTTGAGCAATCAACTGTCGCACCGCTTTCCAACTCCTCGCTTCGTTTGTAAGAGAAGCTACGGAATTTAAGAGCGCGTTTGCATACTTCGTACTGTTCCGTCCCCTCAACAAACCCCTCTTCTTTTGTTCGTCTGAATATTTCTTCAATCAGTTCTTCTTCCATTTTGTGTTCCTTTTTTGGTGGTTATGTAGCAGGATTTTCGGATATTGAAAATCCAGGCGTTTTGAACATTTTCTCCCACGTATGTGCAATACCCGTTCTCTCTTCAAAGAAGTTTTTGAGTAGAGATAAGTCACCGCTCATCATGGCTTTTAGCACAAGAATGACAAGTGTATCACCGCCCCAATGTTCTACAAACTTTCTACTCGGTTCGGTGACGGACGAGTAAAAAGCGCTTGCTTGTGGCAATATGGCTGCATCAAACGGCTGAAGGAAGATTTCGTTTATGATTGCTTCATCAACACAATTTGCAGATGCTTGTCGTTCTCCGCAAACCTTGTGCATTAAGGCACCAACCACCGCAACTACTATTCCATCCATAAGCACATTAAGGTTGATTGTTTCCGGAGAACGGTTAGTTAGTTCTGGAGATGAATAGGAGAATCCATCCTTGTTTCTGAAGTTAATGCCGTACTGCTCGCGATAGATTTCAGGAATGCGTCTTTTTGCTTCCGCTGTTGATGCTGACGGAATCCGTATGGCCCTTCTAAAACTCCGAAAGGTAGAATGGTGGAAGCAGTCGTGCAAAAAACTCCTCGTCAATTCAACCGTTCTCGTCTTTTTTGATGCTAGACGATGGTTCAGCGTAAGTACAAACGATGCGTGATACCAGTACTGGTACCCCAAACTTCGCATGTCGTGGAAGCCGCCGATTGAATCGGCTTCAGGTGGTTGTGCGGTATAATACCGCTCCGATTGCATTGCTGTGATACTAACAGCATACTTTCGCTCGCACTCCGCAATGCACTGCTGGGTTATTTCCCAAAACCGTTCAACATCTATGAATCGTTCCATGCGGAGCGTATCAGATAATTTGATTGGCTCAGGAAGCGTTGCTATCTCAACAGGGTCGAGTGCTCTGATGCCCGCCAGATAATTTTCAATGTATTTTTGATCGCTTTCCGGTCCTAAACATATTTCTTTCATTTTGTACCTCCGTTTCTGTTACCATTGACTGTTGACATCTCGTTGACCAAGCCATTCTTCAATCCGCCGTCGTGTTCCTGGAGACGCACTTTCAGGTAAGGCGCGTGGGTAAAAGAATTGCTGTTCCGCTATTTCAAAGTGCTTCTTCGGTTTTTGTATGAAAGAACGAACAACAAAGACAATAATAGTATCTTTCTTGTATTCATAGGTGTTCATATACTCTCCGAGTCGTGTTATCTGTGCTATATCACTGATGCCGAGTTCCTCGCTCAGTTCGCGGTGCAAAGCGTGTTCGTCGCTCTCTCTTTTTCTTACTTTGCCACCCGGCAGAAACCATCCATTTTCGTATTGGTGCTTCACTAGAAGCACCTTACCGTCGTCTCCAACAATAATAGTGCGTACACCGCGTGTTATTGGTTTTGCACACCGCCAATAAAAGCGTCTTACTGCGTGAATCAGTTTTAGCAGAATTTTTGTCATAGGTTGTTTGTTTCTTTTCGCGTCTTTTGTAAAAGAGCATTATTTAGTCCGAGCCGATAATGCTCCTCTTTCATCCAAATGTCAAGTGCATTTTTGCAAAATACTAAAATAGAAGAGAGTTACCTATCAGTATATGCTACGCAACTCCACGGGATTTTAGGAACGCAAAATGTTCGGGGCGGTATCGGCGCAAATATTCTATTACCTTCCCAGCGGATTCTGGATTGATTCCGTGAGCAACGCCGAATTCCAAAATACGCTTTTCCGCTTCTGCAATATCTTGCGGCTTTTCTACCATCAGTTCTACCTCAAACGCAATAAACCCGAAGTCCATTTCATCAAAATCCAAATGAAAGTCGCCTTTTTGATATCGTGCTCGTGTCGTAGTGATAGTCGCAAACGGCGTAAATCCTTTTTCTTTTATCGCTTCCGCAAGTGGCTTCTCGGCAGAAAGCCCGAGTTCGTGCGCTATTTCCGCATCGGTCTCAAGTTCTTCGTATTGGTCGGTCGCACGTTCCGAAATATGCCCTACATTTTGCGGCACTTTTAATTCAAACTTACCTTCCCGCGTACGGAGCCAAAAATCCTTTCCCGTGAGTGCGTAGTCGGGAGAATCGTAATATACATCCGTAAAAACTTTCTTGTACAAAAGCACCGCCCCTTCAATGAGGCGCGCTTTGTCTTTCGCCGTTACCGCAAAGTTCTTTTCAACTTCTATCATTTCGCATCAGAACCGCTACATCCACACGCATCGCATTTTCCGCAACTGCACGGCAATGTGCAACCACACACGCATTTGCCGCGCAGGAGCGAGTACTTGCCGCCACCCGCGAGCTTGAGCGCAATGGTTGAAAAGAGGAGCGACACCGGTGCAATAAGCGCTTGCGGAGTCGCAAGGAGATTGTAGCTTGCGACGAGCATCACAATCGCAAGAAGCCCAGCGGCAACGCGCGTATAGACACCAAGGAGCACGGCGATGCCGCCCACCAGCTCTACAAATGATACGAGGTACGCCCAAAATGGACCGTACCCAATGTACCCAAACCCGCCGACGGTTGCCGCAAGGTCGGAGACCTTGAGCCAGCCGGTAACAATAAAGATAGCACCGACACCGATGCGAAGCGCCAAAAGTCCCGCATCCGCCGTGCACCACGAACCCTTTTTACAGAGTGAATTGAACATATATAAAAACAAAATATCTTATAACGATTACGAGAGGTGCACCGACACGAGCTTCGTCATCTCAAACATATTGACCACACTCTTGCCGCC
>VMFZ01000014.1 GCA_007376285.1 Parcubacteria group bacterium Gr01-1014_17
TTCGCAAGATTCGCATCGAGCTCAAGGATTTTCTTTAGTTGAACTACTTGTCTATCTCGCGGTGTTTGCGACCGCGCTTGTGCTTATTGTCGGCACGGCACTCGGGCTTTCACGCGCGTATGGAGGAGTTGCGAACTTGTCGCGCATTGAGCGAGACGGTTCTGCAGTACTGGAGCGCATCACGCGCGAAGCGCGCGGCGCAAAAACCGTTAATGTATCCGCGAGCGTGCTTGGCGCCAACCCAAGCAAACTCGCGATTGATACGACTGATGATGCGGGCGCGGCACGCACTGTTGAATTTTTTGTTTCCGGCTCGGCTTTGCGCATTAAGGAGAACGGGATGGACGGTGGGGCGCTTACTGGAAGCCGCGTCTCGGTTTCAAGTTTCGTTGCGCGCCGAATTGCGACTGGAAAATCGGAAGCGGTGAAAATTGAATTGTCGCTTCAGAGTGGCACTGGCGTGGCATCCACGACAAAGAAATTTTATACGACCACTGTTTTTCGGAACTCTTACTAAAATGAAATTACAAACTAATCGCGGGCAAGTAATGCTCATTGCCTGTTTGTTATTTCTCGCCGCGTCTGCCGCGATTTCCGCCGCGGCGGCGGGTCCTGCGCTTCGGCGCGCGAGTTCTGCGCGCGCATTTGCGGATTCGCGACAAGGATTGTATACGGTTTCGTCTGCGTCCGAGGATGTCGCATATCGGAAGATAAAAGGAGTGGCGGTAAATGATTCCGAGACGCTTGCGGTAAATGGGATTACGGCAACCGCAACCGTAACGGCGATGTCTGGCGGACAAGAAATAAACACATCGGCAAGCGGCGCACGATTTGCTAGGAAAACAAATATGCGTCTTATTGCTGGCACTGGCGCGTCATTCCATTACGGAATGCAGTCGGGGACAGGCGGAATTGATTTACTTAACACCGCAAGCGTTGTTGGGAATGTATATTCAAATGGTCCGGTAATTGGAGAGAACAGCAATCTAGTAAAAGGAACTGTTGTGTCTGCGGGGTCATCCGGAAAGATTCTTGGCGTGCATGCGACAAGTTCTGCATACGCACACACGATTCAAAATTCAGACATAGATGGCGATGCATATTATCAAACGATTTCAGGTACAACGGTGGACGGCGCGCTTCACCCCGGGAGTATAGACCAAGCAACTTCACCGCTCGCCATTTCCGATGCACAGATTGCGGATTGGGAAGCAGATGCTCTCTCAGGGGGTATTGTTTCTTCCCCATGTCCATATGTGATTAATGACGATATCACGATTGGACCAAAGAAAATAAACTGCGACCTTGAGATTACCGGCGCTCCGACAGTTACGCTAGGCGGCGCGCTCTGGGTGGTTGGAAATATCACGATTAAAAACACGGCAATTATCCGCGTTGCCCCGTCGCTCGGCGGCGCGAGCGTGCCGGTCATTGCGGACAAGCCGACAGACCAGACCACAAGCAGTAAAATTGAACTCCAGAACTCGGCGGTCTTTCAGGGCTCGGGAACTTTTGGCTCGCATATACTTATGATTTCGCAAAATAAGAGCGCGGAAAGCGGTGGGAGCGAAACCGCGATTGATTTGAAAAACTCGGTTGATGGCGACTTACTCGTGTATGCGCCGCACGGCGAGGTCTTGATTCAGGATTCGGTGGATGTAAAAGAAGCAAGCGGCTACCGCATTCGTCTCAAGAACAGCGCAGAAGTCATTTATGAGACCGGTTTGGCGAACCTAATTTTTACGAGTGGTCCCTCCGGCGGCTACACGATTGATAGTTGGAAAGAAACGGAATAAACGGCTCAACAGAGCCATATTTTCGCCACCCCGCACAAGCATTTGACAGGTCGGCTATGATTTGCTATACTATATTTAGTTCAATGTACCTTGTAAGGTTACGGAGGACTCGTAGATAAACTCAAAACAAAGGAAAAACGATGAATACCATCGACGCAGAATCGGCCAGTAAACTGGCTGGTCTGCAAATTGACCTGTTGCAAAAGATTCGGCAAGAGCACATAACCCTTGTACATTTGGAGTGGTTTCTCAATCTCTCCAAAGTCCAGCGGAACACGGTTTCCGGAGTTGATTTTTCTTCTCTTACAAAGGAGACACCACTCCTGGAATTCGTCACCTCAGTCACTGTTCCAGGCGTGGATAAGTTCATCGCCGCCGACCATTTCAAGCACGGCGAGACAGTGGACGGAGTAAGGTGCTACCTCTGGGAAGACTTCCAGAAACACTTTCTCGGAAAAACCGAGGAAAATGTCGCAGGATGCGACATCCGTATCCATAAACTTCTCAAAGGTTCTCGCGACCTGGGCATCCGCTCAGAGATTGGTGAAGAAAAGGAAGAAATCAAGCTCGCCAATCTCTGGAGTATGTTAAAACTTCAGAGCAAAGGCGAATCTGGTGCTCTTCTCATCAACGGCTACGCAAACATCTTCTATGTTCGCGACACCGAAGGTACGCTCTGGGCAGTGAGTGCGTACTGGCGCGCTGACTACCGCGAGTGGCGCTTGTTCGCCTATTCGATTGGGTACCAGAACGAGTGGAGTGCTGGCTATCAGGTCTGCTCTCGCTGATTCTTTGGTACTTTGATACTTTGTATCCTGTACTTCTGAATCTCTGACCCTTTGAAACTCTGAAAAAGTTTCAAAGGGTCTTTTTGTTTGGTATGATACAGTCGAGGTGTCTTGACAGCGGCGGCTATACGCTTGGCGGGTGGAAAGAGGTAGAATAGTAGAATGAAAAAAGGCAAGAAACTCATTGTGGCGAATTGGAAGATGAACCCGGGGACGGCGGCGGAAGCGCGTGCTCTTTTTTTGGCGACGCGCCGCGCCGCCTCCGAGGCGCGGCGGGTCTCCGTAACGGTCTGCCCGCCGTTTCCATTTCTATCTCTTTTTTCGCGTCTCTCAAATGGCGTAATCTCGCTCGGCTCGCAAGACGCGTTTTGGAGGAACGGCGGGCCTCACACTGGCGAAGTATCTCCGGAAATGCTCAAAGATATAGGCGTAACGATTTCAATGGTCGGACACTCGGAGCGCCGCGCGCGGTGGGAAACAGACGACATTGTGTCACGGAAAGCGCAGGCGGTTGTGCGCGAGGGCTTGTCAGTATTGGTGTGCATCGGCGAGCGCGCGCGCGATGAAAACGGTGATTTTTTCGGCGTGTTGCGCGAGCAAATTAAAGCGACATTTTCAAAGGTTCAACGCAGGTTTCTATCTGATGTTGTAATTGCATATGAACCACTTTGGGCAATCGGCAAGAATTGGCGCGACTCCGCGTCGCCGTCGGTCGTGCGCGAGACAGCGATTTTCATCCGCAAAGTAATGGCGGATATGTTTGGCGATGAAGGCGTCACCGTTCCAATTTTGTACGGCGGGAGCGTTGGACCTGAAAACGCAGGAGCGCTCTTGCGCGACGGCGACATTGCTGGTTTTCTCATTGGGCACGAAAGCTTGGATGCCGAAGCGTTCGCGTGGATTATACGCATTGCCAATGACGCTTAATTTTAAAACAATCCGAGATTCTGGAAACCTGCGCAGAAAGCGCGTTTTTTTGGCGATTGATTTAAATGTGCCGATACAGGATAGGAAAGTGGTTGATAACTACCGCATTACGCGGAGCAAAAAAACGCTTGATTTTCTGGCGGAAAACGGTGCGCACACGCTTTTGGTATCGCACCGCACCAACGAAGCAGAATCGCTCGCTCCGGTATATGGAAAACTAAAAGAACTCTATCCTATTGTTTTTGCAAAGACGCTTGAAGAAGCAAGAATCGCACTTGAAAAAGCCAAGAACGGCTCGTTTGTTCTGCTTGAAAATATTCGTCAGTTAAATGGTGAACAAGAAAACGAAGAAGCGTTTGCAAAGAAAATTGCTTCGCTTGCGGATGTATATGTTAATGAAGCATTTTCTTCTTCGCACCGCGCGTATGCTTCTATCGTAGGCGTACCGAAGTTCTTGCCGCACTATGCCGGATTTCTTTTTGAAGAAGAAGTCCAGAATCTCTCAAAAGCGTTTTCTCCCGCGCACCCGTTTCTTTTTATTCTCGGCGGCGCGAAGTTTGAAACCAAGTTACCGCTCATTGAGAAGTTTTTGAGCGTTGCGGACGAGGTGTGGGTGATGGGCGCTTTGGCGAACGATATATTTAAGGCGCGTGGCGAGCCAGTGGGCAGTTCGCGTGTTTCTACGACGGATTTTCCGAATGCTCTGTTGCACAATCCAAAATTGCGCGTACCGTCTGATGTCGTTCGAAGCGGCGACAGGATTGTAGATGCGGGAGAGAAAACCGTTGCCGACATTCGCGCCAGTGCGCGCGCCGCGAAGTTGATTGTGTGGAACGGGCCTTTGGGAGAATACGAACGCGGTTTTACGGCGGGTACGGAAGGAGTGGCGCGCGCGCTTGCCGAAAGCGGAGCAGAGACGATTGTCGGCGGAGGCGACACGCTTGCCGCGATTGCGCGACTCGGTATTCTTGAAAAATTCTCGTTTGTTTCAACCGGCGGCGGGGCGATGCTGGAGTTTTTGGCGAATGAAACTTTACCTGGTCTCGAAGTCCTGCGATGGTAAAAGTAGTTTATAACTACGATCGTATGTATAAACTACCTTGTGCCGTTACAACGCACCCCGTATTTTTTCTGCGGCTGATTCCATTTCTTTTTTGTCATATTTTTTCGTCGGCCAGAAACCTGCAAGGCCGTCGTTGTGATAGCGCGGCACAAGGTGGATGTGGAAATGTGGTACATCAGTGCCTACAATGGCCACCGCGACATAATCTGCCCGCATCCCTTGTTTGATCGCACACATCAGTTTTTTGGATTTCACGAATATATGAGAAACAACCGCATCCGGCGTTTCTTCAAATTTTGGGTAGTGGATTTTTGGAACGACGAGCACATGCCCATGGTTTACGGGGTTGATATCCAAAAACGCATAGACCGTGTCGTCTTTGTAGATCTCGGTTGAGGGGATTTCGTCCTTCGCGATAATTTTGCAGAAAACGCAGTCAGTCATTGCTCTATTATATGATAAGATTGCCGAATGAAAAACTACGCCGTACGGGAGCGGAAGAAAGAAAATCTGATTGAACATTTACTTTTTCATCGCGGTATTACGAGTGTGGAAGATGTAGAAAAGTTCTTGAATCCGGATTATGAAAAACACACGCACGACCCGTTCTTGATGAAAGATATGGAGAATGCGGTGGAGCGGATTTTGCGCGCGATTAAGAATAACGAACGAATTGCGATTTTTAGCGACTATGATGCGGATGGAATTCCGGGGGCGGTGATGCTTCACGACTTTTTCAAAAAGCTCGGCTACGCGAATTTTGAGAATTATATTCCAGACCGCCACGGCGAGGGTTTTGGATTGAATGGAAGCGCAATTGAAGAACTCGCAAAGCGCGGCGCGAATCTACTGATTACGATTGATTGCGGGATTGCAGACACCGAAGAAGTTGCATATGCAAACGGGCTTGGGCTTGAGGTAATTATTACCGACCATCATTTGTTAAGCGATTCTATTCCGCTTGCGTTTGCAATTCTGAATCCCAAACAATCTGCTTGCCCGTATCCCGAGAAAATGCTTTGTGGGTCGGGAGTCGTATTTAAGTTAGTACAGGCGCTGGCTCAACGGCTCACAACTCCACTGATGCGTGGTTGGGAGAAATGGCTACTGGATATGGTCGGTATCGCGACGCTCTCCGATATGGTCCCACTCACCGGTGAAAATCGTGTGTTTGCGCATTTCGGATTGAAGGTGTTGCGCCGTTCTCCGCGCGTTGGGCTCGGTCAGTTGTTACAAGAATTGCGCATCAATAGAAGCGACCTCTCGGAAGACGATGTTGGATTTATGATTACTCCGCGCATTAACGCCGCCTCGCGCATGGGCGTGCCGATGGATGCGTTTCGTCTGTTTGCAACGGAAGATGCGACGGAAGCTGGAGCGCTCGCGAAACATTTGAATCACATTAATAATGAGCGCAAAGGAAAAGTGGCGTCGCTAGTAAAAGAAGTGAGAAAAATTGTGGCGGAACAACACGAAGAAAGAGCACCACTTGTCGTTGTTGCGGGGAACCCAAACTGGCGACCTTCGCTTTTGGGACTAGTGGCAAATTCGCTTGTTGAGGATTATCAAAAACCAGTTTTCATATGGGGACGGGAAGGAAATGATACGCTTAAGGGCTCGTGCCGCTCGGATGGGAGCGTTAATCTGTCGCTCCTGATGCAGGAGGCGCGCTCTGTATTTTCGGACTTTGGTGGGCACGCGGAGGCAGGTGGATTTTCTGTCGCGCTTGAAAAAGTGCATTTACTGGAGAGTGAACTGGAGCGGGCGTATGAAAAAGTGCGCCTGCCTGCGCAGGCAGGTTTGAGCCGCGAAGCAAAGCCGCAGTACGCGGTGGATGCACGAATAAGCATAGATGAAGTAAGTTGGGCTCTGTGGAACGACATTGCGAAACTCGCGCCGTTTGGGGTGGGGAACCCCAAGCCGCTTTTTCTATTTGAGCAATTTGTAGTGAGTGCAATAGAACTATTTGGAAAAGAAAAACAGCATCTGAAACTTGTTTTTAAGAAATCAGACGGCGAAAAGATTTCTGCCGTGAAGTTCTTTTCTAAACCGGATGACTTTGGTGGCATCGCGCAAGGCCAGAACATAAATCTCCTCGCCCACCTCGAAAAATCCACCTTCGGCAACCGTCCCGAACTGCGCCTGCGGATTGTTGATGTTGTCGCCTCTTCGGCGACCCGCCGATGAGGCGGGTGTTATAATTATATCACTATGAACCGTAAATCAATTATTATCTTCACCGACGGGGCGGCGCGGGGGAATCCGGGACCGGGTGGTTTTGGCGCAATAATTATCATTGGCGATAAAGTCACGGAACTTGGCGGAAGGGAAGCACACACGACAAACAATCGGATGGAGTTAATGGGCGCGATTGCCGCTCTTGAATATCTTTCGGGAAAGGAAGTAAAAGACATCACGCTTTACGCTGACTCCACCTATGTCGTCCTTGGTATGACCGAGTGGGCGGCGCGGTGGCAACGGAACGGGTGGAAGACCGCGAATAAAAAACGAGTTGAAAATCAGGATTTATGGGAGCGCTTACTTTCTGCCGCTGATGGCAAAAAAATTCAATGGAAAAGAATTGACGGACACAAAGGCGTTGCCGGCAACGAACGATGCGATGAAATCGCGACTGCTTTTGCCGACCTTTCGACAAGCTCAAGGCAAGCGGCGCCGAAACTATATTCTGGTGTTCTCAAGAATTACAGAATAAGAAACATCTTGAATGTCTCATGATTCATATCTGTATGCAGGGTTAGGTGGATTTGTCGCGGGGATTTTTCTCCGGTCGTTTGTTGATTTAGGCACCGGTTTCACGCTATTTTTTGTTTTACTTGCCGCGGTTTTGTTTTTTGTTTCTTTATTTTCGCCATACCCCCTCTTTAATTCTCCCCCTATGGGGGAGAAACCCCGACAACGGTCGGGAAGAGGGGGTGGTTCAGTTATATTTTTCTCTATTTTCCTTCTCACTGCCGCGCTCGGGATGCTTCGTTATGATTTTGCGGACCGGAGTGCTCTGCAGACCGCGCTTGATTTACATATCGGTCAATCGGTTTCTCTGGAAGGCCTAGTTATTAGTGAGCCGGATGAGCGCGAGAGCGTCACGCGGTTCATCGTTGCTGTAGAAAAAACAAAGATTCTTGTTACTGCAGGCAGAGAACCGAAGTATGCGTACGGAGATCGTCTTGCAATCAGCGGAAAATTAGAGAAGCCGAGAAATTTTACGGACGAGACGACACTTCGCGAAGTGGATTATGTATCACATCTCGCGAAAGACGGCATTTACTACGAAATCTTCAAGCCGAAGGTAGAAGTGCTTGCCCACGGAGAAGGGAACTTGGTCGTAGAAAAACTCTTTGCGTTTAAGCAGGCGTTTATAAGAAATATAAATGCACTCATTCCAGAACCGCACGCGGCGCTTTTGGGAGGGCTCGTTGTTGGAGCGAAGCAATCGCTTGGGAAGAAACTACTTGACGACTTCCGAACGGTGGGAGTCATTCATATCGTCGTGCTCTCGGGCTACAACATCACGATTATCGCGTACTTTATTGAGTGGCTCTTTTCGCGTCTGCGCAAAAATCTACGGCTCGCAGTTGCCGCAGGCGCCATGATTCTCTTTGCGCTTATGGTTGGCGCAAGCGCAACGGTCGTGCGGGCAACGATTATGGCGCTTCTCGTCATCCTCGCCCGCTCAACAGGGAGAATCTATGCGGTAACGCGTGCACTCCTCATCGCCGGATTTTTTATGCTGCTTCACAATCCGAAGATTTTGGTCTTTGATGTCTCGTTTCAACTTTCTTTTCTCGCGACGGTCGGGCTTATTTATTTTTCCCCTCTCATTGAACCGAAAGTGAAATGGATTACCGAAAGATGGGGAATGCGCCAGATTGTTGTTGCAACTATTGCAACGCAACTTTTTGTACTTCCGTTTCTTTTATACAAAACCGGAATTCTCTCGCTTGTGTCGCTTCCGGTCAATCTTCTCATTCTCACGGCAATTCCCGCGACCATGCTTCTGGGATTTATGGCGGGTATCGCAGGGTTTGCGTGGAATATGCTCGCTCTTCCATTCGCATACGGCGCGTACGCGCTACTCGCCTATGAACTCGCAGTAGTGGAATGGTTCGCGCGACTGCCGTTTGCGGCAATCGCGCTCACCTCATTTCCGCTTTGGTTAGTGGTTGCGTGGTATGCGGGGTACGGAGTTGTTATTTGGAGGTTGCGTTTGAGAAATTCCGCTCAACTACTTTCCAATTAAGATTTGCAAAAAAGTCCTCAATATAATTTTTCTTCCCGCTCGGCTGGTAGTCGGCGACGAAAGAATGCTCCCACATATCTAACGCAAGAATTGTTTTACAACCGTTGAGTTGCCCGAGGTGTTGTTCATCCACCCACGCATTCAAGGGTCGTTTTGTCAGCGGATCAAAGTACAGTATCGCCCACCCAACTCCGCGCGTGAGCGCAATCGCTTTAAATCGAGCGAGCCACACATCAAAGGATTCCCATTCTTTGGCAATGGCGGCGCGAAGTCCGCTTGCTTCCGCAAGCGGCTTCGCGCCGCCCATGAAGGATTCAAAGTAGTATTCGTGATTCACCATTCCGTTGAACTCAAAAGAGAACCGTCGTTGCATTTCCGCAAGCGCATACTCTCCCACCGCTCCCTTTTTAATTTCTTCCAGAATAAAGTTCGCATGCTTCACATAGCCCGCATACAGTTTCAGGTGCTCCTCAATATTTTTCGCAGATATTCCTTTAAGCGGCGGTATATTAAATTTTTGTTCAATGAATTGCATAGGAGTATTATATCACATATGCAAAAACTGCGGGCGCACTTGCACTGGTGGATTCTCGGAGTGATTTTTGCGACCACTGCATTTGTGTGGTACGCAGTTGCGGCGGAGGACAGGGGAGGGAAACTAACGGTCGCGTTTTTGGATGTTGGGCAAGGGGATGCGATTTTTATTGAATCGCCGACTGGAAGTCAGATTTTGATTGACGGAGGACCCGACAAAAGTGTCTTGCGGCAGTTGGGAAAAATGATGCCGTTTTATGACAGGACGATTGATGTGCTGATTGTTACGAATCCCGACAAAGATCACTTTGCTGGATTTTTGGATGTGCTTCGTACATACAAAGTTGGCGCAGTAATGGAGCCGGGAACGGTTGGCGCCTCCGCCGAGTACAAGGCGTTTGGCGAGGAAGTCGCGCGAGAACCAGCGGTAACGCTTTTAGCTCGGCGCGGCGAGATAGTGCAACTAGGCGGAGGCGCAGTGCTTGAGATTTTGTTTCCCGACAGAGATGTATCAGGATTAAATCCAAATGAGGGTTCTGTTGTGGCGAAACTTACCTACGGCGCCACTTCGTTTTTGTTGACGGGCGATACAACTGAAGCGGTTGAAAATTATCTTGCACAGATTGATGGAAAACAGCTTGATGTGGATGTGCTTAAAACAGGGCATCACGGTTCAAAGACCTCAACAGGTGAAGCGCTTCTTGGTTTTGCTTCTCCTATATTCGCAGTGATTTCTGCAGGAAAAGATAATCGCTACGGCCACCCGCACGCTGAAGTATTGGAACGCCTCGCGCAGTTTGAGGTTCCGGTACTCGGCACCTATGAGCACGGCACTGTTGTATTTGTCTCCGACGGCGAAACCATTCAACTGCGAAAGTAATGCACAGTGCATTTGACAGATTTTTTGCTTCGGCTATACTGTTTGTATTCCATATATGTTGAACTTCCAAGAAACTTTTTTAAAGCGAGGCGACTGACGGCTTTTTAAAGTTTGTCAGAAAAATCCACGCTTTAAAAGAGCGTGGATTTTTTCTTTCCAGCACGAAAAGTACGACTGTTTTTTGATAATTGCAGTCCGTCGCGCCGAGGGGTCTTGGCGCAGACGGGAGTGTTAGTAAACCGCGCGCCGGATTGTATGGCGCGCGGGTAGTAAATCAATGGTAAAAAGCAGAACTAAAGTGGTTATTAGTTTCCGAAGAGGAAACAAGGGCGTACGGTGGATGCCTTGGCTTGAAAGAGCGATGAAGGACGCGGCGTAGCGGCGATACGCTTCGGGGAGGTGCCGAGCAACCTTTGATCCGACTTTTAACCTGTATTGGGCAGTATAGCAAACTGGTATTTTTTGTCAATACCCCCAAAAATTACGGCTGGAAGCGCACCCGGGGAAGTAAAACATTTCAGTACCCGGAGGAAAAGAAACCAATTGGTATTGCGTCAGTAGCGGCGAGCGAACGCGCAGAAGCCTAAACTGGAAAGCTGGACACTGGACACTGGATTGCCGGAAGGAAATTATTTCTTTCTAGTTTCCAGCTTCTAGTTTCCAGTTTTCTAGGGTTGTAAGGCAGAGATGTCCCGATTTATCGGGAGGAGAGTTACAAAACCGTTTGTTAGTGAAAGCTTCTGGAAAGAAGCACCCCAGAGGGTGATAGTCCCGTACACGAAAACAAACAATCTTTCTTGTCTTTGTCCTTGAGTACCTCAAGACACGAATACCTTGGGGGAATCCGCCGGAACTAACCGGCAAGGCTAAATATCTTTCAAGACCGATAGTGAACAAGTAC
>VMFZ01000015.1 GCA_007376285.1 Parcubacteria group bacterium Gr01-1014_17
AGTGTTCCAAATTGCCGTGCGTGATGGGCGTTCCTCCTATGTCATTTGCAATTTCTTTGTAGATATTTGCGAGCGATGGCGGAACGGCTATTCGCTCCGGCACCGAAAAGCAAAGCCCGTGCGCCTGCCCGTCTCCATGGTACGGGTCTTGCCCAAGCAACACGACTTTTGTATCGCCGAACGGACACAACTCAAATGCGCGGAAAATGAATTCTGGTGGTGGAAAGACCCTTGTGGAAAGATACTCACCGCGCACAAATTCCGCGAGTTGTTTGAAATATGGTTTCTCAAACTCTTCTTTCAGTGCTTCCTTCCACAAGGGTTCCATTTTTATCATAGATTTATTCTACCCGCCTCTTCGGCGGGTCGCCAGTGCGGGCGACTACACTTGCACAAAATACGCTTTGATGTACGCTAATGGGTGTATAGGTCTTGCCGCGTGTGCGTCAAGATATCCGTTCTTTTGCTAACACAAATCAAGCTTCCACGCTTGAGACCCCCATCGCGTCAGGTGATGGGGGTTATTATTTTCCGCAAAGGTGTTGACAACTTTTTTTCTAGTTGTAATCAAAAAATTGACGGCTAATTATTAAGATATTCCTTTTTGCTATTTTCATCGTGAGAATCGAACATACGATAATTTACCAACATTTCCTCGTTCTTCTCAATATCACGATTTGCGACACCTAATGTTTCTGGTTCACCAGGAGATGGAACAACATCAATACGCGGATGGAATCTCCATGTTACGGTTCCTTTCGGGATTTTTTCATCCGCAAATAATCCTATTCCTTCAATCTTACTTGGCTTTGCGCTTGCTTTTACTGCTAGCATAAATAGTATTATTTTGACTCAAACATGAACATTATTAATGTACATATCACACAAAATGTTTCCGCGCAAAGGCAAAACCGGAGCCGTGTTTGAGGTATTTTTCAAACGCGAGTGCTTTCAATTTGTCACGGAAAGCACAGTACCAGATGAGTTTGAATGGGCGTTTGGTGCGTGAGTATTTTGACATGCCTGAATTATGTTCGGCTAGCCGCTTTTCAATATCTTCGGTACTTCCTGTGTAATAACTTACATCTTGTGCGCTCTGAAGAATATATACGAAATACATAATAGTATTTTAACACTGTCCTGCTTCGCATAAAGCTTCGCAGGACACTGCTTCAAAAATAAAACCGCTTGTGGCGGTTTTATTTTACGCAATGCTTCGCACAAAAAGTGCTTGCACTGCGTAGCTCTGCATAGCCTTCGGCGATGCAGAGCGAAGCAGTGGAGATGGGCGGAATCGAACCGCCGTGCAAAAGATAATCGCATATGAATCTACAAGGTCTAGTTGTGTTTCATTTTTTAATTCATACAACTATAAACAAACAAAACATTGTATGAACGATGCTGGGACCTTGGTCGGAGAATGTCGCTTACGCCGAAGCGCGAGCGAAAGCAAAATCGTTCACTCCAAAAAATGGAGAAACAACCGCTTTAGTAACTGTTTTTGCAGTTAGATTTCCAACAGTTTACAGAGTTATTGGAGCTCCACCTTGCACATACGAAATGTACACCTTTGTCTAGGCCGATCATCCCCGTATTAAAACTTATTGATTTTTCAAAGTTCTCCGTATGTCGCGCTCAACATCTCGCTGTTTGAGCGTCTCGCGCTTATCGTATTTCTTTTTGCCGCGCGCAAGCGCAAGCCCTACCTTGAGCTTCCTACCCTTACTATACACTGACACTGGTACAATTGTCAACCCTTTACGGCTTTCAACGCCGGTTAGTTCTGTAATTTCGCTTTTGGTTAGCAAGAGTTTCCGATTGCGGCGAGGGTCGTAGTCCTCAAATCCAAAAAGCTCTATCCCCGCCTCAAGCGTGCGGACGAACTCGTATTTAAAACCTGCTTTTTTATTGTCCAAAAGATGCATAATGCAATAGTAGCACAAACGAAAAAAGAGTGATATAATGCTTTTCTATGGAAAACAAAGAAAAGAATTCGAAAGACAAGGCGCCACATTCGCTTTTGCGCCAAGGCGCGATTGCGCTCCTCATATTCCTCGTACTCACGAGCGTGTACTCGTTTATTGCGGAACAAAACGGTGAACGCAAAGAAATCGCGCTCTCCGCGCTTGCCGCAGACATTACGAGCGGCAAAGTCGTAGAAATTATCGCGCGGCAGGACGAAATTGAGGCCCGCTACAAAGATGCAGCAGAAGACGCTCCGCGCGTGGTTGCGAAAAAAGAATTCGGAGAATCGGTTGCCGAAACCCTAAAATCGCTCGGTGTTTCTCCGGAAAAAATGAGCGCGCTTACGATTACTATCTCCAAACCAAGCGGTGTGGGTTACTGGGTAGGCAATATTGCGCCGTTTCTCCTTCCGATTCTCTTCCTTGGATTTTTAATCTGGTTCCTGTCGCGGCAAGTGCGCGGCGCCGGTATGCAAGCGTTTTCGTTCGGGCAATCAAAAGCGCGCATCATCTTCCCGCACGACAAAAAGCAGAAAGTTTCGTTTAAGGATGTTGCTGGCGCGAAAGAAGCGAAGGAAGAATTGAAAGAAATTGTGGATTTTCTGAAAAACCCGAAAAAGTTTCTGGACATTGGCGCACAAATTCCGAAAGGAGTGCTTTTGATGGGCGCATCTGGCACAGGCAAGACCTTGCTTGCGCGCGCGGTCGCTGGCGAAGCGAATGTCCCTTTCTTTTCAATCTCCGGTTCGGAGTTTGTTGAAATGTTCGTGGGAGTTGGCGCCTCGCGCGTGCGCGATTTATTTAATATGGCGAAAAAGGCCGCGCCATCGATTATTTTCATAGACGAAATTGACGCGGTAGGCCGCGTGCGCGGCACAGGCGTCGGCGGCGGCAATGATGAGCGCGAACAAACACTCAACCAGATTCTCGTGGAGTTAGACGGCTTTGAACCAACTGACCGACTGGTAGTGATGGCTGCAACGAACCGCCCCGATGTATTGGACCCCGCGCTTGTGCGCCCCGGCCGCTTTGACCGTCGCGTCGTGGTAGATTTGCCGGACCGCGAAGACCGCGAGGAAATTCTGAAAATACATGCGCGAGGCAAGCCTTTGTTTGAAGATGTAAACCTGCGCGTCATTGCCGAGCGCACCCCCGGGTTCTCGGGCGCAGACCTCTATTCCCTAATGAACGAAGGCGCAATCCTTGCCGCGCGCGAAAACCGCACGAAAGTAACACAGTACGACCTCATCCGCTCCATTGAAAAAGTAATGATGGGGCCAGAACGGCGAAGCCACCTTTTGTCGGTAAAAGAAAAAGAAATTACTGCTTATCATGAAGCCGGACATGCGCTCGCGGCATCCGTTCTGACGCATGCCGACCCAGTACACAAAATATCCATTATTTCGCGTGGGCGCGCCGCGGGATACACCCTTAAACTCCCGATTGAAGACCGCAAGCTCCAGTCGCGGCGCGAATTTCTAGACGACATCGCGGTGTCGCTCGGCGGCTTCGTTGCCGAAAAGATGCTCTTTGACGACCTCACAACCGGCTCGTCAAATGACCTCGCGGTCGCAACTGCACTCGCGCGAGATATGGTAACGCGCTACGGAATGTCGGAGAAAATAGGGCCGATTGCCCTGGAAGAGTCCGCGGGCTTGTCGCCTTTTGGCGGAAGCTTCACGGAGCGCGACTATTCAGAAAAAGTCGGAGCGGTAGTTGATTCCGAAATCGCGCGCATTATGTCAGAAGCGGAAGAACGAGCCACTGATATTTTGAAGAAAAACAGAAAAGCACTGGACGGGATTGCAAAACGACTCATTGAAGTAGAAACGCTTGAGCGCGCCGAATTTGAGAAACTCCTCATCGCAAACGGCATTGTGCCGAAGAAAAAGCAGGAAATCTGATACTTGCAAAACAATATATCATACAGTAAAATATCTTCGGAAATAGTTTTTTCAACCCAACCAGAAAAAAGAGATTATGCCACGCTCCAAAAACCATACAACTTCAAAGAAGAAAACTAAAAAAAAGAAAAGCCAAAAAAAGACCGTGGAAACTCCTCAGAAAACATATGATGAGATGAAAAGTGCAATCGGATTAAACAATCTGGTTCGTGAAGATTTGCTCGACCGGCTCTAGATGAGCCAAGTTCCGCCTCGGTACGGCCCCCCTCCGACTTATTGTCGGAGGGGGTTTTCATTTGCAAAATCAATAAGTGTCTGGTAGGGTAGCCGCAGATATAGAATACAACAATAGAAAGGTCTTTATGCCGCTTTCAGCAAAAGAAATCTTAAAGCACATTGAAAAAGGAAACATCTTCATTGACCCGTTCGTACCAGAAAATGTAAAAGGTGCAAGCGTGGATGTACGGCTCGGACACTTTTATTTTTCACAAATTCACAACGATGGATTTCGTGGCATTCGTAATCCATGGTCACTGGATGCGGCACAACGAGTATGGTTAGGCCCGTATGATGCATGTTGCGCGACTGCATTAGCGGACTTGTTGGAAAATTCCACTGATTATCCGTTTGCGGATAGTAATGACGATTTAATTCAAGAGTTAGGGTTGCAAGAATCAGACAAGATTATTGTTATCCCCGCACACAAAATGATTCTTGCCCACACGGAAGAATTCATTGGAAGCAACGCATCATTTGTGGGCGATTTGCGCGGACGCTCTTCGGTGTACCGAAGCGCGCTTACTGTCTCAAGCGATGGCAACTGGGGCGACCCCGCATTCTTTGGGCGTTGGTCGCTCAAGATTGAGAACCAGACGGACGACATTGTCATCTTGCCGGTCGGGCGACGCATCGCGCAAATCGTCTTTCATGAAGTACAGAATGGCGAGGCGTACGCCACGGAAAACGGCGGCGGAAAATACCAAACTACCGAAGACCACGAACGCATCAAGCGTGAATGGCGGCCAGAAATGATTCTTCCGCGTTTGCATCTCGACCGAGAAGTTAGACAAGCCGCGATTGAAACCTCCTGATACATAATCGCCCCCTCGCCTTGCGAGGGGGCTTTGTTATATAGTTAGACAAACACGCGCCTATAGCTTAATGGAAAAGCGATCGTCTTATACACGATTGACGGGGGTCCGATTCCCTCTAGGCGCATCAATAATCTTCATTCGCGGCATTCGCGTTTAATTCGTAAATTCGCACCGGGTTACTCCAACAATCCGTCCAAATTCACATCATACAAAATCTGCTCGCCAATGAGGCGGTAATTCATTAGTTCTTCTTTTGTGAACCAGTGTGCAAGTTCCGCCTCGGCTTCTTTCACCGAACCCGATGCGTGCACGAGGTTGCGCACTGCCCGACCGTCCGTGTCCGACATTTGGTACGAGTCCAACACAAAATCCCCGCGAATGGTGCCGACATCCGAAGTGAGCGGCTCCGTGCCGCCGGTAATTTTGCGCACAATTGCAACCGAATGCGCGCCCTGGAGCGCAAGTGCAACCACCGGCCCGCACGAGAGGTACTTCTTAAGTCCGGCTAAAATCCGCGCCGTTATTTCAATCGGGTCTCGCGATGGCGGTGTGAGCCCTTTGCTTTCATATCCTTTTATCGTCTTCTCGCCCGTAACCTGCCGCCACGCGGGGTCCAGTGTGTAATGCTTCTCAATGTGCTCTTTTGTCGGCACGCACATCTTGAGCCCCACGAGCTTCAACCCCGCGCGCTCGTAACGGCCAATAATCTCGCCGATAAGAGAGCGTTGTATCCCATCTGGTTTTATAAGCACCAAAGTGCGTTCTGTTTTTGGATGCGCCATAAAAAACTTATATTATCATATTTTTGTTAAAACTTCAGCTCCTTTTTCTGTAATAACCACTGTATGCTCAAAATGGGCGGAGCGACTGCCGTCTTTCGTACGATACGCAAATCCGTCGGCGCTTAATACAATTTTCTCGCTCCCAAGGGTCAGCATTGGCTCAAGCGCAAGCACCATTCCTGCTTCAAGTTTAATACCCCCGCCTTGCTTCCCATAATTCGGCACAAACGGCTCCTCGTGCACTTCGTAGCCCACACCGTGCCCAGCCAAATCGCGCACAATGCCGAACGCACCCTGCGCCTTTACAAATGACTCCACGACATACCCGATATCTCCAATGGTTGCGCCGGCATGTGCCCGCTCGATGGCACACGTGAGCGCTTGTTTGGTTACCTCCAAGAGTTTCCGTGATTGTTCATCTATTGCGCCAACCGCAAGCGTAAGTGCCGCATCCGTGCACAACCCATTGTGCCGCAGCCCGAGATCAATTCCCACAATGTCGCCCTCTTGCAAAATCTTTTCACCGCTCGGAAGCCCGTGCACAATTTCGTCATTCACCGACACACACAGTGCGGCAGGAAACTTTTTTTTGTCTCTCTTTGCTTGATAATTGAGGAACGATGGGCTGTCTCCGCCTTCTGCCACCATACGGCGCGCGAGCGCGTCAAGTTCAAGCGATGGCACACCGGGGCGCACTGCTTCCGCCACCCGTGACAAAATAGCGGCGAGCCGTTTGCCCCCCTCTCGCAAGATTTCTATTTCTTCTTTTGATTTTATGGTAACCACTTGATGATATCCGCATGCACTTTTGCTATTGTTTGTTCGCCGTCCACTTCTACAAACTGATAATCGGAATTATTTCGGTAAAAATCAATGGCAGGAACAACCTCGGTATCAAACCACGCAAGGCGCGCATCAATGTCCTCTTTGTTGTCGTCCGCGCGCTTGCGTGCCAAAAGTTTTTCTTCGGACCATTTCCGGCTGACCCGCAGGTAAACCAGCGCGGGCTTTTCCCTTTGATAAAACTTTAGCGCACCGTCCAATACATGCGCTTCCTCCAATCGCCGAGGCGTGCCGTCTATAATAAGATGCTGACCCTCTTTAAAACCGTTAACAAAAATATCCGACCAAGTGTATACGGTCAGAAACGAGGGCTGAAGCCCGCCCATTTCATAGATGTTATGCGAGAGCGCGTTGGTGTAGCCGTCTTTTTTTATAAAGTCGCGAAACTTCTGCCCCATCTCCAAGTAAAAAATGTCCCGTTTCGGTTCTTTTTTCTTGAGCGCATCCACCAAACGCTCCGCTTGCGTACCCTTTCCGCACCCGCTCCGCCCGATGAACATGAATGTTTGTGGGGGCATAACCTGAATTATAGCAAGGATTTAGTACTCCCGCATCGCGACTTGAGCGTCAATTTTCTTTACCAAATCAAGCACGACCGACACAACAATGAGGAGCGCGGTGCCGCCGATGGCGAGCGCAGTGTTACCGGTAAGCGACTGCATTGCGAGTGGAAGCACGGCAACGAGCGCGAGGAACACGGCGCCGACGAGGGTGATGCGCGTTACAATTCTTGAAAGATACTCGGCAGTCGCGCGGCCAGGGCGCACGCCGGGCACGAACGCCCCGTTTTTCTGTAAATTGGTCGCGACTGATTCCGGCTCAAAGGTTACGGCAGTATAAAAATAGGTGAATACGAGCACGAGCAGAAAATAGAGCGAGGAATAAAACCAGCCGTTTGAAAAGAGCGCGAGGAGCATTCCTGAGATTTTCTGCACGAGCGCATTGTCCACATTCGCAAAGAAACTCAAAATCATCTGTGGGAAAAGCAGAATGGAGAGCGCGAAAATAATCGGAATGACGCCAGCCTGATTGACGCGGAGCGGCAAGTAGGTAGACACGCCACCGTACTGCTTCATCCCCCGCACGCGCTTCGCGTAGGTTACCGGAACGGGCCGCTCCGCTTCGCTTACCACCACTACCCCATAAATTACGGCGAGTGCCGCCGCTAGAAATGCGGCGTAGAGCGGAATCTGCGAAGGGTCAAAAGAAAGCGCGAGCGCCGCAACGCCCTTCGGAATGCTGGAAACGATGCCGGCGAAGATAATAAGCGACACGCCGCTCCCGATGCCAAACTCAGTCGCAAGCTCTCCAATCCACATCAGAAGAAATGCGCCGGCAATAACCAAAGACATATTTACAAGTGTCGCAAACGAGGAGAGGTCGCCAAGCACCCCTTGCCGAGAGAGAAGTACCAAAAATCCGAAACTAGAAATGAGCGCAAGGGGCAGAGTAAGCAAACGCGAATATTGCGCGAAGCGTTTTCTGCCGAGCTCCCCTTCCTCGTGATACATCTCTTTCAACTTCGGAAATACCATCGTCAAAAGCTGCATAATGATGGACGCGGTAATGTAGGGACCCACACCCAACATCACAATAGAAAGGTTATCAAGCCCGCCGCCGGAAAAGATATTAAAAAGCCCGAGAAACTGGTTGCTCTCAAAAAGCCGCGCGAGTTGCTGTTCATTTATACCCGGAATCGGCACGGCGGCAAGCAGGCGGAACAGCACAAACGCAACACCGACGAAAAGCAAGCGCTTTCGGAGTATTTTGTCCGTTACGACGAGCCGTAATTTTTGCCAAAAGGTTTGCATAAAATTATGCTTGAATACTACCACCTGCGGCTTCAATTTTCTTCCGCGCGCTTTCTGACACTGCGCAGCCGCTTATTGATACTTTTTTAGTAATTTCACCGTCTCCGAGTATTTTGACCGGAGGCATCTCTCCAGAACGCTTTCTTATAAGCCGGTGCGCGAGGAGCGATTCCAGCGTTACAGCGCTCCCTGCAGAAAATACGCGCTCCAAATCCGCGATGGAAACAACAGCCGTCGTTGGAGCAAAGGACTTAAAGGTATTGGTGCCGCGACCGCGTTGTTTCGGGATTTTCATAAGCGCATCGCGGAACTCAGGGCGCGGCTTGTTGCCGGCGCGCGCCGTTTGACCCTTACCTCCGCGACCGCTCGTTTTGCCGCGCTTCCCCCCGCGTCCCACTTGCATAGCGCGCTTGTTTGGATGAACCCGTTGTAGTGTGTTGAGTTGCATAATTTTTAGAGCGCAACCGCCTCTGACACCCGATGTTTGAAACCCCCAACATCGGGTGTCAAAGGAAGGGGTGGAGGGATGGATTTTTCCAATCTTGGTTTTTGTAGTGTTGATAATGCTTTTATCGTTGCTTGCGCGATATTCAATTTATTTTTGCTTCCGGAAAGCACTTTTGCGGAAACATCCCGGACGCCGGCAAGCTCAAGCACGGCACGCACCGCGCTTCCCGCCACAAGCCCGCGGCCGGGCGCGGGGCGAATTTCCACAATCGCACTTGAATACTTCGCCCGCACTTCGTGCGAAATAGAAAGCCCCTGCGTCAAAAACGGCCGCACGGCGTACTTGCGCGCGCTCCGCGTTGCCTTTTCCATCGCCAGCGCCGTATCAACGCCCTTGCCGACCGCCACCCCCACCGCGCCGCGGCGATTGCCGACCACGACCGCGGCGCTGAAGTTGAACCGTCTCCCTCCCGCGGCAACGCGCGCGACGCGCTTGAGTGCCAGTAATTTTTCGTCAAACTCCGGCCGCGCCCGTTCGGGGCGCTGGCGGCGCGCGCGGTCTCCTCCGCGAGGCGGCCGAGTCATTTTCTGTTCTGTTTGGTTTTCACTCATATATTTAAAACTCTAACCCGCCAGCGCGCGCGCCTTCCGCAAGCGCGCGTACCGCTCCCAAGTATCCGTAGCCGCCGCGGTCAAACGCGGCTTTTTTAATCCCCAACTTCACAGCCGCAGACGCAATTGCTTCTCCGGCGGCGCGCGCTTGGAGCAACTTTGTCTTGCCTTTCGCTCCGCGCGTTGAAATGGACGCGAGCGTTCTCGCCGCCTCGTCGTCAATAATCTGCGCCGACAAAAAGCGATTGGAGCGGAACACCGAAAGTCGCGGCCGCACAGGTGTGCCAATTACACGCGCGCGAATGCGGCGATGGCGGCGTTCCCTGTTTTGCGTTTTTGTTTTCATATTGCATTAAACTGTCTTCTTGCCCTGCTTCCTGCGAATTACTTCGTTTTCATATCTTATGCCCTTTCCCTTATACGGCTCCGGCTTTCGGCGCGCGCGGACAAACGCCGCAAACTGCCCCACCGCTTCAATGTCCGGACCGACGACCTTGATGACATTTTTAACTGCCGAGACCGAAAGCCCTGCTGGAATCGGCACAACAACCGGATGCGTGAACCCGAGCGAAAGCGTCAAGGTGTTTCCTTTTACATCCGCCTTGAAACCAATACCCTCAACCACTAAACTTTTCTCAAAGGGCTTGCCCGAACCTGCAATCATATTTTTTATATGCGCTACGGTTGTACCAACAAGCGGCTTTAACTTCGGCGAAGTGCCCGACAAAGAAACAGACAGCATATTGTTCTCGTTTTTGATGAGGACTGCCGGATGGAAAGCACGAGAGAGAGTCGCATTCGGCCCTTTCACCGTCACGATAGAACCCGACACCGTTACTTCGGTCTTCTCGGGAATCACGATTGGTTTTTTCGCAAGACGAGACATATTAATATATTTGAAAGAGCGGTTCGCCTCCGACTTTTGCCTTACGCGCTTCGCCGTCAGTCATAATACCCTTTGAGGTGGTCAAAAATAATTTGCCGTATCCGCTCCGGACGCGGCGGATTTCGGTCGCCTTGCGGTATAAGCGGCGCGACGGTTTTGAAATGCGCTGAACTTCCGTAAATGACGGCATTCCATTTTCATACCGAAGTGTTGCCTCAAGCGCGCGGCGGTGTTTTTCCCCACGCACGCTGACCGCGCCGAGATAGCCCGCGCGCTTGAGCCCTTCAAGCGCCGCTTCGGTTAATGAAGAATACGGCATTGCAATAGAAGCGCGCTTCGCGCGCGATGCATTCTTCAGGGTCGTTACTAATCTTGAGATTGAATCCATAGTGATTTTACAGAACTACCAGCTTGATTTGCGCACCCCAGGAATAAGACCTTCGTTCGCCAATTCGCGGAAACAAATGCGGCACAGTCCGAAATCGCGCATATAGGCACGCTTTCTACCGCAGCGGAAACACCGCAACACCAAGCGGGTAGAAAATTTCGGCTTTTTAAGCGCGCGCGCGATAACTGATGTCTTTGCCATAATAAAACGAAACGCCCCCAAGAGCGTTCCACAATCGTATCAAAACCCGTGCGGTATGTCAAAAATCGTAGAAAGAGTACATTGCAACTTCTTGGTATTCCCATGTTTAAGTAATCCAAAATACGAACTAATATTTTGCTCATTCACCCGCGCCAACATCCTCCGCTTCGTTGTAGTTCGCAATACACGATGAACAGGAAAATGTACCCAACCAAGAAAGTCAACACCGGATACTATGGTTTTAATGAATATTTTGTCGGGATGCAATTTTAGGTGTAGTTTCTCGTAGAGAAAATTGGAGATGCGCGGAATGAGAAGAGTTAAATAGTTCTTGTTCTGCGAGAAAATCACAAAATCATCTGCATAGCGGATGTAGTGTTTTTCGTTAAGTGTGTGCTTTACGAATCGGTCGAATTCGTTCATATAGATATTGACGAACAGTTGAGAAGTGAGATTGCCTAGAGGTAATCCTTTACCCACTGTTCCAGGGTTGAAACTGCCGATGATTTCTTTGAGAAGCCAGAAAATATCCGTATCGGGAATGGAACGAGCGAGAATGTTGAGAAGAACAGCGTGGTCAATGTTGGCGAAGAACTTGCGAATGTCGCATTTGAGCACGAAGCAAGTCCGACGGTTACCGTTACAAACCCAAGCGGCAAGCGAACGGAAACGGTTGAGGGCGCGGTGCGTACCTTTCTCCAGACGACACGAGTACGAATCGTAGATGAATGTCTGGTCAAAAAATGGATAGAGAACGCGATAAATCGCGCGATGCAAAAGCCGGTCCCGTACCGTTGCTTTGTGAATATCTCGCTCTTTTGGTTCAAAAACCTTAAAGTGTTGATAGGGGTTGTGCAAATAGTTTTTGTTGCACAAGTCATTGCGAAGCGATAGTATATGCTCCATTAACAACAGTTGGAACTCTTGTACATCGCGGCGTTTTCGCTTCCCACGCACGAACTCGCTCCATGCTGCGAGTAAGTTCTCCGTGGAAATTATTTCGTCAAATGTATGAGTGAATTTCATAAAAAAGATTCTATGAAGACCCCCCCCCCCAACGGATTATTTTACCAGTGTTGGAGAAAATGAAGAAAGCGTACCGACTATGGCGCCTCATCCACGAGCGATTACCGAAAACACAACGATACACTATCGGTAACCGCATAGATAAACTCTTCGTTGAGAGCATAGAGGCAATCGTTA
>VMFZ01000002.1 GCA_007376285.1 Parcubacteria group bacterium Gr01-1014_17
CTCCTTCACCTCTGGGGCGGTACGATGTTTTTTCATATGCTTGTATATTAGCGCTGCTAATTATACAAGGTTAGTGTATGAAATTTGGGGGACGGGCCACCTTCTCATCAATGCTTTCCTTTAATTTCAAGGTAAGGAAATAGATTGAGTTCCTGATAACCCCTAAAGGGTTTTTAATCTCATGAGCCATGATACCGGCTAGTTTGCCAATGGTAGCCAATTTTTCGGTGCGAGCTAGCTTATCGGTCGTCACCGCCAGCTTGCGCCTGACATCTTCCTTTTCCTCGGCTATTATCGCCAACTTTTTCTCAATCTCCTTTCTGGCAGTAATGTCTTCTATGGCCAGTAAGATTAACTCTTCTTCTTCTTCTTCTTCTTCTTCTTTTGTGATTAATACCGCAATCTTTTTTGGAATCCGTAGCTGACGGGCGTTCAGATTCATAATTCGGTGTCCGATGGTCTTAAACTCATGCTCAACTTCGTAATTTATTACGACCGTTTTTTGGGGTAAGATTTCTTCCAACAGGTGGATTAATGGGGGGATGTTCCATTGCCCATTGCCCAAATGAGGAAGTAATTGGCCTATTGTCTCTTTTTCGGTAATCTTGAAAGTGGTACAGAAAGATTGGTTGGCAGAAACAACCCGCAAATTTCTATTAATCACCAAAAACGGCTCTCGTAATGTAGCAATGATACTGTTCGTATACTTCAAAGCTACCTCAACTGCCTTTTCCTTGGCTAAAGATTTGCGCTTGAGCGCCGTTTTATCTGATGCGGAAATAATAGTTTTTTTGTTCATATTTCCAAATTAAAAAACCGCTGCAAAAAGATTGCAACGGGGTCTCCGCCTTTGACAAGTCGAATTGAAAAAAGTTATCCAGGCGAGAAAGTACTCTCTCTCTCTCTATTCAAAAATGTGAGGGGTGTTTGCATAAGCACTATTATTGTAACATAGAGGAACAGGACAAGTTATTCACAGTCCGCCCATTGACTTTTTATATGCCATTCGTTAATCTATCAACACATCTGGCAGTAGTGCCAAATGACATCAACTGCGGAGTCCCGAGCCGAAAGGCTCGGGACTCTTTGCTTTTGGGCTCACTTTCATAAACAGCGTGCGGAAATTAGCAACATCAAAATAGTGCGACAAGACGGGAGGCAATTCCTTTGCGACATGACCTGACCGAGAAAAACCAATAACTATCTTGCCGTTTCCGCGTAAAAACTTTACCAAATACTCAAAATCGCAATCCCCAGAAAACAGAATCAGGGTGTCAAAATCTCCCATAGAAAATGTGGCATCAACGGCAATCTCAACATCAAAATTTGCTTTGCGGTGCGGAACTTTTATCGTGTGATCTTCATACTCCTTGAGCGGTTTCGTAACAAGCTTGAATTTCAGTCCCTTGTCCAGAAAATATCTAAATCTGTGATGCCCCTCGCCGTCAAATGCCGCTGTGTAAAAGCGCACACTTTTGAAATCGCCAATGGTCTTAAAAAAATTATTAATCTTTTGATAATCAACTGACCATCTCAAGACATCAGCAGTCAAATGTTTCAAATCTTCCGGCACTTCATCCGACCGCACGAACATACTCTTGACCGATTGCTCAAGATTGGCGGCGTCAATATACACAACCACCTTGCCTTTAACCGCAGCTTTTAGCTTTGATTCATACTCATTCATAATCTATACACTTAATATGATAATCAAAATCCTACCATTTTTAGACACGCAAAAACAGCCAACCCGTCATACGCTTTACGCTATGGAACCCTTCGCCCGAAGGGTCCTATACGCAATTCTCTACTTTTTTATTTCTTAATTAAATCTCCAGGAAAAGAATAAAGCGAAGGTTTTTTAATGATGGTCTTGTAAACATTTTCCAGAAAATCACCGCCGGCATAGCCAATCACAAAAGCCAAGGCCGGAGTGAGTTGCGGCAAGCCGAAAAATGTCAAACCCAATTCTTTAATCGTCATTGCACTTAAAACACCAACGATACCGGAAATAAACATCATTCCCAAAAAATACGGCAATTTGAACGGAACACTTTTGTAGGAATATTGGTGCTTGATAAAACCAACCAAGCCCCTGACTGCTCCGCCGCCAAATCCAGCAATTAAAATTGATACATAGATTGATTCAAACATAGTTTTGCGCATTGTATCACATCATCTTGAAATGCTATCCACATCCAATCGTTTTTTACCTTCTGGATTTTTCAAAAAGTTTTTCTTTGATACCACCGACCGTCCGAGCCGCTTTTCCAGCTTCTTTCTTGCTCCGCCGGCAATATCGCCGCCGGCTTTGGCGTCGGCTTTCAATTTTGGTACGCCTCTTGAATTTTCATTGCGATGAATTTCTGTTGTGGCGCGTTCGCCGAGCATATTGAAAATCAATTCAAAATCATCCATATGATCACGCAGATTCTCCCGCTTAAGACCTTTAAGTTTTTTGTACTCGCTTGGCGTAACTCCGAATGACGCTTTAGAAATTTCAGCGGTCAAAATTTCATAATCTCTCTGCTCTTCCGCGCCACGCTTCTGCCACTCATCCGTCAGCTCCTCACGAATCGCAATCCCGCGCATTCGTTTTTCTATCCAATCCTCGCTATAGCCCTTCAGCTTATATAATGTCCTTGTCCGCTTAGTTGCCAATTCGGGGTTCTCAATTTCCTGCACTCTTTCGTAGCCAACTTTTGCGAGCCATCTCTTGAACGGTTCGGCTTTTGGCGAAGGAATTGATTGGATAATGCGAAAAACGCCTTCAGTGTTGGCGCAGTCGGTTTCGTATTTTTTGCCATCAGAGGATTCTAATTTCAGTTGTTTACAAATTGTAAATAACTGAATTCCATCTTCACTGTTTACTCGAGCTTTCATTGCACTCCAATAAACACTTGGTTTAGCACTATCGGTAAGCGCCTCAACGACATCCACAATTGAAAACCACCACTCATTGTTATGAAGGATTTTTCTGATCTGCTTGCCCTTAAATAAAGCAATCTTTGTCGTTTCAAGATTATTAATTGATTCGTTCACGCCATCAATCATACTACATCTTACTTTGCGTTTCTAAGATTTCTTCAATGGCGTAATGCGGGGTGTTTATTTCAACATCACCTTCCCGCCCGCCACTTCTACATCTTTTTTCAGTTTTTCGGCGTCCTCTTTCTTCATATTTTCTTTCAGAACTTTCGGCGCCGCGTCTACCAAGTCCTTTGCGTCTTTGAGGCCCATCGCGAGCGCCTCTTTTACCACTTTAATAACCGCAATTTTGTTGGCGCCGCTGTCGGTCAATTCCACGGTAAAGGCAGTCTTTTCCTCAGCTCCGACGCCCCCTGGGGTCGGAGCCCCGACCGCAAGCGTCGGGGCCGACGCAGACACACCGAACTTTTTCTCCAAAGTCCTCACGAGCTCGTTCAAATCAACCACCGACATTTGCTCAACGGCGTCAATAATTGCCTTGAACTTTGCCGGTATCTCTATGTTCTTATTTTCTTCCATAATAGTTATTTTTTAATTTTGCTAATTTCGCTTAATCCAATCACGAATCGCTGTATTGGCGAATTCACGATGTTGGCGAATTGCGCGAGGAGCGTCTCGCGCGAAGGTATGAGCGAGAGCGCGAGCGCGGTACTTTGCCCGATAAATGCGCCTTCAAAAATCCCGCCGATAAGCTCCACCGCCTTCTCAAACCTCTTCGTAAACAGCGCGACTTCGCGCGATGGCGCAAGTGTGTCGTGCGCACCTATTGCGTACGCAACCGCAACTTCACCCTCTAGTTCCGGTAATTCGCCGACCGTGTTCTTACTTTGGAGCGCTTTGCGGATGAGCGTCTTTTTCGCCACGAAATACCCGACACCTTTTTCTTTGAGCGTGCGGCGAAGCGTGTTTGCTTGCGCAACCGTGAGCTTTCCGAACTTCACAAACGCCGCACTCGGCGCCTTCGCGAAAATGTCGGTAAGCTTTTCTACAATCGCCTTCTTTTTTTCTTTGGTTATGGCCATGGCTCTGAGCCGGCACCCGATGTTGATAGGCGGCAAACATCGGGTGCCGAAAATTAAAAGGGCATATAGTAGATAGAGTTCGACCTCTCGGTAGGATCATTATAGATTTAACGCTTGCGCGTCCTACTGTCTCTGAAGCCCTTACCAATAAGATAGCAAACAAGCTAAAAATCGTCAACAGGTGTGGCGCGCACTGAATCCGGCGTATTCTTTCCTTTTACTTCCACTTCATAGTACCCGACCGCGACAATTACGCTGAAACTTATAGCGAGCATCGCCGCAAAGCCAGCAAGAAATTTCCAAAATGAAGCATCCAAAAGCCCTCGTTCCATGCGCAAATTATAACACAGCATTTGAGCGTCGATACATCCGCCAAACGAGGCCTGCGAGTGCGGCGATAATGAGTAATGTGAGAATTAGAACTGGACGAAGAGGTTGATTATTTAATCCTGCGATTGCCGCGCTTTGCGCGGATGTAGTTGCCGTTGAAGAATCTACTTCGGGAGATGTAATTTGAGGCGCGTCGATTTCCGGTACAAGTTTTGCCTCTGATATGTTCAGAAGAGCCGGAACGGGTGCCGGAGGCGCGGCAATCGTAATCACGGCAGAACTCAAATCGTTCAACCGATTTGCGCTTTGCGTGTTGAGCAAAAGCGAGTCGTTTGAAACAGAAACCGTTGCCACGCCTGCCTGCGCAGGCAGGCCTGCCTGCTTTGCCTTAAAAACCAACGTCCCGAACTCTTTTATGCCCGTAAACCCACCAGGAAACCCAGCGGTTTTTACAATAATTCCATCTTTCATTTGGTCGTACCCCGGCTGTGCAAGTTGAACCGCATTTGGCGTTAATAAAAACGAAACCGGCTCCAACAAATCTTGCGGATACGATAATGCAGTTTTTACGGTTACGATTTTTTCATCTCCAGCATCTACCTTAATCACAAAAGAAATTGTTTCTCCTTGCGTAACAGATGCAGTTGCAGGAACAAAATTAATAGTTGCGGCAAAAGCCGGCAGAGCAAAAAACACGAGTGCAGAAAAAATGAGGAGTTTTTTCATAGTATTATTTCCAATTAAGCATCAAGAGATTAAAATCCAAAATGTCTACCGCGCTGTCGCGGTTCAAGTCAGCGCCAGTATAAAACGGCCCTGCTGACACAACTCCTCCCCACACCGCAAACAAAATATTGAAATCAAAAATATCGGTGTTTCCATCTCCGTTCATATCGCCCACTGAAGACGGTACACCAAATCCAGCCGGTCCATTGCCCCTCAAACTCACCACCGTTGACTGTCCCGACTCAAGCGCGGCAAATGAAGTAAAGTGATAGGTATGCACCTTTGTATCGGCCCCATTTGAAATAGCACATTCGCCGGGGAAAACCGGTGCAGACGGTGCGTCATAGGTGCCACCGCACCCGTTTGCAATCTGAACCCACGCAGTTGAACCAGATGACTTGTACCCTACCGTGCCAGTAACTCCTGATAACACGACAGATACTGGCTTATCGAAAAGAAGCACGCCCGCTGACGAACCGACTTCAAAAATCGTGCCGCCGACTGAAAACCCGACGGGAGGTTCCCCAGAACGCGACACGGCTTTTGGGGGTGCGATGGTTCCGTCCCAGCCCTTGAATCACGACTGCCTTGCCCACTGATACAGTTTGCCCACCGACAAAAATCGGAATACTTAAATCAACTGATACTAAATTGCCGTTAGTAAAAGCCGAAAGGTTCTTCACTGCGCCGCCTATAATAACCTGCCCCGCAGATGCGGTATTTACAGAGGCAGATACATCAAGCGATGTGGTGTTGCTCAATTTCACGGAAGTTGCTTGATTCGGCAGTGCCGCAGAGCCAACGCCCACGGTCGTGAGTGCCGCGTTTTCGGTGCGTGCGTCAATCAAAGAAAGAAGATACGAAAATGACACTGCGGTTGACTCCGTACTGTTCGGATAGCACGAAATCGCTTTTATGGTCTGCGTTTTCTTCACGGAAATTGGCACAGAATAAATTGCGCCGCTTGCGCATGTTGGCGTTGTGCCGTCTGTCGTGTAACGAATACTCGTGGAACTATCCGCGGAAAGTGCGATGCTCTGCGCGGCGTTGTAGGTACCGGCAGACGGAATCGCGGACGGGGCGAACGCGACAAAACCGCTTTGCGCCGGCGCGCAGCCAGTGCTCGTTGCAGTCAAAGAAAGCGTGCATAAAATTTCAGATGCAAACGAATTAGTGCCCGATATAAGGAATAAGATTGCTATCGTCAGTATCACAAAAGAATTTTTTCTCATAATTATTGGGCGATAATAATCACTGAACCGGAAACGCCGGAACCATCGACTGCAATCGCACGAACCCGCATATTGCCTAAATCAATACTCGTCAATAAACCTGCCGAAGTAATCGTTCCTCCGCCGTCAAGACCGCCGACATTCTCGCCGCCCGGACAATTGTTGGTAACATTGTCGCATCCGATAATCCAACTCACGGACTTATTCGTCGCGTTTGCAGGCAACACGGCAACGCTCATTTGCAAAGTGCCGTTCAAAGAAATCGTAGTTGCGTTGTTTGCTCCAGTTACTGTAATACTTGTTACCAATACTTTCCGCACCTGAACAGTGCGCGTTGCGGTTGCGGTATTTCCAAGCGCGTCCGCCGCGGTATAGGTAATCGTATAATCGCCCTCCGCATTTACATTGACCGAACCCGAAGAAACAACGGATACCGCTCCATCGCGGGTATCACTTGCCGTCGCGCCAGAATCAGTATAGGTGGTGCCAAAATCGTGCGTTATGCTTGTGTTGCCGGTAATCGTAATCACTGGCGCAGTCGTATCCACGGTGATGGTCTTGCTGATATAGTCGTTAAACTCGTTGCCAGCCGCGTCTTTGATATGCACTTTTACACGATATACGCCATCTGTACGCACGCCTTGCGACACATCGCCAGTCCAAGTTTTGGCGCACGAAGAGCCGCCGTCTTCGCACCCAACTCCTGACTGGAAAATCTTGTACACAGATGCATCAATTTGTTTTTCAACTTTTACGGAAAGCCAATTCACCGGTTCGCTTGACGCAAGCGCAACCGCGACGGTAGTGGACGCGATATTCACCGCCACATCTTGAACAACGCCGTTCAATGAAAAACTAGTGAGAGATGGTACAATCTTATCAATATTTCCGACAGTGGCCGTGGTACTTCCGGTATTGCTAGCCACATCCGCAAATTGAAAAGTGAAACTGCCGTTGTTAGTAAAAGTGGTCGTGGTAGCGCCGCTATTGTTGGTAACGGTTACTGGCTCACTTGGAGTAAGCGTCGCTGTTACATTCTGATTCGTGGGGGTCGTAGTGCTGTAGCCAATCGTTCCTGTGGGCGCAATCGTATCTTGTACCACAACCGTTCTCGTCACAGTGGTGGCGGCATTTCCCGCCAAATCGGAAGCATTATAGGAAAGAGTGTAAGTGCCTATGCTCGCAACGGTCACGGTACCCGACAATACAACACTGGAATTGATACTTCCGTCAATCGTATCGGACGCAGTCGCTCCCGCGTCAGTATAGGCAGTGCCGCGCTCAATGGTAACTGGTGAAGTACCCAAGAGAGTGATAACGGGTGCCGTCGTGTCTGGAGTGGTCGAAATCCCGTAGTTTGTCGTGTACGAACCGCCTACTGAACCCATAGGAATACGCGCTTCAACAGTAATCTGAATCTGCCGTCCGGCGGTTGAAGTGCTCAAATCGAAAGCCGAGTTCGTACTCGGCAGTAAATTTATAACGCTTCCGTATGTATCAGCCGTAGCGACTGAAATCGCGCTTCCCACAGAAGCCGCATTTGACGATTGCGCCGAGTAAAACCGCACATTTCCGGCAACAGGAATTGTTCCGCTTGCGCTCGTCCAATTTCCAAATTTCATCTGCAACACTGGCTCATTTGACGGCACGGTTACGGAGAATACCCATTTCCATCCGTGCGCAAAGTCCCCATCCGCCTGGGCGTATGTTTTTTCCGCAGAAATTGTAGTTATTCCCAAAACCCCGTCAGCGTGCGCGAGGGGCGCAGAAAAACCAAGTACGAGAAAAACAAAAACAGGAAACAAAAAAAGGAGATTACGGTTCATGTACCGCCAATGCTACTCTCATTATTTTTGCTGTCAACTAATTTCAGTTGCCAAATACTTCTTGAAGTTTTGCGCGTGTTTTTGGCCCAAGATTCCCGTATCCAGCATCCCCAGAGCGGGCAACGCCATATTTCACCTGAAACTTCTGAATCGCCTTTGTGGTCAGAGAACCGAAATACGAGGTCTCATTTCCAGGCGAACCAACCCCCGATTCCATAATGCGCGTGTCGGGGTCAGTATTAAGCAGTTGCTGGAGGCGCTTTACATCAGTACTGTTTGCCCCGATAGAAAGCGTTCTGGTAAATACCGCTGACACCGCTCCAGCCGTAGGAGTTGGAGTTGGAGTTGGAGTTGGAACAGGTGCCGCTTGTTCCATTATTGAGGGAACGACACTCGCTATTTCTAACAACTTCGCCCGCGTTTTCGCGCCGACCAGCCCATATCCTGTCGTGTCTGGAGTCCCGGACGAAACAATGCCGTATTTTACTTGAAACTTCTGTACTGCTTTCTCTGTCAGTTTTCCGAAGCGGTTCGTCTCATATCCGGGAGAGCCATCTCCGCTTACAGCAATCGTAATTCCAATTTTATTCAGAAGTTGCTGGAGTACTTTAACATCATTATTCGTGGCTCCAGAACGAAGCGCTTTAGAACTTGTGAATACAGGAGAAACGAGGGGCGCAACCGCTTGTGCGGGAAGTGCAGGCGGTACAACCACTGCGGGGATATTCACAACCGGTATTTTAATATTTTGCGCTACCGTAGATGGCGGTGTGGGGTTAATGAGTCCAGCCGGTGTGCTTCCGCCTCCGCCAGAAGAAGATGACGATGAACTAGGAACCGTGGCGCTGGTGGCGCTACTACCGCAAGCAGATGACTGTGGCGTAACGGTAATAATCGTTTCACTGCTGTCGGAAGAAGAAAACTTCAATATAGACGACGAACTACCGCATTCGTTGGTTGTAATGTATTGAACTGGAGCACTCGTCGTGAGTTGTTTTTTGTCAGTAGAGGTTACTTGAATAGACGAACCAGAACGGAGAGTAAAAAAGAAACGGTCGGAATTAACAGTAATGGACTCTACCACAGCACTCGAACCCGACACACTTAAGTTAATACCTCCAGCAGTTATCACCACATCGGTAGTAAGCGTCACATCATCAAATACTGCAAAGCTTATTGTTGGTGCAATGATAAGTAGCGCAAAGAGCAGTGTAAATAAGAATTTGTACATAAATGACCCATAGTTTGCAAGAAGCTACTTAATCGCCATCCACGAGACACTCGTAGAGATTGGATCTAAACCTCCACCAAATGCACCGCTGGTAGAGGCATGACCACTGTTATACACCGCAATACTGATAGCGTCATCTGCTGTAGAAGATGCGCTTACAAGAGAAAGACCGTATTCAAGTTGAGTGGCAGTTATAAATATTCTTTCAGGATTTGTTCCGGCTGTTGTCCTTCCCGTCACACCGGTTGCCCCTGTGCAACTGACAATTAATGTGGAGCTCGCTTGAATAAAACCTGGATCTAAGGTACAGGCACCAAAACGAATTTGACTCACTGGTGAGCCGTTAATTCCGAGAATGGCTCCTGCGCTAGAGGTAGTTGTGCCTGTGACGCCAAGACGCACAAACGGAGATGATGATGCGATGCCGACACGCCCATCGTTTCCGTCAACCATAAGAAACGGAGTGGTGGTTCCCGCGTCGCTGACCGCGAAAATGGGGGTAGAGGCACCGACAGTCCCGCCCACCGCTTCAAATGAAACAAGGGCCCACGGGGAAGTTGTTCCCACGCCAATCCTGCCACCGGCGTCTATCACAAACGGAGTTGTATCATTCGCACTGTCCTCTGCAAAGAAAGTGTAATTGCTTCCCGCGTTGGAAAGAAGGAACGCTGTAGCAGAACTATTGCTTGAGGTAGCAACCGATAACGAAGCACCCGGGGTGGAGGTACCGACGCCAAGATTGCCGCCAATCGTGTAATATATGCCACCGCCGCCAAATACGGAAAGTGGATGCAACGGAGAGGTCGTGCCTACCCCAACATTACCAGATGCATCAATCACAAATGGGGTGCCGTCATTGGCGCTGTCTTCCGCGTAAAAAGCATAGTTGGAACCAAGGTTTGAGAGGAGGAGCGCGGTCTGAGTTGCCGCAGTACCAGTTGCAATCGCGAACGCCGCACCGGGAGTGGTAGTTCCTATACCGATACCGAAGCCACCGCTTATGGTTGAAGTTGCCGTACCGTTACCAAGATTAATGTCATTGCCGTATATATTGAGATCAGCAGCCAGATGCCCGATTCCGGTAACGGTTAAGGTACCGCCCGTATTAATGTTAGTGCTGATAGTTGTTGCGGCATTGACTGCAGTTACCACAAAAAGTACGACAAAAACAACCGAAAAAACAACAGAGAACGGACCCCTACTTAAGAGAAGCGTGCGAAATTTCAACATATAATTTTATAAATAAAGTTAGACCTTCCTAATACCAGACCATAATTTTACATACTGTTTCAAATTATACCGCACTATCTAAAAAATAAAGAAAGTGGGGTGTGGATAACTTCTGGTTTTTACAATTTATTGTTCCTCTTCAATTTTCTTTCTGATATATTCTGCTTTTTCGTACTGCCCCACTCTCTCATACGAATCCGCAAGCCGGTTGTCTAAAAACATTGTTTCCCCAAAGATTTTCTTCATATACGCGTCGGCTTCAACATATTTGCGCGCGTACACGAGTGAAATAGCATATAACCGTTTGGATTCTATGTCCTCGCCGTCGGGTAAGATGTCCGCGGCTTGTTTAAAGATTGTCACCGCTTTATCAAACTTTCCCATATTCAGAAAACTGGTTCCCCATTCATAAAGCGAGGGTTGTTTGTTCGGTGAAAGGGCTACTGCTTTTTCCAAAAACGGTACAGCGGCGGCATACTGCCGATAGGTGTTGAGCACCGTACCAAGCCGCAAAAGATATCGCGGGTCGCCGGGCGATTCTGCAATCTGCTGCGATAACTCTTGCGTAACTAATGAGACAATTTTAGCGCGCGATTCATCTTTAAGCGGTACACTAGAAACATCAACGGCAAATTGTGCGAGCATTTCGCGTGCTTCGGTGGTCGCAAATGTGTTGAGCGAGATGGCGCGGGTAAAATATCCGAGCCGCTCATCCAGATTGGGAGAGGGGCTCCGAAGCCCAAGATTAATGGCGTGCGCCGCAACGGCGGGTTTTGCGATGGTGAAATAAAAAATAATACTGGCTATAGCACAAACCAAGAAAATAAAAAACATCCTCCGATTTTCGGAAGCTCCCCCTTTCAAGGGGGGTTGGGGGGATGTGATTGTGTATTCCGCGAAGCGTTTTTTTGACTCTGCATACGCCAAAAACGAGAAGAAAATTATTGACGATGTAACTGTATCAAAAGAAAAGATATTAAACGCGGCATATCCTGCAAACATTCCGGAAAGTGCGACTTTTTCCCACGAGGAAAAAGCGGCAACGCGGCGACTCCAGACCGCGCGCGCGAGCCCAACCCAAAGCGCGAGGTACGCAAGCAAACCAATACCACCCGCCTGCACAAGCCAATCAAGATAAGTGTTGTGTGCGCGGTCAAACCATTGTTCCCGCCCATACAAGCGCGGGTCGTAATATTTCACAAAAACAGAGCGATACCCTTCGGGACCCCAACCGAACAGCGAACGCTCTTTCGCCCCTTGAAGCGCAATCTTCCATGACAAAAACCGCGCTTCTGCATCTTGTCCGGTGAGTGAAATAGAAAGAAGGCGGCCAAGCAATGGATGAGCCGTGGCAGAGGGAATCTGGCGCAAAGCAAAAAATAACCCAACAAAGAGCGCGAGCCCCGCGAGCGCTGCAATGCTAAACCGCTTTATACTCACACTTTCTTTACAAAGCAAAAATGCCGCGCTTCCGGATACAAAAAGCGCTACGGGAAGCGCGACAAACGCGCTTCTTGTTCCCGAAGCAAGTGCGAGAAAAACAAACAATGCGGAGCAGGTGGTATACATGAGACGCCGTCGCCGCACCATCTCACCTGAAGCGAGAAAGAGCCCGAGCCCAGCCGAAAGCAGCATATAAGCGGCAAAAAATGAAGGGTTACCGACGGTTGCATCAATACGCAACACTCCTTGGTGTGTAGGAAGAACACTCACAAGTTGAAGAAGTGCAATGACGGACACGATGATAGCCGTCCCGATGAAGGTGTTAAAAAAAATCTTCCAAGATTTTTCGTCTAATAAATGGGACGCAGAAAAGAAAAACGCTGCAAGAAAAAGCGCGCCCACTAATCCGTCCATCCGTTCAAGCGTTGACCAAAATGCCAAAGACGGATATGGCGCGAGCATGGTTGCACTACCAATCAAAATTATAAATACAGACATCGCCCATACCAAAAACGAGGAACGCGGCCGAAAGCGCTCGGGCGACTGAACCCATAGCAAAATCCAGCACGCCAATGCCATGAGTGCGAGTGCTCGAAAAAAGAAATTCCTACCGCTCGTATAGGGAAACAAAAAACCTAGGTACACCGCGAGCGGAGTAAGCGGAATCAAAAACAGAACGCTGACACCAACACGCCGCGTCAACCAAGTCATAGTATTATGATGTGCGAAACCCAGCATAAGAGCTATCTTTTTCTTCTCAATACACCGTTCGACGATTGAATGATCTTTATCATACTGTCGGCATCGACTGCGTATTGAGGACTCTTTTTTAGACCTTCTTGTATTTCTTTTATTGCCATTTCTTCAGGATATCCGGCGAAAAATAGCGCACCTCCGTAACGGATTTGTGCAAGACCATTATTCGGCTCTATTTTTAATAAGTTACGATATGTGTTAATTAACTCTTCGTCTTTACCTGCTTCAGTGTATGCCCGAATAATTCGTTCATCAACGACATAGGGGTCAGGGAACAATGGTGGAATTAACACTTTTTTAACTTCAGCTGTATTACCGTTGTAGATAAGCCCAACTGCATAAATAATAGCGGCCTCGCGATTTTCCATATTCAACTCGTAGGCGGTTTTGAAGTACGGAACCGCTTCTTGCGCTCTTCCCACATTCAACCGATTGCCTCCAATTTGGAACAAAAGCGCTTGTTTGTGCGGTGACTGCGCAATGGCGGTCTGCCAATAGGGAAACGCTTGTTTATACAACTTAAACGCATCAAGTAGTGACGCCAAAAGCGTGTAGTAGCGCGCATCCGCGGGGCGTTTCTTTATTTCCTTATCAATCTCGCTCGCCGCAACATTCAGAAACTCCTGCTTCACGGCAACGGGGACTTGTGAAAGTGGTGCTACCGCGGCGGTGACTTGCGCAAGTTGTTCACGAATTTCTGCGTTTGCAAAAGTATTCAATGCAAGCGCGCGGCGAAACAACGCAAGATTTTCCGAAGGACCTCCTTGGTGTGCGTGAAGCGCTTGCAAAAGCAAGGTACCGGCATACGCGGGACGCGCATTGAACCAGTACAAAGAAAATGAGAGCACCGCAATAATGGCCGGCGCGCAGGCGCGCGCGACGGCACTCTTTGATGCAAATACGCGCGAGTGAAAGAGGGGCGCAACTCCTTCCGTTGCACGCGAATAGACATACGCGAGCAACATAAAAAACAAAAAATAACTGGTACCGTTATCAAACACAAACACATTGTTCACGGCGTATGCTGTTCCAAAGCCCGCAAAAAGCGCGCGCTCTGCGAAGTCGAAAAGCGGACGACCGCGCGGAGCTTTGGCGCGAAGTATAATTCGTGCGGCAAAAAACCAGAGCGCAAGATAACCAAAAATTCCAAAAATCCCCCCAGCAATCATCCAGTCAAGATAGGTATTGTGTGCACGGTCAAACCACGCTTCGCGGTGATACAAACGCGGGTCGTAGTGCTTGTTGAACACAAAATTAAACCCTTCTTGCCCCCAACCAAACAGCGGCCGCTCTGTAAATCCTTTCCACGAAATCTGCCATATCACAAAACGCGCTTGCGCGTCATCGTTCATTGGAGACGCGGAAAGAATACGACCGAATATCGGATGGTTGCGTAAGTAAGATACTTCCCGTGCCGTAAAGAATCCGCCGACGGCAAGAAGCGCAAGCACGCATCCCACCATGCCCACGCGCCGAAAGCGAGAAGAGACGCCGCGCGAAAATGCGATGAGCATGGACCCTGCGACAAAACCGACAAATAACCCCAGGATTGCGCCGCGCGTTGCGGAAAGAAACACGAGCACCACATTGCCGAGCGCAATCGCCGAAAAACCACCGACCCACCATGCGTTCTTACCCGCCGTACGCGCATGGTATGCGGTAAGAAGAGCAAAAAAGAGGTGGAACAGCGCATACACGCCAAGGTATATCGCATTGCCGAAGGTCGCGTCTACACGCACGCCGCCCTGATTTATGTTCAGTACGCCGAAAAATTGAAGCAAAGAATAACCAATTATGAGTACATTTACGCAAAGCGACGCGAGCACGAATGTGCGCCATTCTTTTGCGCGAAACATTGCGCCAGCGACGACAAAGTAGAGCGCGAAATGCGCGACGCCTATAAGCCCCTCCATTCGTTCAAAATTGGACCAGAAACTTTTGTACGGGTCCTCGGCAAGCAGTGTAGATACGCCGAGTGTTACAACAAAAAATAAAACACTCCACAAAAGAGCCGAGCGGCGCGGGCGATATTCCGGATTTCGGAATGAGAGGATGAGCCACGCGGCGAATGCAATTTCTGCGAGAATCCGAAACGCGAAATTTTTACCGCTAATAAAAGGGAAAAAAAGCGAATTGGAAACAAAAAGCGGCACAAACACCGCGGCAATAAGTGCGCCTAGAACCGTCCATCGTAATGCTTTATTAAAAGTCATATTATTTCATTTGTGCCCGAGCTTCTGCGCGATACCCAATAAACATATCCACCAGTTTTGCATTTCCCTGCCGTTCCGCCTCGGCAATCGCTCGGTCGTACTGTGCGACCGATTCTTCAAACCGCTTCAAATCCGCATACCTTCCCGCAAGCACCGCCATAAGGTCAATAGAACCGGTCTCCAGAATACCTTGTTTGAGCGCGTCTTCCCACGCATTCGTGCCGAGCTTATACGAATAGCGGTAGAGTTCATACAAACCTCGGTGCCATCCTGGTTGCGTCGGGTCCAATGCAATCGCTTTTTTGTATGCGGTTTCTGATTTTGTAAAATCTTTCAAGTACAGATGATAGAGAGAACCGAGATTGCCTTGAGGCACCGGTTGCGTCGGCCAAAGCGTTGCAACATACAAAAAAGCATCGCGTGACGCTTCATATCTTTCCAATTGCTTCAATGACATACCAGCAGTAAGCCACGCATCGTAGTTTGTTGGATTGTTTTTGAGTGAATCTTGCGCGTTTGTTAAATTAGAAAGTATCAATTTTTCGTAGTCATTTTTTGCAACAATACCGGCAACCAGCGCATCCAAATTCGGTGCTTGAGGAACGGAAACTACTTGCGGTAAGGGGATGGATTGCACTTTATATCCGCCTCCCGATGGGTCGTTGATTGATACTTCTGGTACTGTAGTGGATGCAAGTGTACCGTTTGATTCTACAATCGGCTCCTGCTGGTTTTTTCCACGCATGATTAAATACTGAACAAAAGCGGCGAAAAATAACACAAAAACGCCTAAGGTAATTTTCCATTGTATTTTCATACCTTTATTTTAACTTTTTTTGCACAAAAAAACAACCCCCTTTTGGGGGTTGTTTTTTAGACCCTCCGACTGAAGCGTCGGAGCACAAGTGGTCTATTCCGTTTAGAGCGCTTTGTCGCTCAAGGTTTGCGGAGTCAGGTTGCTGGTTGGCAATCCTGCTACGCCATACCCGTTCAAGAAGTCGTTCGCAAGGGCGCCGGCCGTAATCGTTGTTTGCGTTGTCGTTGAGTACGGACTCCAGATGAAGTTGTCAGCACCCGCCAGTCCTGAGTTCACGAAGAATGTTGATGTTGCGAGGAATGAACCGTAGGTGGTCAAACTGCCGCTAGTCGGCGTTGAGGTCGCACCCGAGTATTCCGCAATATTAGCATAGAACTTCGTATCACCCTGCAACTGTGTCGTTACCGAATAGGTCGTACCTGCTCCAGAGAGTGTCACATCACCGATAACTTCAAAGTACCGTGTGCCGCCCGCTGGAATTTGAACCGTCGTAGACGCGTTCCCAGCGGTTTCCGCATAGATTTCAATGTCAGTTGAAGCGCTCGCCCACAAAGTGGGATTCATTGTTTTGTCGGTCGCCATAAGGGTACCGTCGGTCTGAATTCCGGAAACTATTCCTGTAAAGTCGGGATTAAGGAACGCGCGGACATTGATGTTATCCACCAAGTCGGCAATCACTGTCGCTGAAGATGTCGCGAACCGGAAAGTCAACTTGTTGATACCGATTGGACCCTTCGGAGAAGCAGTGATGCTGAATCTGTAGAGCGGCTTGTCAGAAGATGCGGTAAGCGAGGTACCGGTCGGAAGCGAAATATACTTCACCGTTGGTGTTGATTTCACGACGCGGAAGCCCGCTGATGCCGTATCGGAGCTCGTGCCACCGAGCGTCTTAGTTCCGCTCTGTGAGCCGGTACCAGCAACGCCTCCAAAACCAGTTGAAGCCGCGGATGTCCGAGTCGCCTCAAAGTCAACCGCAAGGAATGCGCCCGGAGTACCTGGTTGGCTGGTGCCTTGCGCTGCAAGGTCAACTTTGACCGTCAGGTCTTTATAGGCATCTTTGTCAACAATGAACTGAGAGCATCCTGCGCAAGTACTGACCGTTGTGGACGCCGTATTGTAATACGCGCCGGTCACAAAGGTCGCTTCGCCAACTTTATTCGCGCCGTCCCAGAGCGTCACTTTACCGCCACCCAAATCAGAGATTGAGCTAGACGCCTTTGCTGTTAACTGGAGCGCGATGTCGTTGATGCGCACCGCTTCGTTCGTTGCGCGAATGCGCAATACGCTTGCCACATAATCGGTCGTACCAGCCGCGGCAAGGGTATACGACGGGCTGTCTGCGGAGAGCTCAACCGTGAGCGAACCGCTGCTGGTTACCGTAATGGTCTGTCCGGCATTCGTATTCTCAGTAATCGTTACGGACGAACCGGATACCTTTCCGTTCGCGGTCGGAGATGATGCGTCGTTATAGCCGAACGAGAATGAACCTGAGGTAATTGAAGACGGAATGTTGCACTTTGCCGCGAGCGTTAGCACCGTTCCTTTCGGAATCGTAAGCGTTGTGTCAAAGGTAAACGCTTGGCTATTAGCATCACCTGCCGGGTCAACAGTGTTGGTTCCAGTTGTGAGCTGTGTTGAACCGTTGTAGAGGTTACAGCTCGTTACATTTGTGGAACCGCTGACCAATTCATAGTCAAGTGGAAGTGAGTTCAAAGTCACATCCTCGCCTGAACTGATCGCAGACAACTGAATGTTTGCGAAGGTAAATTGCTGTGCGCCAGCGACAATGGTCTGCGCCGACGGGCTTGAAGACACGCTAATCGCCAACGCCGCGGTCTTCACCGTCATGGTGCTTAATGCTACCGACGACGAGGTCATAGACGATGTTGAAATCGTCTTGCCTGTCACTTGACCGGTCACTGTAGTCCATGCCGTTGATGGCGTAAATGCAACTGCCACCGTGCCGTCTGAACCGAACCCTGAACCAACTTTTCCTTTCAATGTGTAGACCTTCTTGCCTACACCGTAGAGAATCGTATCACCCAAGGTCAAGGTGCCGGTGTGTCCAACATCTGCCGGACCAGCAACCACCGTGCCATTTTCGTCAACGAGCGTTACATTGGTGATTTGCGCGTCGCCTCCAGCAGTCGCGCTACCGGTCGTCGTAAAGGTAAACGCGCTGGACGCAACCGTAATCGGCTCACCCTTCGTTTCTACAGAAAAACCACCGAGCGGTTGTCCTGCAAGTGTTACGGCAATGTTTGCCGCCGCAACTGATGTGGCATTCTGAATCGTGAGAGATCCTGTATCAACCGTTACGGTCTTGCCCGCGTACCAAATGGTGCCGCTGGTAAAACCCGTACCTGATGTCGGAGGCGTAATGCCGTATTTGTAGGTCTCACCCGTAATATAGATATCCGTGGTCTTTTCAATGTTAAACGCAACGGTGCGCCCAGAACCACCTACAATATCTCCCTTTAGGGAGATTTCTTTGTTGAGGCCCTTCGCAATCACAATACCGCTTCCAAAGTTTGATGTGTAGTACTTTCCGTCTGAGGAAACTGTGGTTGGGTATGAAGTCCCGTCAACAATCGTCACGATATTCGCAAGGTCGGATGAACCAGCGGAAGACGCCTGATTCCACCGAATTGAGTGAATGCGTATGTCTTCTTGCGAGCCATCCGTAACTTGGATAGCCGAGAATGTGTACCCTGTGATACCAACATTCTTGCTTGCCGCCGCATTCGGGTCAAGCGAACCTCGTTGGTTCGTTACAGAGCCGAGCGCCAGCGTTGAGTTGATGGTATGCGCCGCGCCGGTAATCGGGAGCGAGCCCGAAACCGCCGCAGAGGTGTTCACCGCAAGCAGTTTAAGGCTTGAGATTTCGCCCGCGCGCGCATCGTTGTTTGCCGCCATGTTGCCGGCAATCGTGTAGGTTTTTGAGGTGCCGGCTTTTATCGTAAACGCTTCGCCGAGCGTTGCTTGATGATTGGAATTAAAGGTCTTGGAAACGCCGATTTGGGTGCCGTCCTCGCCAAGGAGAATGACGCCGCTAAACACTGCGTCACCCGCCAAAGCCGTGTGTTCAATTGTCAGGTTATTCACCGCCACATCGCCTGAACCGGCCGTGAGGGTGAACTTCGTAAACGGAACGCGCGCCGCGTTTTCAGGCGCGAGACCTGACGCTGGCTGTTGCGGAGAAGATACTACAAGTCCTGAGCCAGCCGGAACGGTTACCGTTGTGGTAGTCCCACCAGTTGTCGTGGTTGTAGTTGTCCCACCAGCTGAATTAACTTTTGCTCGAGTTGCAGGGCCGAAATATCCGACTGCTGGCGAAAGGCCGCTGGCTGCTTGATATTTCGCAACTGCTGAACGAGTCGCCGGACCGAAGTAAGTTGACTCACTGCCAACAGAACCCGGACCGGACGCCGCTACAACATATCCTTTACTATTAAGAAACTTCTGAAGATCCTTCACATCGCTTCCAGTAGAACCTACCGTCAGATTACGAGTAAAGGTGGTGCTTGCAGTTGTCCCCGTTGAAGGAGAAGAAACTGCGGTGCGAGCTTGTGCCGCCTTGTCGGGAGAAATGATACCCAAGCTGATGAAAAGTTCCACCAGGTCTTTGAGCGTCATACTCTGTGCATTCGCAACTTGTACGAATGCTCCGGCAAAGAGAACCGCCGCCACTCCCACACCAACCAATCCTACCGCAAGCCATTTTGTCTTGGATGTATAAATGGTATTCATAAATAACATAAATAACTAATTAAGTAACTGAATAATTTTCTTCACGGTATTTATTAATAAAAACAATAATGCCGGAAGAAAAACTATATTTTTTTCTATAAACCGCGACTGCGGAACGCGCGCGTTCGACGCGCACACGCTCAAAGCGGTTTGGCATCCAGCCCTTACAGTAAGGGCTGGATCCAACTCTCTTTTTCTTTTTTCTGTCATCGCCAACAGAAATAAAAAGAGCTTGTTGGTTTGATAAAGTACCGTAACAAACATATGCGCTTATGAGTTTAACCTTATAGCGCAATGTATCTATCCTATACTACCTACTATGAAGTTGTCAACGAACACAAAAGTCATTATAAGGCACATACTAAATAAGCGCCAAATATATATGTGGATAACCCACATAATGTGAGTATTGCACAGCTCTTAAAACCAGTCAATTAAGCGTCTTTTTCTCTTTCAAACAACAGCGGCTGAACAAAAGAATAGGAACTCCATCTCTTCTCTCCTAGTTTTTTCAATACACCCCTATCTACCAATTCGTATAATTCTCGTTGAATTGTTTTTTCTCCACAGTCATTTATAAAGGACAAAATCTCTTTAACGGTCAATTTCTTTTTGTCCTTTAGAGCATCTATAATTGCTTTTTGTCTCGCAAAACGCCTTTCTAACCTTATTTGTCTTATGTTTTTTGTCGTATCCTTTTTTACTAAAATGGAGACTTCTTTCTGTCCGTGAGATTCATAAAGGACATTATTAGTTGGCGGCATATTCTGTATCGGACTTATCAATTCATTTTCGTAATCTCTAACGGACAATTTGCGCGTCCCGCGCGGTCTTCCGCGCACCTGTTTCCGGCGAAAAGAAACTCCTTGTATTTTTGCAATCGGCAACGCAATATCCCCACCTTTCATTTTGAATATCTGAACATTAAAAATAGGGAAAAAACTCTGTATTTCATGCTTCAAAAGTGAAGTGTTCGCCTCCGAAACAGCTCCGCCTTCTTCTCCAACATTTAAGAGCGACACCAACACAGAAAGACATCCTAAGAAATGAGCGCGATGTATGGGTTCATTCGCTTTGTTTTTATCATCTCGTATAAAGGACATCACTCTATCAATTAGTTCTGTAGCCACTGTCCGTAACTTCCACTTTAATGGTTCACTGTCCGATAGAAAGTTTGTTATAAGGTATATCGCACGAACAAAGTTCTCCACCTTTTTAACAAGGAAAATCAAGTACTTTCCTCCTATAAAGGACATATCTGGGTAATCGGTGACTTTATAAAGGACATTACTATTTGCCCTTATGTCCTTTATGGTGTTTTTGCTCATATTGTTCTGTCCTTTATAAATTCTAACGGACATCTATAAAGGACATAGCAAGTATACATAAAGGACATGTTCGTTATCAAGAAATTTTTGCTATAGGAAACGAAGGGAAGAATTATGCAAGGGTAATCGAAGTTCTTTTGAAGCGTATGCTATCATTACTTTAATATGGCAAAAAGAAACAAAGAACGGGGATGGCATTCAATTAAACTGGAAACATGGCGCGGTATCGCCACGGTGATTTTATTGGCGCTTGCAATATTTTCGGTTCTTTCTGGTATAGGTAAAGCTGGCGCTGTCGGTACTGTATTTTTTAACACGCTATCGAATATATTCGGTGTCGCCTATGTTCTCATTCCTCTTGTATTGTTAGGCGGCGGTATACTGATGCTCCGTCCATCAGAAAACGAGAATATGGCGCCAATCATCAAGATTGTATGTTTGTTTGTCTTTATTGCCGGAGCGCTCGGGCTTATAGGACTCTTCCTTCCATCGCGCGGGGGGCTTGCAGGAGTTTCAATGGCCAATTTCTTTGTATCGCTTTTTGACCGCTATGCAAGCGCGGTGATACTTAGTGCGCTTACAGTCATACCTCTCTTGATTATATTCAACACACGCTTTTCATTTTCGTCGTTTGTGAACGCGTGGCAAAAAATAGTCGGAATCATTCGCCCGCCTATGCGTGTTTCCGATGAAATCGCAGATACAGCGACCGTCTATGAACAAAATACCGATGAAACAGAAACCCATGAAAACAACGCGGGCGCCGCAGAAACATCTGAACCCTCAATCCAAACTGACGATAACGGCTGGCAACCAAGAAAATCTACGCGCCTTAAATTCGGAGCGTATGAGCCGCCGCCGTTATCTATTCTTGAACGCGACCAAGGAAAACCAGATGTTGGCGACATAAAAGCAAATTCAAATGTAGTAAAGCGTACCCTTCGAAACTTCGGCATTGAAGTTGAGATGGATGAAGTGTCTATCGGACCATCGGTAACTCGCTATGCGCTTAAACCAGCGGAAGGAGTCAAACTAACCGCAATCGTTGCGCGTCAGAACGACCTCGCTCTCGCGCTTGCAGCGCACTCTATAAGAATTGAAGCGCCGATTCCAGGCAGGTCACTCGTTGGTATTGAAATCCCAAACCAGGCGCGCGCTACAGTTCGGCTCGGCGCGCTTATTGGAAGCGAGGAATTCGCGTCATCCGACAAACATCTGCTTTTTGCGCTCGGCAAAAGCGTTGCAGGCAAACAGCACTTCACTAACCTCGCAAGAATGCCGCACCTTCTTATCGCCGGAGCAACGGGCTCGGGAAAATCAGTAGCAATTCATACGCTTGTTGCATCGCTCATTTACCGCAATTCTCCGGAAGCGCTCCGCTTTATGCTCATTGACCCGAAGCGGGTAGAACTCACGCTTTATAACGGCATACCGCACCTGTTAACCCCCGTGATTACGGATGCAAAAAAAGCGATACAGGCATTGCGGTGGGCGGCAAAAGAAATGGAACGGAGGTACAACATTCTGGAAGGAGAATCGGTGCGCGACATTGATTCATATCACAAAAATGTATTTCTTCCTGCGCGTGAAAAAGCGGACCCAATGCCGTATATCGTAATTATTATTGACGAACTTGCTGACATTATGTCTACCTACCCGCGCGAACTTGAGGCGGCCGTCGTTCGTCTAGCGCAGATGAGCCGTGCGGTCGGTATTCACCTCGTGCTCTCTACTCAGCGCCCGTCAGTCAATGTCATTACGGGACTTATCAAAGCAAATATACCATCGCGTATCGCGCTCCAAGTGGTCTCGCAGATTGACTCGCGCACTATTTTGGATGCCGCTGGAGCCGAGAAACTTCTCGGAAGCGGTGATATGCTCTTTCTATCGGGAGAACGCTCTAAGCCCGAACGCATCCAGTCCGCATTTATTTCCGAACATGAAGTCAAAAAGATTACAAGCTATCTTACCAACCGATACCCGGATAGAGGCGGCACGGAACTCCTCACGCCAAACGGGAATGTATCTTCTGGCGCACTGGAGCACTCATTTACGGATAGCGATGATGTAGATGACGACCTCTATGAAGCCGCGAAAGAAGAAGTGGAACGGGCGGGTAAGGCCTCTACTTCGTACTTGCAACGGAAACTGCGCGTCGGCTATGCGCGCGCGGCGCGGATTATGGACATTCTTGAAGAGCGCGGCATTATAGGACCGTCTGACGGCGCAAAGCCGCGCGAGATTCGTAGTGGCCTATCGCAAGAATCTCCTCTTGCACCAACCCTTCCAGAGGAAACAGTATGAGCACATTTCGCAAACGGCTTACTCTCACGCTCTCTTTTATTGTACTAACTGGACTTGTTTCATACGGAATATATCAAGCGCGCGCATATTTGCGCGGACCGAATATCTTCATTGAAAGCACAATACAGAGCGGGCCATTACTCGCGCTTGCTGGCACTGCAGAGCGCATCGCGTTCCTGTCGCTCCAAGGTAAGCAAATCTTCACCAATGAAAACGGTCGCTGGCAAGAGACACTGCTTCTCCTGCCGGGATATAATAGTATTGCTATAGTCGCAACCGACCGATTCGGACGGAAAACGGAAAAACATCTTGAAGCGTATCGTGTGCAAGAAAATATTTAAAAATAGAAGCATCTAAAAAATATGGCATTTGGAAAGAAAAAAGAACCGAAAGCGGAAAAGACGCTTGATAAAGGTATTGAAAACGCGATTGCGGCGATTAAAACAAAATTCGGAGATGAGGCGATTATGAAGCTCGGAGAGAAACCGCGCGTGGATGTGAACGCCATACCGACTGGCTCTATCGGTCTAGATGCCGCGCTCGGGGTGGGCGGTCTTCCGCGCGGCAGAATTGTTGAAATCTTCGGACCGGAAAGCTCCGGCAAAACTACTGTTGCGCTCCATGTGGTGCGCGAAGCGCAAAAAAAAGACGGCATTTGCGCGTACATCGATGCTGAACATGCGATGGACCCCGAATACACAAAAAAAATCGGAGTGAAAATTGACGACTTGCTCATTTCCCAGCCGGATACTGGAGAACAGGCGCTTGAAATCGTGGAGGCGCTCGTGCGGAGCGGAAAACTTGATGTGATTGTGATTGACTCTGTTGCGGCGCTCACACCAAAAGACGAAATTGAAGGCGATATGGGGCAACAGCATGTCGGCAAACAAGCGCGGCTTATGTCGCAGGCGCTCCGAAAGCTCACGGCGATCGTCGCGCGTTCAAAAACCGTTGTTATTTTCATCAATCAAATCCGGATGCAAATCGGCGTGATGTGGGGCAATCCGGAAACGACTCCCGGCGGCAAAGCACTAAAGTTTTACACATCCATTCGTATTGATCTGCGCCGCATCGCGCAAATAAAAAAAGGAGAAGAGATTGTTGGCGGGCGCGTGCGCGCAAAAATCGTAAAAAACAAAGTTGCCGCGCCATTCAAGCAGACAGAGTTTGACTTGATGTACAACGAGGGCATTTCCGAAGAAGGCGAAGTTATCGCGCTCGGCGAAAAGTTCGGGATTATCCAAAAAGGAGGAGTCGGTTCATATTCCTATGGCGAGGTAAAGCTCGGCCGCGGCTACGACGCAACGCGCACCTTCCTCAAAGAAAACCCGAAAATAAAAGCGGAGATTCTCAAACAGATTCGGGAGAAATTGAAGGAAGGGGTGGTGTAAGTAACGCAAAAAGAAAAACCGGTCTAAACTACTTTAGCCGGTTTTGCAACGAAAATTTGAACTTCTTAAGTTCTACACTTTGGAAGGAACGCAGTAACCTTAAATACTGGCGTGTAATCGTTAATGACCCATGTCCAAGTCCTGCCATTCGCTGTGTCCTCTCCAAAAATTCGCGGTTTATTGATATCCCAACCCTCAATTTCTTGGAAAGACCATACCCACATAGGCAAATGTTTCCGCATTATAGGCAATGGATTTACATTAAACCTGTATGTGCTCTTTAAGAATTCGTAAATCTGCATACAAGAATGCAAATCTCGGTCATTGACATCTTCATGCACTAGTTTTTCGTGCACAATATCATAATATCTCTTTCGAAATAAATACTTATCCTCCCACCATGAAATGGCGATTGGCCAAGGACTGCAATCAAAAGAAAGTGCGTGTTTTATGAACTCAAGAACTTCATTCTGTTTAGGATCCACACCAGACCAGTGTGTAAGTTTTCTTGTCAACGGTTTTAGTTTTTCTGTTCGATTTTTCATTGTGGATTCTCCACTGTCTCACGGACAAGTTCACCACTTGCAGGCAGGTGACGCCGTTTTGTTTTCAACAGAAACGCTCCTCGCGTTCCTTACTGTATCCGATATACATCATACACACTTCCCACATCTCGTCAATATACACTATCTTTGGCGACCGTTATAATTAGTGTATGGGAAAATTAGAACAAAAAGTGAAACAGAGGGCAAAGAAGAAGAATGTAGCGGGAATTATTCTCCGCATCGTGGCAGGAGCAGGGCTACTCAGCGCGGCGCTTGTTGCGCCAAACGCGCTCAAAGCGATGAAAACGCTCGGCATCCTTCCTCACGGACGGCAAAAGGAAGTAGTGCGCCGCGCACAAGCTCGACTAGTGACGCAAAAGCTTATTTCTAGAAATTCACGCGGATTTTTGCGCCTTACAAGCCAAGGAGAAGAAAAGTTGGAATATCTGAAACGAAATAACTTTGAGCGTTTTAGAATGACGCTTCCGCCGAGGTGGGATAAGAAATGGCGTTTGTTTATCTTTGATATAAAAGAAGAACGTAGACGCGACCGCGACTATATCCGCCGTACGCTTGAAAATATGGGGGCTGTGCCACTGCAAAAGAGTGTTTGGGTGTACCCTCACGACTGTGAAGATATGATCGCGCTTCTCAAGGTCGACTTTAAAGTAGGGAACAATCTCTTGTATATAATCGCTGATGAAATAGAAAATGATCGTTCGCTCCGCGAGCATTTCAACCTGCCCCTGCAATCATAAAAAGCGGTAACGATGGAAAACAGAAGAAAAAAACTAGGAAAACAACCAAGGTTCGGTATACACTATCTTTGGCGACCGTTAAAGATAGTGTAGGTGGACTTTTTTAGATGTCTCGGATAGAATTGCGCTTTGTATGCTTACCTACAGCGAAATCTTGCCGAAGAAAGTTATTGTGATGGATGGCGCGCCGTACGAAGTACTGGACGCGCATATTTTCCGAATGCAGCAGAGAAAGCCCGTTAATCAAACGAAGCTCAAAAACCTTATTACTGGAAAAATTGCCGAGACCACCTTCCACCAAGCGGATAAGGCGGAAGAAGCTGACTTGCAAAAGAAAGAAGCGAAATATCTCTACACAAACCGCGGAGAATGGTGGTTTTGCGAGCCAGCGGTGCCGTCAAACCGATTTAAGATTACTGAAGAGATGATTGGGGGCGCGGGAAAGTTTTTGAAGCAGAATGCGCCAATTGAGCTTTTGGTGTTTGATGAAAAGATTATCGGCGTTAAGTTGCCGATTAAAGTTGAATTAAAAGTTACCGAAGCGCCGCCTGCAGTTAGAGGAGACACAGCAAGAGGCGGCTCAAAACAAGTAACACTGGAAAACGGCGCAACGCTGAATGTTCCATTCTTCATCAACGAAGGAGACACACTCCGCATCAATACCGAAACGGGAGAGTATGTGGAGCGGGTCTAACGAGCAACGAATGGCAAAAGAGCCATAAAGCGCGCGCGTTTGACCGCGAGCGCCAAACTGCGCTGGGCTTTTGAGGTAAGCCCAGTGCGCGAGCGCGAAAGAATCCTCCCATGGGGATTTAGGAACTTTTTCAACAGTTCCTGATTTTTGTAATCAAATGTTTTATGAATATGAGCTGAATTTGGACCCATGTTTTTTGTTTTTTATTCGCGGCATTCGCGTTTTAATTTGTAGATTCGCATCGAGTTACTAAAATGGAATATCTTCTGGCTTAATATCTTCTTCGGGATATTGGATCGTCTCACCAGCGTTTTGATCATGCGCTTCCGCAGAAGCAGACCTGACCCCCGCCTCTTCGGCGGGTCGCCGATGAGGCGACTGCCAGTTACCTCCTCCGCCCGCGCCAGCTGGGCGCGGGCCAAATTGAAACCTATCTATGACAATCTCTGTTTTGTAGCGCTTTCCGCTACCGTCTTTCGCCTCCCAATTGCGAGTGCGGATTCGGCCTTCAAGGAAAATGGGGCTTCCCTTTTTGAGATACTGCGCGATAACCTCCGCCTGTCTTCCGAAAGAAACTATATTATGGAATTCCGCCTCTTCTTTATTATTCCCCTCTTTGTCTTTGTAGACGCGATTTGTCGCCATACCAAACTCAACAACCTTTGCGCCGGAAGGAAGCGCTTTGAGTTCCGGGTCGCGCGTCAAGTTGCCGTACAAAATTGCTTTGTTGATGTACATATATAGATTTTTATACCCCTACTAACTCATCAATTTTGCGGTCAAGTTCCTCCTCGGACACTATCGCTTTTGGCTCTACGGGGATTCCGGATGTCTGTTTTTCAGATATTGGAAAAGCCGGCTCAATATGCCGCACAGAGCGGCTCGTAAATATTTTTGCCGGCTCTGGCGCTTCTGCTTTTACGATAAGAAAGCGGATGATGTCGGGCGATGATGCAAACAATTTCTTCGCCTCGCCGATTGTCTCGGCATCGGCTTCAAAGCGAATCCAGCCAAACGACGCGGAATCAAAAACCTGCTTTTTCTCTCCTGTGGCCGCCACGCGTATGGGGTACGCCAAACGGCGAAACTTGGGGAACTCTTCGGCAGAAACCACCACATTTTTCCCAGCAAGCAGGTCCTTGAGCGGCAATACCGCAGAAGACGCTTTGTCTTCCGCAAGCGCAGGACTTACCAGATATGAAATCTCATAGAGCCGCATCAACTCCGGGTCCATTACTTTATTTTCAGACATGAAAAAAAGGATAACATGGCGCTAGAACCCTTGCAAACCGAAAAACTGTTCGGCGTTTTTGAGAAGTTGCACTCGCACACTCTCATGGTCCTCGTTGCGGATTTCTGCAATTTTCTTTACCACTTCTACAACATACGCCGGTTCGTTCCGCTTTCCGCGAAATGGCACAGGGGCGACATACGGGCAGTCGGTTTCTGACATAATTCGTTCAAGCGGAAGGTAGCGAACCACTTCGTCGTAGTCGTGCGTAAAGGTGACAACGCCCGTGAATGAAAAAGAGTATCCGAGTTCAAGAAATTTCTTCGCATCCTCTACCGTTCCTGCAAAAAAATGCAGGTTGCCGGGAACTTTTGCGGCGGTTTTTAAAAGAGCATGCGCCTCCTGATATGCCTGCCGAATATGGAGCATCAAGGGTTTGCGTACCTCATTTGCCAACTCAATTTGTTTCCTAAACGCTTCTTCCTGTTTTTTATTCGCGTCATTCGCGCTCATTCGTGTATTGGTGTCGTGTCTATAGTAATCCAGCCCGCACTCTCCTATCGCGACAACCTTAGGGTGCAGAGCGAGTTTTTTGTAATATTCATAATCAAAGCCCTCGCCTCGTGAAGTGAATTCTTTTCCGTTCTCACCAAGTTCCTCCTCATCATGAAATGATTTCGCGGTATGAATAGGGTGGAGCCCCACTGCCGCATATACGCCGTTTTCGTATTGTTCCGCAATTTCAATCGCCGCGCGCGAAGTGTCTTGTTGCGTACCAACATTTATTAGCGCAACGCCTGCCTCATACGCGCGTTGTGTCGCCTCCGCACGGTCATTATCAAACGCCGCGAAGTTCGTATGCGAATGGATGTCGATGTATGAAAAACGCATAACATTATTTCCGTGGAAATAGCGGCTTTTCTGGCATGCGGTTTTGGGTTATTGCGTCATGGATTTTTACTGCAGTTGTGGGAAGAATTGGCTGAAGCAAGGACGCGATGTGAGAAAGTTTATTCACCAACTCCGCGATTATTTTCTGTGCAGCGGTTTTATCTTTCTTCACCAATTTGAACGGCTCAGTTTCTTGAATGCGCCTGTCCAAACGCGCGATTTCCTGTGAAATATATTCTGCATACGCTTGGATATTATAAGATTCCAAAATCCCCTCCTCAGTTGAGGAGGGGCCCGCCCGACTGAACAGTCGTTCGGTCGGGTGCCGAATCGGTGAGGCTGGGTGGTGGTGTTCCTCCGCCATTTTCATAATCCGGCTCACTAAATTCCCCAACCCGTTCGCCAAATCGGCGTTATATGCATTCTTAAACATTTCAAGTGTAATATCCCCATCTTCAAACGGCGAAATGTGGCGTGCGAGAAAATAACGCACAGCTTCCCCGCCGTATTCCGCAATAAGTACATCGGGGTCAATTACATTGCCGAGTGTCTTTGACATTTTCTTTCCGCCGCTTGTGATAAAACCGTGCACCAAAATCTTTTTCGGCAAAGGCAACCCCGCGGAAAGGAGCATCCCGGGCCAAATACCCGCATGAAAGCGCAAAATATCTTTACCGATAATATGCAGAGTATCGGCGCCATCATACCAAAACTTCCGAAACAACCAATCATCGCGCCCATACCCTAAAGCGCTTATATAATTCGTGAGCGCGTCGCACCATACATACATCTTTTGCGTTGAATCGCCGGGCACCGGAATCCCAACCGACACCTTGCCGGTAGGGCGCGAAAAGCTCACATCCTGCAGTCCCTGTTCAAGAAGGGCGAGTATTTCATTTTTCCGAGCCGCAGGAATAATTTCTAATTCGTTGCTTTCAATTCTTTTCTTTATTTCATCAGTATATTTTGAAAGCCGGAAAAAATAATTAGTTTCTTTAAGATGTTCTGGCGCTTCGTTGTGGTCTGGGCACTTTCCGTCTATCAAATCTTTTTCCGTAACAAACGCTTCGTGCCCCACGCAATAGAACCCGTCATAAGAGGCGGGATAAATGTCTCCGGCGTCCACGAGTTTTTGCCACATCGCCTGCGCGCCTGGCCAATGAACTTTCTCATTGGATGTTCGGATAAACTGATCGTACGAAATATTGAGTTTTTGCGCGGAAAACAAATCTGTAAAAGCCGAGACCACTCCGTCAAGATACGACTTCGTATCCTGACCTACCGCTATCGCCGCGCGCACCACTTTTTCTGTATTTTCATCAACACCAGTTAACAAATACACCTCATCTCCAGACAACCTTCTATGCCGTGCGAAAATATCCGCCAGTGTTGCCGTATACGCATGCCCCAAATGTGGCTTTGCGTTTGGATAAAAGATCGGCGTGGTGATATACGAAACATTACGCATGCGCAGATTGGGTTGAAATCTTGCGGCGTTGGAGATCGTTCAAATACTCCATCACCGTCGTTGCGAGCGGTACAGAAAGAAGCAACCCTAGAAAGCCTGCGAGTTTCGCGCCGATAATCAGAGAAAGAATGACGAGAATCGGCGGCACGCCAATGATCTTTTTCACCACAAGCGGATAGAAAAGGTGGTTCTCAAATTGCTGAATAATTAAATACAGCCCAACAGTCAAAAGTCCTGACGATACGCCGCCAAAAAGATACGCCGCGGCAACCGCGGGAATTGCTGCGATAATCGGACCAAAGAGCGGTATGGTTTCCATCACCGCCGCCAAAAACGCAAGCGCAAGCGCATTTTCAATGCCGAGAACCGTAAGCCCGAGATACACCAAAAGGCCGACGAGTACAGCAAGCAAAAGTTGACCCTGCATCCAGAGTCCGATTTTCTCCTGCGCGCGGCGCCAGAGCCCGATGACATACGCTTCGTGCTTGATTGGCGTTACAATGCCCAAAAACTTTGCGATGCCGTCTTCCTGCACCGCAAGGTAAAACGAAAGCACGATAATCAGCACAAACGAGACCGCCCCGCCGAAAAATACCGAGAGCGTCGGGAGAAACCCTTCCGACACATTTGCCGCAACGATGCGGAACGCTTCAAGCATATCTCCGAACGCAAGTTTTCCAGCAAGCGGGGCGCTCTCTTCCACACCTGTACCAAGCGCGGCCTCCGCTCCAAACACTCCAAATGGGCTCCAAGTGGACACGGTATTCAAAAGCACAGGCACATTCCCGAGCAAACTCACCACATCTGACACGAGCGCCGGCACGACGAAATAAAAAATAGCGACTGCGACAAGCGCAAATGCAAGATAAATCAAAATCACGGCAGGCAAGCGCGCAATGTGCCACCTGCGGAGAGTGCGCGCAAATGGCTCTATCGCAGATGCGAGCACGACCGCCGTGAGCACCACCAGCACGACATCGCGCAAGTAAAAAAGCGCCAACGCAAGCATCGCAACTGCGATTGCCTTCGCAATCGTACCTGCTGAAACAGAGAAATGAGGAGATGTAATTGGTTGCATATATATAAAGAATAGCATACTACCCTACTGCGTCAAAAGGTCGCACAATTTAGCTTCTGCTGGTAATTTTCCCACCGCCGCAAAGTTAAGCCGTTCGGGCGTGAAGATAAGGCGCGCGACTTCCTGCACATCGCCACTTTCCACCTTTTCAATTTCTCTCGCAATCTCATCCGGCTGTTTCAACTCCTTGCGCAAAATCTCCTGCATACCGTAAAACTCTGCGAGTTCGTCCGTTGATTCCAGCGACAAATACATATTCCCAATCAAACAATCTTTCACTTTCCTCAACTCGTCTTTTGAAAGAGGTTCAGTGCGTAAGCGCGCAAACTCGGCAAGAATCGCACCGATTGCCTCCTCCACGCGATGGGGGGCAACGCCCGCCGAAACGGTAAAAAAACCATGGTCAGTCAGCGCGTCGTTGTCGGTCTTCACATAATAGCAAATGCCGAGTTCCTCGCGCATTTTCTGGAACAGGCGCGAGCTCATCCCCGCGCCGAGCAATCCCGCAAGTACTTTAAGCGCCGGCAATTTTTTGTCGTACGCATTGCAGGTGCGCACACCGAGCACAAAATGTGTCTGGTCGGTTTTGCGCGATTCAACGCGCACGGCGGGCGTATTTTGATTTTCAACAACGGCGGTTTTCTGATGCTTTTTTCCGGAAGACATTCCCTCAAACGCACGCAAAGCAACTTCTTCCGCTTCTCTTTCTGAAACCGCACCAGCAACAACCATGGTCGTTGCGCCGGACACATAGTGCTTGTCGCGGTATGCAACGAAATCCGCGCGCGTCATCGCGCGCACACTCTCGGGCGTTCCCGCTATATTCCACCCCGCCGGCTGAGCGCCGTAAAGCAATTCCAAAAACAAATCCTGCACATGCCTCTGCGGGAGGTCATTGTACATATTTATTTCCTCCACAATAACGCCCTTCTCTTTTTCAATCTCTGGTGCGGGAAACGAAGGATTGAGGTAAATGTCGGATACCACAGAAAGAATCTTCCCGAAATGCTGTTTGGCGGATTTTGCAAAATACCCCGTGAATTCCTGCGAGGTGAATGCGTTGTACACGGCGCCTATGGCATCTAGTTCGCGGGAAATGTCTATCGCTTTTGGCCGCTTCGCGGTTCCCTTGAAACACATATGCTCCAAAAAGTGCGATAACCCGCTTATGTTTTTCGTCTCATACTTGCTCCCCGCTTCCACCAGCGCCATCACTGTTACAGTTTGACTGTCTTTCATCGGCACGACAATCAGCCGCATCCCGTTCGGGAGGATTGTTTTAGAAAATTTCATCGTAAATAAAAATATTATGGGCGCTTTAGTATATCATGTGGACCGGCGCGGCGAATCAAATATGTGTCTTTTTCTTTTCGAAAAGTGAAACGATAGCCCTTTGTAATGCGCGCTTCCCACACATTTTCGTACCCCTCCATTTTCTTCATACGAAGTGACGGATGCCGTGCATTACTCAAAAGAAGCGCGAACTTTTTGTCCAGTACCTTTCGTATTTCTGGAGAAAGTTCCCAGTAATCACGACCAAAAGAAGCGGCAAAGCGAATTTCCATGTTTAGCGCTGAAAGCGAGCAAGTGCTTTTTTAAGCGCGGGTACGGTGTGATATCCTTTACTTACTCGTCCCGCTTGGATGTCCGCATCAGCTTCCATTTCTTTTTGTCGCCAGAGAAGTGTTTGATATGAACGCTCTATATCATCAAGTGTGTGTCGACCCTTGTGCCGTGCTTCAGATGCTACATATCTTTCCACCGACATAACCACGGCTACCCGCCTTCCATTTCTCTCAACTCCCACAGGAGAATGCCGTGCTTCGTCCAAAAGCCGCCCGAAATTATTCTTTGCCTCTTTTGCACTAAAGGTTGTTGTAATCATAGTGGCCATTATAGCCACAGTGGCTACTTTGTCAATTCAGAGCCAACTACTTCATAGTCCCCCCACCCCTGCACCAACTTTTTGTTTTTTTGACGAGGAAAATCTCCCCGGAACCCGCCACCGCAAGCCGTAGCCGGCGGTGCCAGCGTGTTCAGATAAAAGAATACCCCTTGCTCTCAGAGAGAGCAAGGGGTTGAACTCGTCCGCCGATGAGGTGGGGAGTCAAGCAGACAGGAAGTCAGGAACTCAAGTTGCGAGAGAAAAGAACCGGTCCTCGGCAGGCCACTCGTCCCCCGCAGCGAAGTGGTACAGGAGCACACGCCACCCATCACCGAGCCGGTCCGCGCTCACGGCGAAGACAGAACTGCCCACTTGTAAGAAGAAGATGCTGGCGTATCCATCTTTTCGGAGACCAGTCTTCTCGCCCTCGGTTCGCAGAATGAAATCTTCAATCTGCAAGAGATTGGTGAAGGGTTTGCCGATTTTAATGAATGTCTCTTCAGTGGTGAATTCCGTGAGTTCAAAGCCCGAGACCGTGATCTTCTTGCTTGCCGGAAGTGTTTGGGGGAGCAGTGAGTCAAAATCGTTGTCCCGCCATACGAAGATTTTCTTGTCGGTGAAGCAGTCTGCCACGACACACTGCGGTTGAGCCGAAATGGTTAGGATGACGCCAAGGTCTCGTATGAACGATTTCGGTTCCGCTGGTGGCGGGCACAGTATTTCTGCAAGAACTTTTTGTAATCCTTTCGGATTTTCAATCCATCCTTGCATTACATCCGCCGACAAGTCGGGAATGTTCTGACAAAGTGTGGAGATGAATTTTGCGGTTTGTCGGTCGTAGGTGTTCTGTGTATTGGTATTCACAGTTTTTTCCTTTCATTTATTGTTTTTGTCTTGGTCCTCCGTAACCTTACAAGGTACATTGAACTACCGACAGTGTATCATTATTGATATCTTTTTGTCAATGGGCGAAAATATGGCTTTGTAGAGCCGTATTTTGACGGCTCAATCAACCGAGCCGTTTCTTAAGCTCTGCGGACAAGTCGGGAAGAGGTATCCGTTCCTGCTTGCCCGTATCGCGAGCGCGAACGGTTACATCTCCTTTTTCCAAAGAGTCAAAATCAACAGTAACGCAGAACGGCGTGCCGATTTCATCTTGGCGGCGGTAGCGTTTGCCGATATTGCCGTTATCGTCAAAGACAACCGCGCCGATTGATATTTTTAAATCTCTAAATATCTCGCGGGCTTTTTTGACCAATTCAGGTTTGTTTTTTAAGAGAGGGAACACCGCAACTTTTACAGGCGCAATGGCGGGTTTTAATTTAAGAACAATGCGCGGTTCGCCATTCATTTCATCTTCCGTGTAGGCGCTACACAAAACTGCGAGCACAGTACGGTCTACCCCGAGCGACGGCTCAATCACATGTGGCGTAATTTTTGTTTTCGTCTCTTCATCAAGATACGACAACTCAACACCGCTTGCTTTTGCGTGATTGCTCAAATCGTAATCGGTACGGTATGCAAGCCCATACAATTCTTTTCTTCCGAACGGAAAATCAAACTCAAAATCAATGGTGCGTTTTGAGTAGTGTGCGCGCTCGTTGTCCGTCACTTCAAGTTCATACACTTTTTTTGCATCAATTCCTACGGCATCAATCCACTCGTGCATCTTTTTCTGCCACAGCCCAAATGCTTCTCTCCAACCGTCTGGTTTTACAAAGTATTCAACCTCCATCTGTTCAAACTCGCGCGCGCGGAATATAAAATCGCGTGGGCTGATTTCGTTGCGAAACGCTTTCCCTATCTGCGCGATGCCGAACGGCAGTGATGGGTGGAACGAATCAATAATGTTTTTGAAATTGGTAAAGATTCCTTGCGCGGTCTCGGGCCTAAGATATGCTGTTGCGGTTTCCTCGCCTGCTCCGGCAGAGGTGCGAAACATTGTATTAAAACGAGAACCGTCTGCGAGCGGGTCACTAAAACCGCTCACATGTCCACTCGCCTGGAGTACTTCGTGCTTGGTAATTTGCGCCGCATCCACGCCGTACATATCGTCGCGGTCCATGACAAACATCTTCCACCATAACTGTTTGATATTGTTTTTGAGCGCCAACCCGTACGGCCCATAATCCCAAAAACCTGCGAACCCGCCGTAAATCTCCGCGCTCGGATACACAAACCCGCGCCGCTTGCATAACGATACGATTTTATCCAATAGATTGTCTATTTTCTCCATACGAATACTCTACCACAAATTACTTCCCTACAATCTCCTGCCCGCTTGTAAACGACGCGTCGGAAAAGCGTGCGGTGAGCGCTGGGCGAGTAGAGCTTGTTACAGTGCGACCAGTAAAGCGGTCATCTCCTTCGGCAACCGCTTCGCTAATAATAGTCGGCACCGTACCTGCTTGATTATCCGCTGGTACAAGCGCTACTTGAAACGCCACCTCGCGCGGACTTCCGCCAATACCAACTCCGGCTTTGAGTTCGCCCACATCCCATACAACACCCCCGCTTACTGCGTCATAACTCACGCGTTCACTGACAGGCGACACGGCGCCGACAAATCTTACATACGATGGAAGTGTTGCAGAAACCCGCGCGTCCGCGAGGTCATTGAATGCATTAGATAGAGACCACACAATCGTATATGTTGTTTCTTCGCCAACTTTGGGCGGAATAGGACCGCGGTTTGAAAACGGACCGCTCCATCGCACCAAGCGCGTAGATAATGAAAGGTAGGCAAGTAATTTTACATCTGCTTTTACTTTTGTTTCAATTGCGCCACCTGACTCTCCCGCCCCAGCGGGACCGCGCGCCGCGATTGTTGTATTCATAGAAAATGACGGATTTTTAAGAGCGTAGACGCCGCTCCCGGGCCCGCGCACATTTACGGAAAAATATTTTACTCCGCGGTCTCCCGGCTCTAACACACCGAGAGACGAATCGGAACTTGTATCCCACACGATAGTACCCTCCTGCGCCCGATAGTACCCGCCTTCTGGAAGCACCGACGCCGGGTCATACAGTGCGCCTTCCAAGCGCACGATAATTTGCGCATCAGTCGCCCGCGACGGCAAATTATTTTCCCATGCAATGCCAACGCGCACGGTTTTTCCTTTTTCAACAATAAACTCCGTCCCCTCTTCGCTCCCAACTAATATGGAAAGCGCCAAAAACGGTTTGCGCAAAAGCACTGCGTGCGAGGCGGATACTAGTGCAGTGCCGATTGCGCGTCCGCCGCCCGTTTCTGCCGGACCTGCGCGGAACCGAATAATGCGCTCATCGCCTTCCGCGCCAGAAAGTACTCCGGCAAGCGTAATACGGCGCGTTCCACCCGCTGGAATATCACCAAGCGCCCACACTCGCTCGCCTGATGTAGGGCGCGGCGATGCGCTATTAAACGCAAACCCGAACGGGTAATCCGCCTCAACCATAATATCTCGGAGCGCAGTTGCACTGTTTGATTTCACTTCAAGCACAAGCTCAAAAGGGGCTTTATTCGCGCTCTCGCGCGGACCTTCTACGGAAATAGAGAGTGGCGCAGTGCCAAGTACCACTTCGTAGCGCGCCGTTTTTTTCAGGAGCGCATTTGAGCCGCGTACGCGGTATTCAAGTGTTGCGGAAATAGAAAGTTGTTCGCCTTCTTCGCCGAATAAAATCGCTTCTTCTTTTTTGAGTAAGCTCTCTCCTGGTGAAATCGCGCCGAGCGCTTCGCGGTATCGGCGAAAATCGGCACGCGGATTGTCCGCGCGCCTAGTACCTTCCGGAAATTCCAAAAGCAAATCAGCGGCTTCAATCTCGGAATTGTTGTCATTCCGCACCGATACCTCAAAACTAAACGGCTCGCCGCCAGCCACAGAAAGCGGCCCGCTGAATTGCACAGACACTTTTTCGGAACTCACTACATTCCCGCCGCGAAGCACGACAAACGCGGCAAATGAGACAGCAGCGACAAAAAAAAGCGATGACACTATAAAAAGTTTTCTTGCAAAAGACATAGCGGTGCGTGGTGAAGGAGGTGGTGGCGCGTCCGGAACTGCGGGCTCTTTCTCCCATTCAGGGCGCGACTCTGGTGCCTCTGCATGGAAAACATCGTGACCGACAGAGTTTTCTTTTGGAACATCCGACTCGCGAGCGTAGAGGCCCTTGCGTATTTTTTCCAATCCGTTCATGACCGAAATAATAACATAAAATCCACCCCCTTGAATCCCCCTCCTTTATAAAGGAGTGGGCTGGGGGAGGATTTTTCAAAGACCCGTCACTCTAAGAGATGAATTTATTATTGAAACCAGTTGTCGCCGAAGCGGCGCAACTGAAGAAATCTCAAATGCGCCGAAGCCCTCGCCCGCCGCAACATCCAAAAACTCGCGTGGTTCTCCGAGGTATCCCAAATGGAACAAAATGCGTAGCGCGAGCAAAATCTCAATATCGCGGAGTTCTCCTGGCGCGCATGCGCGACTCTGCAAAATCGCCGCACACGAAACTACCGCATCAAAAAGTTTTTCGTGTTTCTCTTCCGGCGGCAAAAGTCGCCGGAGAAGGAGCGCCGCCCGCCCCAAACACAGGCGGGCGGCGTCCTGTCCATCGAGTGCGGAGAAAAAGTTTGCGCGCGACACCGCGTTCGCAAGCCGCCATATTTCCCTACCACGCACAAGCCACGCATCCGTGTACGAAAAATCGGTTAGATGGTAGCGGAGTTTTGAGCGCGCAAGGCGTATGCCTTGCGCGCGCGCAGAAACGAGCCCAAGCTCGCGCGTGAAAAGCAGAATCGTCCGGCTTCCTTCGCCAACGGGTGTGCTTCCCAACACGAGTGCAGGAGTGTGGTAGAGATGATAAGACATATCTACACTTTAATATCAAACTTATAGAGATCTCCGCAGATTGAAGTTGTTTCGCCAACTGCAATCGAAACAAACTGAACATCTTTAAGCAATGCGGATTTTTTGAGTTCGCCAATAAACTTTTCTACAAACGCCTTACCATCCGCGCTAGTGTCCACGATAAGCGTTGCTAAGTCGGAAATGGTCAATCCTTTCTTTTTGCGTAAATTCTGCACCGCACGAACAAGTTCGCGAAAATTACCTTCTTCTTTGAGTTCTTGTGTTATTGTGGTATCTAATTCCACTTCTCCAGCAAGGGTTTTATCAAAGATTACCTCTTTTATATTTACTTCTTCTTGTATAAGGAGTAAGAATTCTGTGTGAATTTCTAATTTTTTAATTTTTAATTTTTGGAGAGGTTGTCGAATCTTTATATTCGCTTTCGCACGCGCTTCCAGTGCAAGTGACACTATTTTTCTCACTTCCTCCATTTTTTCTAGCACTCCAGTTTCCAATTTCCAGTTTCCAGTGTCTGGCCAACTTTCAAGATGCACGCTTGGGACCGACAAAATCGGCACCAGATGTTTGAAGCCCCCAACATCTGGTGCCGTAAAAATAGACTGATACATCTCTTCCGCCAAAAACGGCATTATTGGGGCGATGAGTTTTGATAGAGATAGCAAGACCTCGCGCTGGGTCGCAAGCGCGTACTGCTTGTCTTGTTCGTTTTCGGACTTCACCCGCGCCCGCGAACGGCGGATGTACCATGTGGAATAATCTTCTGTGAACGCGCGGATTTCACGGCACGCAGAGGGCGTATCATACACCTCCATTGCATTTGTGATTGTCTGCACAGCGCGCGCGAGGCGCGCGCGTATCCATACATCCAATATATGCATACTTTCTTCCGCGTGTGTTTTCCCGTTATACTTGTCTTTATATAACTCAAAAAACGAAAGACAGTTTCGTAGAATCCCCACCACGCGATTGTGCGCTTCGCGCACATCGTCATCGCGGAAACTCAAGTCCTCGCCCTGCATCACCACACTTCCCATAAGGCACAACCGAAACGCGTCCGCGCCGTATTGGTCCATCAAAAGAAACGGGTCCGTGTAATTACCTTTTGATTTTGAGATTTTCGCGCCGTCTTCCGCTAAAATCGTACCGGTGGAAACCACTGCATTAAATGCGCGTCTGTTGGACAACAAAATACCAAGCGCGTGAAGGTAATAGAACCAAGTGCGCGTTTGGGCAATATATTCTGCAATAAAATCCGCCGGGTATTTCGCCGGCTTTGACGCAAACGGCATCGCCGCCGATTCCACCCAACAATCAACCACTTCAGGAATGCGCTCGTATTCCCTTCCAGCTTCATCAACAAGAGTCAGCGTGTCTATCCACGGGCGGTGCAAATCAAGTTCATAGTCCTGATTGTGTGGGAAAAGTGCAAACTGAAGCACGAGCGTTTCTGCAAGCCCCAACATAACTCTGTCTGAAAACTGGTTAGACGGTTTACCTTCTGCAACTTGAGACAAAACCCATAACGGACCGCCGTGTCCAACGATAAGAATTCTTTTATTTTGATAACGGCTCTCTATTTCAAACAAAAACTCGCCGACTCGCCGACGAACCTCTACAAGTGTCTGCTCGTTGCGTTCATGCAGGCGCTCGTCAACTATAACGGCGTTGTCCGGCAATCCGAGCTCTTTTTGAACAAGGAGAGCCGTCTCGCGCGTACGCACAAACGGCGAGGTAATTATAAAATCAATTTTCTCGCGTTTAAGATTAGCAGCGGCATGCACCACACCCGCTTTTCCATTACCTGTCAGATGATTCTGCGGGTCTCCATACAAATCTTCTATGTTTTTAACATTATCAATCGCTTCGCCGTGCCGCATAATAAAATATTGATTGCCAGATTTTTTCACCAGATGTTTCAATTCATCAAGTGAACCGACCACAATCACACGGCTACCTCCCTTCTCTTTCCAAATCGGCAACGGCGTCGCCCAAAAACGGTTACGCGAAATGTTCCAATCAGGAGCCCCTTCCACAATGTTTTTGAAACGACCGTGTTTCAAGTGTTCTGGCACCCACTGTATCTTTTCGTTTTCCGAAAGCATTTTCTTTTTTGCTTTTTGTATGGCGATGAACCACGACGGCACCGCGTTGTAAATCAAAGGCGTCCCACACCGATAGCAGTGCGGGTATTCGTGCGTGTTCAATGCGCGCGCAAAAAGCAATCCTCGTGTTTCCAAATCCGACTTTATTTCTTCCTCCGCATCCTTTACATACTTTCCGCGCAAAAACTCCGGTGCGTGTTCGTTGTACTTCGCGCTTGCATCAAGCAGTTGCACCATCGACAACCCTTCTTTCTGACCGAGCGCAAAATCATCTTCTCCATACATCACCGCCGTATGCACGATTCCCGTTCCTTCTTCCGTGTTAACAAAATCCGCTGCGTACACTTTGTATGATTTCTCCGACTTGAGCGCGGGTACTTCAAAAATCGGCTCGTATTCCAACCCAACCAACTTCTTTCCTTTTATTTCCTCTATTGTTTCGTACGCTTTCCCTTTAAAAACTTCGGCAAGTCGATCTTTTGCAAGAATAAAAAGATCGTTCTCGATTTTGACTTTCACATAAACAATCTTCTCTCCCACTGCGAGCGCGACATTCCCCGGAAGCGTCCATGGCGTCGTCGTCCACGCAAGCAAATAAACATCCCCATTTAATCCAATCTTCTCCGGTTTTTTGACCTTAAACTTTACCGTTACCGCTTCTTCCGTAATTTCTTTATAGGTATTGTCCATCGCAATCTCGGCTTTCGCCAAAGGCGTTTCGCAGTGCGGGCAATACATAAGCACCTTTTTTCCTTCATACAAAAGTTTTTTCTCGTGCAACTGTTTAAGCGCCCACCACACGCTCTCCATATATGAGTTGTCCATCGTCTTGTAGGAGTTTCCGAAATCCACGAATCGCCCCACGCGCTCCACATACTTTTCCCATTCTTTTTCAAACTCCAAAACGCTCGCGCGCGCCGCATTATTAAACGTGGCAATACCGATTTTCTCAATATCTTTTTTTGTTTTAAGCCCGAGCCGCTTTTCCACCAAGCTCTCAATCGGGAGCCCGTGGCAATCCCACCCCCAACGCCTGGCCACGCGAAATCCGCACATTGTCTTGTAGCGTGGAATTACATCTTTAATCACGGAAGAAAGGAGCGAGCCATGATGCGGAAGCCCTGTCGCAAACGGCGGCCCATCATAAAACACAAAGTCGCCTTCAGGTGATTCCTTTTGCAAGGACTTCTCAAAAACCTTGTTTTCTTTCCAAAACTTCAATACTTCCCGTTCTTTGTCGGCAACCGTCTTTTTTTGTTGATTTCCATCCATCGCGCCATTTTAACATACAAAAACAACCCCTGTCGTAAAACATGGGTTGGTGAGAAGCCGAAACCAAAGCCAAGTGACCGAGGGCTAGGACTCATTTTCTGAAGCCGAGGACTGAACTTGCGGGACAGCAAAGGCGAAGCCGCCGCCAGAGTCCCACCGACCGCCGGGCCCGTCAAAGTACGCGCCCAACCACTGACCGTCACCGACGCGAACCGTGCGGAGCAAGTTCGGGTAGCCGTCGGAGTCGTTGATGGGTTCGTGCATGGCAACGATGTACCACAGACCCATCGCTTCGATCTCCTTGTCCGTGAACTTTTCACGGATGAGGCAGGCCATCTCAGCGTTGGGCTTCGAGAGCTTGCGCGTGTCGGCCTCGGCGCGGATATTCTTCGTGATTCGGTCTTCATTCTTGAAGAGCGTGCCCTTGAGAACGGCGACTTCGGTCGTCACGCTGGATGTCGGCTTGAAGTCCGGCGAACGGAGCACCTGCTTGGCGTAGTCACCCACGCTGAAGCCTTTGCTCTCGAGCTTGGTAATCCAGGCCTCGCCAGTCGTGCCATCGCTTGTGACGGAGAAGTGAATCACTCCGTCTTGTTCGCGCCAGGAAGAGGTTTGTTTCGTAACAATCCATTCCCCGGAATTGACCAACCTGACCGCTTCGTTTGGGTTATCCACCTGTGTTTGACGCATGAGGTTTTTGACCAATGCGTTCAGTTGACCGGCTGTGAGTTCTGCGGAAGCGAATAATTCGCTCATTTTATCTCCTTGCGCTTAATTGCGCGTTGAGTTTCACTCTCATCCGAGTAGGAACTATGGACTGTAGTAGTCATAGCCAGCAATCCCGAACAGAGTTGAGGGACTTTTGGCTATGACCACGGCGATAAATCCATTCTTTCAAGGTGCTTTGAACTATGCAAAGTATAGCATGGACGGTGCCTTTTTGTCAAGGGGCTGAAATATGGCTCTGTTGAGCCCTATTTACATCATTATAGAAACGGTCTCAACGATAGGTCGTATCGCTCCGCCATTGAATATCTAAATTAACTGCACATTTTTTCTCATTCAAAGAAAACTGTATACGAACTGCGCCTTTGCGTATCCTGTACTTATTGTCAAAACCGCCCAATTTCTTTATATCTAAATCAGTAAAATCCCCCGCTGTGATGCGGGAAACTACTGCATCAAGCTCAACGCGCCCATTACGACCGAGCTTTCGAAGAAACTTTTCTACCTTGTTTGGCATCAAATTCGCGAATATACTTGAGCAGTTGTCCGGCAGTGATATTTCTGTCTTTACCCTTCGTCAAATCAAGTATTGTTTCCCAAGTGCCTTCATCACCCCACTCGTCTACCGGCACAGGCGCTAAGTGAAAAACGGGCTCCGAGCGACGCACCACCATGAAAGAGCGGCCGCGCTTTACCGCGCCGATATATTTCTCCGTATTATTCCGCAGTTCCTTGAGTCCAATAATCGTTTGCATATCTTAAGTTTATCTTAAGATAACCTTATGTCAAACATTACATCTTCTCCGGCGTGGCGATGCCGAGAAGCCAGAGACCGTTTTTCATTACTTGCGCGAACGCCCGCGTGAGCGCGAGGCGATACGCCGTCTCATCGCCGGCATCTAAAATGCGCTCTTTCGCGTACCACCCGTTAAATGCGCCAGCGATCTCAATAAGATAGGTCGCAATATAATGCGGCGCGTATTCTTTGCCAGCGCGTTCAACAATTTCTGGGAAGCGATAGAGAAAGCGAGGAAGAACATCCCCCCCACCCCCCTTCAAAGGGGGAGCTTTTACAGTTCCTCCCTTGAGGGAGGTGTCCCGACATAATGTCGGGACGGAGGATGTTCCTTTCCGCAACACCGAGCACGCCCGCGCGTAGGAATACTGCAAGTACGGCCCTGAGTCGCCTTCAAACGAAATTGATTTATCGAAATCAAAAACAATATCTCCGCCGACTTGTTGGCGCAAAATGGAGTATTTTATAGAGCCGACAGCAACCACTTCAGCAACTTTTTCTTTTTCAATATCAGAAAATTCCCGTTCTTTTACTTTTTCCAACACCATCTTTTTAACCCGTTCAATAAGCCACTCGCCAGTAATCACGCCGCCTTTGCGCGACGACATTTTGCCGGTTGGAAGCCGCAACATTCCATGCGACAAATGCTTCGTCTTTTTCGCCAAATCCGGAAATACAAACTCCATCGCCTTCAAAAGTACCTTGAAATATTCATTTATCTCATTACCTGTTATCACGACTGAAAAATCATAGGGATATTTTTCGTATTTTATTTTCGCAAGCCCCAATTCTTTCGCTTCATAGGTCGGAAGGCCTTGCGAATTCAGAAAGACGCGGGTATGCAACCCTGACTTTGATTCCGGAAATACAACTGCGCCTTCGCTTTTTTCAAAAATCCTCCCAAGATTTTCTTCAACGAGTTTTTTCCCAAGCACGCCGGTCTCGCTCTCAAAAAAATAATAGTCAAACTTCGTCCCAAGTGTTTTGTAGATTCCTTCAAAGTGTTCCAAACTAACCTTTTTTCCATCTTGGTATATCTTATTTACCGTGTTGTCTGATTGTTCAAAAATCTTTGTGTTTAGTTCATTGATTTCTTTCTTGATGTCCTCGTAGGACTCATACATTTCTGAACCATACGCATACGCCTTACCCCAGTCCGTAATGGTCTTGCCACCTAATTTTTGATATCCATAAACCGCTTTCGCAACATGAAGCCCGACATCGCCTTGATAGCACGCGCGCTTCACTTCTGCTCCGTGAAAAGCGGTAATGCGCGCGATTGCTTCTCCGATCGCGTTGCTCATCAAATGCCCGATATGAAATTCCTTGAAGGGATTTGGTTGCGTATATTCAACCAAAGCCCTCATTCCCGCACAGTGTTCATTTCTTCCAAAATCATCTTTCTTTTCCAAAATTTCTTTCACCTGCTCCGCAAAAAACTCTTTGGATAGATAAAAATTAATGAAACCAGCACCAGCCACTTCTGCCTTTCCCATCCAAGTTCCCATCCAAGGACTTCCAATCCAAGGACTGTCCTTGGATTTTAAGGACAGTCCTTTTAATATTTTCTCCGCCAACTCCTTCGGCTTCATCTTCAATTCTTTCGCATACTGAAGCGCAACATTCGTAGAATAATCGCCATGCGCCAAATCTTTGGGGTGTTCCAACGAAACCTCCGAGTTATCCACCCCGAGTGCTTTGAGCGCCTCGCCAATCACTTTTTTAATTTCTTCTGTAATCATCACGAAATGATTCTACCATTTTTCAGCAAACAAAAAAGGCGCACATATAAAGGTGGGCGCCTTTGCGATGACTTACAACTCGGCTAGAGTTGTTGCAATTCCTTCGTGGTGGCGCACGACTCCTCCGCTCTCATCCACGAGTGGCACGCGAACTACGCGTTTTGCGTAACATTGCAGGCGCTTGAGATCAACGCGAACAGGTCGAGCGCGTTCACTGCGATACCGCGCCAGAATTGCTGGAGAGAAATCCGAGTTGTTGCAAATCACTGCGTCAAAACGATCGCGGCCGAGATACGATAGAAGTACTTTTGCGAAACACGACGCGGTAAAACGATGTGTTTCCGCTTTCTTCGTCATGATGTTTACCACAAAGACTAGCTGTGCGCGGCTTTTTTTAATCGCCTCGCAAAAGCCGGAAACAAGTACATTCGGCACTATGGATGTGTAGAGGTCTCCAGGACAAAATATTATTTTGTCCGCAGAAATAAGTGCTTCGTATGCTGGAGTATAGATGTGAGCAGTGGGCTTAAGAAACACTCTGGTAATCATGCGATCGTCCGATGTTGAGCGGGTATCTATGAGACCTTCTCCATGTACAACAGTTCCGTCGGATAACACGGCACACAGTTCGGAATGGCTCAAGCTTACAGGCAAAACATTACCGGATATCCTGAACCAGCGGCACATGGTATGGATTGCGCCGATCATGCTTCCGGTAATATCAGAGAGAGCCGTCAACATAATATTCCCTACTGTCACATCGTCCAACGCAGAGCTGTTTTTCGGCGCAAAACGATACGCGAGGAGCGCGCGCAGTTCCGATTCTATGGTGTCGTCGGCAAGCGCGAGAATCGCCTGCCTAATATCTCCAGGCGGAAGAACTCCGCGCTCATCGCGCAATTCCCCTGAATGGCCGCCATGGTCAAACATGGTTTGAATGGTCGTAATGTTCCGGCGGATATGCTTCAAAAAACGCGCAACGCGATACACACCTCCGCCGCCTCCAACTAGCACGATTTGTTCATGTATGTTATTCATATTCAATTCTCAAAGGACAATATCCGCACAATATAACAAATGTGTGCAGAGAAATATAACAACACCCAACAAAAAACCTGTGCAAGTTTTTTTAGTATGGCACTATCTTCTTAACACCCTGTCAATTTTCCACGCAATCTCCCGAAAGTCCTTTTCTTTTTTTCCGCGCGTGGTTTCTGCGGCACTGCCGAGGCGTATTCCGGAGGGGTCCACGGGACTCCGTGTGTCAAAAGGAATTGTATTTTTGTTCACAATAATACCAGCTTTTTCCAGCCGCTCACTGGCATCCTTGCCAGTGAGCGACTGCCCTGAGCTTGTCGAAGGGCAGCCGCCCATCCACACATCAACCAAGAGAAGATGGGAATCAGTACCGCCGCTTACAATGCGCCAATCAAGTTTCTTTAGTTCGTCCGCAAGTACTTGCGCATTTTTTATTACTTGCGCCGCGTACTTTCGAAACGCTGGCGTACTCGCCTCTTTAAGTGCAACTGCAACTGCTGCTATTTGATTGAGATGTGGACCACCTTGCATCCCTGGGAAAACTGCTTTGTCTATTTTCTTATCTAACTCTCTATTATCTTTGCGAGAAAAAATCAAAGCTGCGCGCGGACCACGGAGTGTTTTGTGCACTGTAGTCGTTACAACATCTGCGTACAGAAACGGGCTCGGATATACCCCTCCAGCTACCAGCCCTCCAGTGTGCGACATATCTACCATTAAATACGCACTGCATGAATCAGCTATTTCGCGGAACTTTTTGAAATCAATCGTACGCGAATACGCGGTAAAACCTGCGACAATGAGTGCGGGCTTTTCGCGTGTGGCAATATCTTTTAACTCTTCGTAATCCAGCGTTTCTGTATTTTGAGCAACGCCGTACGGAACTTGTTGCCACATCTTTCCGGAAATAGAGACCTTATGCCCATGCGTCAGATGCCCACCGTGCGCGAGCGACATTCCCATAATTTTTCCTCCTTGCGGAACAAGCGCGAGATACACCGCAACATTTGCCGGCGAGCCGGAAAGCGGCTGGACATTCACGCTCCATTCGCTCGGAGAAAGTTTAAAAAGTTTGAGCGCGCGCTCTTTTGCAAGATTTTCTATTTTATCCATCACCTTATTTCCGCCATAATACCGCGCCCCCGGATACCCTTCGGCATACTTATTCGTCAGCTCGCTCCCGAGCGCCTCAAGCACATCTTTGGACACATAATTTTCCGACGCGATAAGATTAATGACGCTTTTCTGTCGTTTCTTCTCGGCATCTATGAGTTTTTTGATTTGAATGTCTTTCATAGTTTATATAATATATTTTTTCAGTTCTGCGGCAAGCGCTTTGGTTACTGTGTCAAATTGTGGGTTTGCATCAATTGTAGAGTGCGGGACTTGTTTAAAAAAATCCAGAAGCCCGCGGCGCATTCGTGTGTGAAATTGCACATCGCGTTCGTCAAAATGGTTGAGTTTTTCTCCTGTTTGTTGTTGTTTGCGCGACAAACCAACGCGCGGCTTCACATCAAGGAAAAAATAACGGGCTGGCACATACTTTCCTAAATAAAACCGACGCATCTCCCAGAAAAAGCCCTTGAGTTCGGATGCCTTTTGCGCAAAAATCTGGTACGCATAAGTAGACGAATCAAACCGGTCTACAAGAACATTTTGCCCTCGCGCGAGAGCCGGAATAATAGTATTTTTCAAATGGTCTGCCCGCGCCGCCCAAAACAAAGCGAAGTGTGTCTTGGCGTCCGCCTGTCCTGCATTTTTTGAATTAAGAATAATGGAACGAATCTCTTCGGCGTACGGAGAACCGCCCGGCTCGCGTGTAATTAAAACGCGCACACCAAAATACTCTTGAATCTTGCGTATTTGAGTGCTTTTCCCTGAACCCTCGCCGCCTTCTAGAACAAAAAATTTGCCTTTTTTATTTTTCATAATCACCTTTTTGTATTAAAGAGCTTTTCACTTCCTTCAAGAAGATACACATTTTTTATGCCGGCGGCAAGCATCGCGTCCCAGCACGGCTTACAACACCACCAGTGGCCGTATAAATATAAATCTGCGCCACGAGTATCTTCGCCATGCGAAATGGCATCTTCAAGCGCTTTCGGTTCGCTGTGATTTTTCGGATTGCATCCTTCGCAAAGGTCATAGCGCTCTCCTGTTGGAATGCGCTGGCGCACCCGCTCACAGCCGTGCTCTTGGTGATACCTATTGCCGTTTGCGCCCTGTCCTATAATGCGTCCATTCTTTACCACGACACTGCCGGTTTTCTGAAAATCATCCAATGAATGCGCGAGTGCATACTCATGCGCAGCGCGCATAAATTGGTTGTCCGCAGAAACATATTCAACAGTTCGCCCTTCCGGAAGATATGGGTATTGAATGGCCATAAGAAACAGCATATAGTATAAAATCACTATGACAAAATTTGATGGGATTTATCAGGATATGATTCGGCGCATTATGCTCGGAGGCATTGCAGAAGTGAACCAGCGAACTCGCCACGAAACGCGCGCCATCCCAGGTATGCACTTTTCCGTAGATATTGAAAAAGATGGCTTCCCACTCATAACACTTCGCAAAATACCGATTCAGATGTTTGTCGCGGAACAATTATGGTTTATTTCTGGCAGCCGCAAGCCCGAAGATTTCCTCCGCGAGTTCACCAAAATCTGGGACGACTTCACCAATCCCGGCGATGTCGTAACGGTTGCCTATGGCTACCGGTGGCGGAAGCATTTCGGGCGTGACCAGTTGGGACTGCTTGTTAAACTTCTTGAAAAAGACCACAGCTCGCGACATGGCGTTGTGGTGGCGTGGGACCCATCTGGCGACGGGCTCGGCGGCGTGGTAAAGAAAAATGTGCCATGCCCATATACATTTACAGTTAATATAATCGGTGATCGGCTTAATCTACATAATATTATTCGTTCGAACGATATCATACTTGGAACGCCATCGGATGTTGCCGGTTTCGCTCTCCTCCAATGCATCCTTGCGCAACGATTGGGAGTAAAGCCCGGCATTTATAGCCATTCAATTTCCAACGCGCACATTTACGACACGCACTATTTTGCCGCAGAAGAAATCTTGCGTAGGAGCAATGAACATAAAAGAATAATCCTAAACCTTCCGCTAAAAACATTTGGGCGCGCGGAAAAGAAAGACCGGAAATTAGTTAAAGAAATTGTTGAAAATCTACAAATCCAATACCACCCACTTGAACCAATCAAAGGAATTAAAATTGTGCTATAACATAATCTATGGCGATACTGACCAAAAAAGGAATTCTTGAACGCGTTGCAAAAAAAGAAATCGGTTTCTCGCCGAATCTTGACACATTCCAGCTACAAGACCACGCGGTTGACTTGCGGCTCGGCTTCACCTTTCTCATTCCAAAAATTTGGCATCTTACAGAAAAAGGGCGCGAGTCGTTGGATATTCTCAATTTTGATAAAGTGAATGCGGAATATTTTGAGGTGGTAGAGCTTGAGCATGGGCAATATTTTGACCTCTTGCCGCACGAATATGTGCTCGTGGTTACACTTGAATCAATAAAAGTGCCGAACGATTTGATGGCGGTTTTATACCCTCGCTCGTCTACCAACCGCAAAGGACTCTCGCTGGACCTCACCGGCATCATTGATTCCGGCTATGAAGGTCAACTAACGCTTCCAATACGAAATAACACGGCATCGCAAATCGTGCGACTCTACCCTGGGGAACGGCTGTGCCAAGTCGTATTTGAAGAACTCACCGAGCCCGTGAGTCCGCAAAAGAGCAAGTACCATAAGCGCGACATTATAGAGGGCATCAAACGGGAAAAAGCGATTGAGTCGCGCCTTATATTAAAGGGAGATATAAAAAAACTGAAAGCGGAACATGCGGTAAAATAACTTCGTGCAAGCAAAAATCAGTATTATAGTTGCAGTCGGAAAAAACAACCGCGCTATCGGGAAAACGGGTGCGCTCCTTTGGCGCATTTCGGACGACCTAAGGCGTTTCAAAGAGCTCACGACCGGACATCCGATTATTATGGGCCGCAAGACCTTTGAATCCATCGGCAAGGCACTCCCGAACCGCACAAACATAGTTATAACGCGCAATCCCGATTTTAAACATGCCCGCCGAGGAGGCGTGGCGGAAGGAGTAATTGTCGCGTCATCGTTGGAGAATGCGATTGGTCTCGCAAGGTCGGACCTTGAATCGGGAAAAAGGTCCGACCTTAAAGACCCTGAAATCTTTATTATTGGCGGGGGAGAAATTTACCAGCAAGCGCTTCCGCTTGCCGACAAACTTTATCTCACGCTCGTAGAAAGCGACGCCGAGGGCGACACTTTTTTCCCCGACTGGCGTAATGACTTTACGAAAGAGGTCTTCCGCGAAGAGCGCATCGACCCCAAAACCGGACTGAAATATGTGTGGGTTGATTTGGAACGCGCGTAAACTTACTTCACCTCAATTCCCATTGAGCGAGCAGAGCCAGCAATAATCTTTTCCGCCGCCTCAATAGTTGTAGCGTTCAAGTCCTGCATTTTCTTTTCCGCAATTTCGCGCAGTTTAGCTTTGGTAATCGCGCCCGCTTTTTCAACAGGCGGCTTGCCCGCCCCTTTCTCTTTGCCGATTGCCTTCAAAAGCATGCTGGAAACGGTCGGTGCTTTTATTTTCAAATCAAACGACTTGTCATCAAAGATATACACCTCTACAGGAAGCGTCTCGCCTTTCATCTTTTGCGTTGCCGCATTGAAGCGGGTAACAAACTCGCCGATATTCACCTTCGCCTGCCCCAAGGCAGGACCTAAGGGCGGCGCGGGCGTTGCCGCGCCGCCCGCAACTGTTACTTTTAATTTTCGGATAAGTTTTTTTGCCATGTAATTTTATTAAATCTTCTTAACCTGAAGGAAGTCCAATTCCACCGGCGTTTCGCGCCCGAACATAGATACGAGAACTTTCACCTTGCCGCGGCTCCTATCCACTTCAGCGACCTTGCCTTCCAATTCCTTAAACGGCCCGTCTGTAATCACCACCGCATCGTCCGGCACGAGGTCTATATTGTGCTCAACCTTCTCTGCACTCATTCGTGCAAAAAGCCCATCCACTTCTTTTTTATCAAGCGGCACGGGGAAAACGCCCGACCCCACAAAGCCCGTTACGCGCGGAGTGTTCCGCACCACATACCACGAATCGTCGGTGACGGTCATATCAACGAGCACATACCCGGGGTAAATCTTTTCCTCCTCCTCCACGCGCTTGCCTCCTTTTATTTTTATCTTCTTCTCCACGGGCACCACCACATTGAAAATCTTGCCCTCCATACCCAAGGACTCAATGCGCTGTTTCAGATTGCGCGCCACCGCATTCTCATACCCGGCGTATGTATGAATCGCGTACCAGTTTCGTTCCGCTGTTTGTTGTTTTGACATATTAAATAACTAAACGGAGTATCCGCGAAAACACATAATCAAACACGCCAAGATAGGCGGCGGTAATAAGCGAAACCGCGACCACGAGTACAGTAAAAACCGCGGCCTGCTTTCGTGTCGGCCAGTTCACATGGCGCAATTCTGCGCGCGTTTCTTTGAGATAATCGGTAATCCGAGCCATAGTTTTTTATTAAAAAACCCCTCGCGGGGCAACACCTCCATAATACGCCAAACAAAATTGCTGTCAAATTCTATTTGATCTCGTAGGTAATACTCACTTGCGAGACGAGCTTGTCTTCGCCGACTGGAATCTCGGGCGTCACGCGGCTATCGCCGCCCATGCCGTACGCCGTTGACTCCGCTTTACCGTAATAAATTGGATATCCGCCACCTTCGTTGTAAGAAACAATGCGCACGAGCCGCACGCCGAGTGCTTTAGCCAATTTTTCCGCCTCTGAACGCGCGTCTGCAATCGCCTTGTCGCGCGCTTCGCGCACCAATTCATCGCGCTTATCAAAATCAAAAGAGAGGCCGGAAACATTCGTTGCGCCAAGTTCTCCGATGCCGGACAGGAGCTTGCCCGCATCCGCAAGCGCGCGAACTTTTACGGTGATACTTTGTGTGACCACATACGCTACCAACTCACGCTTCCCTTCTGTGGACGGAAAATACTCTTCTCCGCGCGTTCCTTTTACATACTCATAGCGAGGGTAAATATTGTAACCAGATGTCTTGATATCTTTTTCGGACACATTGTTTTTCTTTAGAAACGCAATGATGTCGTTGGTACGCTTCGCCACCTCGCTTTGCGCATCCGCAACAAAGAGCGACTCTTTTTCAACTGAGAAACTAAATGTCGCAATATCAGGCACTGCAACGACCTCTCCTTTTCCGGAGACGGAAATAATGCTCTGCGCTTGCGGATTTGTGCCGATATAGCGAAGCGAACCAAACTCGGCAAACAC
>VMFZ01000016.1 GCA_007376285.1 Parcubacteria group bacterium Gr01-1014_17
CGCGTTTGGGGGGATTTTCTTTTCAGACAGATAAAGGCACCCATCTCCCTTCTACTCTCCACCTGCCCTTAACCTAAGGGGTGAGAAGCGAATACTTGGAGCTTCGCAAGACCTTGAGCGTTCTGTCTTCAGAATGCGAAAGGTGTACAGCTCCTGTAAGGAGTGCCGAGCCCACGAGGCGGAGGGGTTCATTCTGTAGACACACGACACCCCTCCCCCTTTCCCCCTCCCCTTAGGTTAAGGGCAGGGGGTAAAAAATAACAAGAAAAAAGAAGTACAATAGAAAGATGCGCGTGCACAATAAACAAGAATTGTACTCACGGAGAAAGAAACTCCGTACCGAAGCAACACCGCAAGAAGCGATGATTTGGGGGCGTTTGCGAAAAAATAAACTCGGCTATAGATTTCGCAGACAACAAAGTATCGGGTGGTACATCGTTGATTTTTATTGCCCTGAAAAGAAACTTGCGATTGAAATTGACGGTTCGCAACATATAGCAAATAAGGAATACGATACGAGGCGTACTGAGTTTCTGAATCTGCGAGGAGTTTCCGTGCTTCGCTTTTGGGATAGCGAAGTTGATGAAAATATAGATGGGGTAGTCCGAAAGATTTTAATCTCACTCTCCACCTGCCCTTAACATAAGGGGAGGTGCCCAGCTGTAGTTTTCGGGAAAACTACGGCTGGGCGGAGGGGTGGTTTTTTTCTTTTGCCACCACCCCCTCTTTAATTCTCCCCCTATGGGGGAGAAACCCCGACAGCAGTCGTGGAGAGGGGGTTGGCAGGAGTGGTGTCTTCCTTAGTTTGCGCCCCCAGCCCCATTATGCTATCCTCGGTACATCACGACTATGCTTGCGCAGATACTTCCGTACATACAGGTTTTCCTCTCAGTTGTACTCATCGCGGGGATATTGCTTCAGCAATCCGCCGCAGGGCTCGGAGGCGCGTTTGGCGACAACTTTGCCGCCGGTTTTCACACGCGCCGCGGAGCGGAAAGATTCTTTTTTATCGGCACTATTATCGTCGGAATCCTCTTTTTCCTTTCGGCAATCGCAGGTCACTTGATTTAATTTCTTGTGTTAAATAATCTCTTCCAATTCCTCACGCGACGCGTGTCGCTTCCGTTTTTTGAACGGTTAGACAACGCGCGACACGCTTTTTCTAAAACCGAGCGTTTGTTTTTCGGAGTATTATGTGCGCTCCTCGCCGCATCAACTTTGGCGCTCGTGGCGCAGGCGAACAACTTTTTCTTGATTGAAATCCCGCGCCGCGGCGGCGTGTTTACGGAGGGAATCATCGGCACGCCGCGATTTATAAACCCAATTCTTGCAGCAAGTGATGCGGACCGCGATTTGACCGCGCTTGTATACGCAGGACTCCTTAAAGCAACATCCGAGGGCGATCTTGTCCAAGACCTTGCCGAACGCTATGAGATTTCCGAAGACAACCGCTCCTACACCTTTTGGATTAAGCCGAGCGCAGTGTTCCATGACGGAGCGCCCGTTACCGCAGACGATGTTTTATTTACCATACAAAAAGCGCAAGACCCGCTTATCAAAAGTGTAAAACGCGCCAACTGGGAAGGCGTCGCCGCGGAGAAACTCGGAGAACGCGAGGTGCGACTTACCTTGAAACGTCCATACGCGCCGTTTCTTGAAAATGCGAGTTTGGGGATTTTACCAAAACATCTTTGGAAAAATATTGATGCTGAAAGTTTCCAATTTAATCCGCTCAATGGCGTGCCAGTTGGCGCAGGTCCGTACCGTATCATACGCGTAGACGAAAACGCGTCGCGCGTGCCGACTGCCGTTACGCTCGCGCCGTTTGAAAAGTACACGCTCGACGCGCCGTATATAGAGCGCGTTATCCTTCGTTTCTACGGAAACGAAATAACACTTTTAGATGCGTTCTCCAAAGGTGAAATTGAAAGCATGGGCGGCATTTCTCCATCGGAAGCGCGCGCGCTCCAAGAAAAAGGAGTGCGCGCAATCAAAACCCCGCTCCCGCGCGTGTTTGGAATATTTTTCAACCAGAACCAATCAAAAGTGCTCGCCGATAAAGCCGTGCGTTTTGCGCTTGAAAAAGCGATTGATAAAAATGAGCTCGTGAATAATGTGCTCGGCGGATATGGCACGCCCATTGACGGACCGATTCCGGAGCGAATCGCAGGCGTTTCGGAAAATACGGCAACGGACGACAAAACAACAGACCGCATTGCGGAAGCGCGCGCGATTCTTGAAGGTGCAAAATGGAAATTGAATACGGATACTGGTATGATGGAAAAGAAAGATGGGAAGGAAACGCGCGCGCTTTCGTTCTCGCTCGCAACTGCGTCAACGCCAGAACTTAAAAAAGCTGCGGAGTTTGCGGTGACCGCGTGGCGCGTTATAGGGGCACAAGTGGAGCTTAAATTTTTTGACATAAGCGACTTGAACCAAACCGTCATCCGCCCGCGCGCGTATGACGCGCTCCTCTTCGGCGAAATCGTAGGCCGGGACTTAGACCTCTTTGCTTTTTGGCACTCATCACAACGGAACGACCCTGGACTCAATATCGCACTATACACGAGTATAAAAGCCGACCGCTTGCTTGAAGAGGCGCGGACGGCGCAGGAGAAAGAAAAACGCGACGAGGCGCTCCGCGCATTCGCCGAAGAATTGCGGAAAGATGCGCCAGCGGTATTTCTTTATTCTCCCGACTTTATTTACATTCTTCCTGAAAAAATAAAAAACATGCCGCTTGGGCGGCTCTCGGTTCCTCACGAACGCTTTCTCAATATCCATCGCGCGTACATCAATACGGAAAAAGTGTGGCCTTTCTTTACTAAAAATTAATAAAGTATTAAAAAAATATGGACAGACAAAAACGAATTCAGCGGTTTGGAGGACCTTATGCGGGCGCCGGACGGAGTGTTTCCCCTTTTGCACCGCGCCTGCCTGCGCAGGCAGGCCGCGCGGACATATTTTCAGCAATAAAAAAACCTCGCGAGCGGAGCGCGGGACCGCGCCTCCGCGAGCGCAGACAACTCCCGCGCCGCGCGTTTTCTACAGAGCCACGCACCATTATTCCTCCGCTCGCGGACGGCGCAGTTCGCGTTATACCGCTTAGCGGCGTTGAAGAAATTGGGCGAAATATGCTTGTGGTTGAGTACCGCAACGACATTATCATTATGGATATGGGGCTTCAGTTTAACAATGAAAACACACCCGGCATTGACTACATCCTTCCGAACACGACCTATTTGGAAGAGCGAAAAGAAAAAATCCGCGCGGTTTTCATTACTCATGGACACTTGGACCACATCGGCGGCATTCCCTACCTGATGCCGCGCATCGGCAATCCGCCGCTCTATACGCGAAACCTCACCGCGCTGATGATTAAAAAAAGGCAAGAAGAGTTTGCTCATATGCCGGCGCTTGATATAAAGATTGTTGAAAAAGACGAACGCATTCGGCTCGGAGGATTTCTGGTGCGCTTTTTCGGCGTAACCCACTCAATTCCCGACGCGATGGGCATTATTATTGAAACCCCACACGGAAATATCGTTAACCCGGGGGACTTCAAACTTGACCATATAGACGGTGTGGTGAGCGAGTCCGAAGAAGAAGCGTACGCGCCTTTTGAAAAAGAAAAGACGCTTCTTCTTTTGGGCGAATCAACCAATGTTGAAAACCCGGGCTTCTCCACACCAGAATCGGTTGTCGGGCAAAACCTTTCTGAAATCGTGCGCACGACCAAAGGGCGCCTTATCGTGAGTATGTTTGCATCGCATGTCACGCGCATTGCGAAAATCATAGAAGCGTGCGGAGAGAATAACAAAAAAGTCGCGATTGAAGGGCGGAGTATGCGCAATAATGTAGATATATGCATTGCCGCCGGACTCTTGAAACCGAAAGAGGGCGTGATGATTCGCGCCGAGGATATGGCTAATTACCCGCCAGACCGCATTGTTATTCTCGCGACCGGCGCGCAAGGCGATGAGTTTGCAGCAATGATGCGTATGGCGACGAAAACGCATAAGACCATACATTTGCTCCCGACCGACACGGTCGTGCTCTCTTCATCTATCATCCCAGGCAACGAACGGACGGTGGAGAAACTCAAAGACAACATTGCGCGGCACGGCACGAAAATCGTGCACTATCGCACCTCTGAAATGTATATCCATTCCACTGGGCACGGAAACCGTGCCGAGCTGGAGTGGCTTCACAAAAAAGTAAAGCCGAGATTTTTTGTTCCGACCCACGGCAACCACTATCGCCTTCGGCTCCACGCCGAACTTGCGCTGTCGCTCGGTGTGCCGAAAGAAAATATCATTGTGCCCGACAACGGCTCGCTCATAGACATTAGCGCGGACGGCACGAGCATCAAAACATACAAAGAAAAAGCGCCTGCGAACCCGATTATGGTAGACGGCTTTTCGGTGGGCGGCGTGCAGGAGGTGGTACTGCGGGACCGACAAATGCTTGCAGAAGACGGGATGTTTGTGATTATCGCGAGCGTGAACGGAATGAACGGAAAACTGCGGAAATCGCCAGACATTATTTCGCGCGGGTTCGTGTATTTGCGTGAGTCGCAAGACCTGTTGAACCAGGCGCGAATCATTATTAAAAAGACGATTGAGGATGCGGCGGCAGGCCAGCATCCGATTAACTTTGACTATATTAAAGACACCGTGACGGACAATGTATCGCGTTTTCTCTTCCAAAAAACCGCCAAGCGCCCAGTCGTAATTCCGGTGCTGATTGGGGTTTAAAGATTTCTCAAATATTCCTTTATTATTTCCCTATCTTCATTATCTTTATCGCCTTTATAATAAAGTTCAAGATAAGTAATTGTGGCCGCGAGCACATTGTGAGCATAGATAATCCGTATAGATCGTTTTTTGAGAGAATTACACGCCAGTCGGGTTTTCACTACGATTATATTTTCTTGACGATGAATGATAATAAAATTCGTCCCTATACCCATTGGGTTCAATACGAGTATTTTTTCAAGGCGCGAAAGGTCATCCGGCAAGCTTCGGTATTTTCCTGCAAGCCGTTTTAATTCCCTTTCAAACTCGGGGAGGTGCTCAAAGCGGTTCATATTCTCTCACCGATGTTTCAACCGGTCGGTAAAATACAAACTCGTAATTAAGACACTCTCTGTCTTTGGCAACCACCCAGGGCGTATCAATGTGCGATAGCGCTGAAATCTGCGCCGCAGTCATGTCGGAAAGGCGATTCAATTCCCAATCAATGTGAGACAGTTCTCTCGCGGAGAGGGTAGACACATCCGGCGATACTGCAGGGTTGACCAAAAACTTTTTCTGTTCGTACTTATAAAACTTGCTCTTAACGGTTTCAATCTTCCCCTCGCGCTCCAAATCGCTTATCAATTTTGCAAAAATCACCGGCGTTGGGCCGTGAGTGTTTTTCATATACCGCGCACCTATAAGTTGTTCCTCAAACTTTTCATAATAATCAAAATCAATAAAATACAGTAATTTATAGAGCACGGTCTGTCCCACATTCGGCTTTCCGCCGATTTTCGCAAGAAGGTAGAGGAGCACCTGCTTGAATTTTTCAAGGTGTTCCTGTGGCACCGAAATTCTTTCTTGGATTTTATTATCAACCACTTTTGTTTTTGAAGATTTTTTATATTTCTCCAAAATAATTTCTGGCATAGAAATCGTGCCTGTCTGTATATCTTCAAGTGAAATCTCGAAAATCTTGCTTAGTTCGCCCGCTTCAGCAAGCGTAAGTTGACGCTTGCCCTGTTCAAAAGCGATATATGACGAACGGGAAATACCGAGCTTCTCGGCAATTTCCAATTGCGAAAAGTTACGCTGAGTACGCAATGACTTGATAAAAGCGAAGTATTTATTAGCCATACAGACATCTTACTTTAGAGATGTCAGAAAGTCAAACTCGACTGTGTATAACTAGTTGACATATAAAACATAGAATCTACTAGAATCTACAGTGGGCTAATTCGCGCGCACTTTCTTTTCTATCAAAAACTTATCAACCGCATCTTTGTCAGTATCCGCCAAGATTGCGCCGTTGAGGTCTAAGGTTGGGGTTTTATCTTGTCCGCTCTTGGCGCGCAGTTCGTTAAAATATGTGGGATTGCCGCGCACTTCACGCTCTTCAAACGCAACTTTTTTCTCACGCAAAAATGCGAGCACATCTTTGCACCACGGGCAACCGGTTTTGGTGTAGACAATCAACATACAGACAGTATACACTGTATACAGAAATCTTGAATTTAAGGAGGCGCCTATCTGGGAACTGTGGCGGCGGAGAGAGCAATCTCTCCGCCGTTTTTTATTGAAGTGGCACGCCCGATGTTTGAAGCCCATCAACATCGGGCGTGAATACGAGCGAGAACTTTCACTGTATACTCAATATCTTTTTTTGTCGTGGCGCGGCCAAGGGTGAACCGCAGAGTACTTTGTGCGCGCGAGGCACCCCCGCCGAGCGCGCGTACTACATACGAGACCTTTTCATCTTTGAGACACGAGCTTTTTGTAGAACACGCAATGCCATGCACATTCAGCTGAAGCGTCAGCATTTCGGTATCAATTCCGTGAAGCGAGATATTCAAATTGTTCGGCAATCGCTTCCATGTTTCAATACTGCCATTCACTACTACATTCTTTATTCTGATGTTCTCAAGAACTTCAGAACATAGATAATCACGGAGCGTAGCGAGACGGAGAGATTCTTTTGCGCGCTCGGAAACCGCGAGGTGAAGCGCCTCGGCAAATCCAACTATGCCGGGCACATTTTCTGTCGTAGAACGCAAACCTTTTTCCTGCCCACCTCCAAAAATCGTCGGCGCAAGCGCGGTGCCATGTCGCACATAGAGCGCACCGACTCCTTTCGGCCCGTACATTTTGTGTCCATCAAGCGTGAGCAAATCAACACCGAGAGCATTCACCAGACAATGTAGATACAGCGGCGCCTGACACGCGTCTACATGAAATATCACGCTTCGCTGATTCGCTTTACGCAAAAGTTTACCAATTTTCGCAATCGGCTGAATCGTACCGATTTCATTGTTTGCGTACATCACCGACACGAGTACAGTGTTTGGGCGAATTGCCGAAATAATTTTTTCTGCGCGCACGATTCCGTTCGGTTCCACCGGCACATACGAGACCTCCGCTCTACCCTGCCGTTTAAGTTCTCGTAGCGGTTCCAAAATTGAAGAGTGTTCTATGTTGGTAGTAACAATATGGGCATTCTTCTTACCTTCCAATACTCCAAATATCGCCAAATTATTTGCTTCAGTCCCGCCGCTTGTAAAAATAATTTCTTCGGCGCGCGCCTCAAGCGCGCGTGCAACTTTTGTTCGCGCTTCGTCAACTGCTTTTTTTGCCGCAACGCCTTCCGCGTGAATGGAACTCGGGTTTCCAAACGCTTTTGCGAAATAGGGCTCCATTGCCAGTTTAACGCGCGGGTCTAATGGTGTTGTGGCGGCATAGTCCAAATATATTCTTTTCATAATGTCCATAAAACCACACAGCGGGGAAACTCGCAATCGGGCGAAAAATGTTGTAGGATAGTCCTTTATGCTGAACGCAAAAACAACTGAAAAACAAACAGAGGTGCGACAGCCCGTGGTCGCGATTGTGGGGCATGTTGACCATGGGAAAAGCACGCTCTTGGATTACATCCGCAAGACCAATGTTGCAGAAAAGGAAGCGGGCGGCATTACCCAGCGCATCGGCGCATACGAGGTACTGCACAAAACCACGGAGGGTAAAGAGCGGCGGCTTTCGTTTATAGACACACCCGGACACGAGGCGTTTGGCGGGAGTCGCGGCCGCGCCGTAGGTGCTGCCGATGTCGCCATTCTCGCAGTCGCCTCCGACGAAGGCGCAAAGCCGCAAACCTTGGAGTCCATCAAGATTTTGCAAAAACACAACATTCCGTTTGTGGTCGCGTTTACCAAAGCCGACAAACCGAATGCCGATGCCGAACGCGCGAAGCAATCGCTTGCCGAACACGAACTCTATGTGGAAGGGTACGGAGGTGCAGTGCCCTCTGCCGGCGTGTCCGCAAAAACGGGCGCGGGTGTGTCGGAACTCCTTGACCTAGTGCTCCTTTTGGCGGATATGCACGGAGCGCCGTGCGATTCAACGCAAACTGCCAAAGGTGTCGTGATAGAAGCCGAGCGCGGAAGCGCAAAAGGAATATCGGCAACGCTTGTGGTGAAAAACGGTACTGTACGCAAGGGGCAGGCGCTCGTAGCCGGAAAAGCGCTTTCAATAATTCGGACACTAGAAGATTATTCTGGAAAACCTATCGCAGAAGCCGGATGCGGGCGTATTGCCCGCGTCGGCGGCTGGAGCGAGCTTCCGTCCGCTGGTGATGCATTCCGCGCGTATGAAAACAAAAAAGAAGCGGAAAAATCGCTTAAGATACACACCGCAAGTGGCGAACGCAATCCTAAAAAGTCGGAGAAACAAAATGAGGTGAATGCAACGCGTGTGGTCGTCCCACTTGTGGTGAAAGCAGATACAGCGGGAAGCATAGAGGCAATTAAGCACGAACTTGCGAAATTGCAGAGTGAAAAAATTGAAATGAAAATTATCGGCGCAGGGCTTGGAGACATTGGAGAAGGAGACCTACGGCTTGCGGGAAGCGCATGCGATGCCGTACTTGTGGGCTTTAATGTCGGCGCGGATTCGGCGGCGGAGCGGCATGCGAAAGCAACGGGCACGAAAATACATCTCTTTGACATCATCTACCGGCTTTCCGATTTTATTACGGAAATCGCCAAAGCGCGCACGCCAAAAGAAAAACGCGAGGAGGTGGCTGGGCAAGCGCGAATCGTGAAAATTTTTTCGGAAGAAAAAAGCACGCAGGTAGTAGGCGGTAAGGTGTTGGAAGGAGTGCTCGCGCTCGGTGATGAGTTTAGAATCGTGCGGCGCGGCGAACGCATTGGTACAGGACGGACAAAAGAATTGCAAAAATTCAAAGAGAAAATCCGCGAAGCCGCGGTGGGCACGGAGTTCGGCGCGCTTACCGCAAGTACATTCCCGCTCGCCGTGGGCGACACAATTGAAGTGGTGCGGATTGTAGAAATATAAACCGGCTATGCACAACGAGAAAAAATCATCGCGGCTCGCAAAAGAAATAGCGCGCGAAGCCGCGCGCTTCTTGGAGACCGAATCAAATCACAACTCCCTTATTACAGTGATGCGCGTGGAGCTTGCGCCGAAAAACCAGCGGGCAACAGTGCTACTTTCCGTGCTTCCGGAAACCGAAGAAGAAAAAGCATTAGAATTCGCAAACCGCCGCGCCGGCGCGTTCCGGAAATTTTTGGGGCAGGCGGCGCGAATGCGCCGCTTGCCGGAAATTTCCTTTGCGTTAGACCGCGGTGAAAAAAACCGCCAGAGAATTGAAGAATTGTCGCATACACAGTAGTATAGAGGCACGCGGCCACGTGGCGAAGACAGCAACGCGACGGTCTGCAAAACCGTTATGCGTGGGTGCAAATCCCACCGTGGCCTCAAGATTCTTTATTTTATAATTTGGTATTGCAAAAGAAATAAACATGGACAAAACAAAACCATTACAAGGGAAAATAACGATCAGAAATACATCTTTCGTCAATCGCGAATTTTTGCTACAGTAGGTTTTGGCGTAGTCGTGCAGACCTCTACGCCCGGGTGGCGTAATTGGCAGCCGCGCCTGACTTAAGATCAGGTTCCGAAAGGAGTGTGGGTTCGACTCCCACCCCGGGCAAATGCGACTTTACACTTTCTGTTTTTCGCCGTACAGTTTCTTGGTACCGCCCATAGCTCAGTTGGTAGAGCAATCGCCTCTTAAGCGAAAGGTCCTTGGTTCGAATCCAAGTGGGCGGATGTAATATATTTTGGGCGGGTGGTGAAATGGTAGACACGCCAGCCTTAGGAGCTGGTGCCGCAAGGCATGGAGGTTCGAGTCCTCTCCCGCCCATAAAAAATGTGTTATAATTCCCGCGCCATTGCGGGCGAATAAACAAAATAAATATGACGGAAGATTTCTCAAGAAACTTAATCAAAGAATACGAGCATTGGAGTATATACGCTCATCACAACCAAGGTTATCTAGGGCGTTGCGTCGTTTGGTGCAAACGAGAAGACGCCTTAGATCTAGCCGATGCAACACCAGCAGAACAGACAGAATTGTTTTCGATTTTGCATAATTTGAGAGAAGCGGCAAAAAAGACTTTTCAATCGGATTGGTTCAACTATTCATTTTTGGGAAACGAGACAAGACATTTGCACGGGCATTTCATACCGCGCTACGCAAAACCAAAAGCATTTATGAAATCTATGTTTGAAGACAATCTCTACGGACATAATTACAAAACCGACCACAGTTTTATGACATCTACCGAATTGTTAAATGAAGTCCGAGAAAAGTTGAAGTCGGCTTTGTAATTGCTGCGCCGCGCCCAAGCGTTCCATTGTAGCGATAAAACAAAACGCTATTCGCTCGCTTTTTCGCCTTCTGGTGATGGTGCGGGGTTGTGATGCGTGCCGTCTGCGCAGTCGCAAGGTGTCAGCGGCTCGCCCTCCTTTTTGCAATCCTCCGCCTGGCACACGCCTGGGCTACTTGATTCTCCCGCGCACTCGCCTGTACAAATGTAGTGTTGCATAAAA
>VMFZ01000029.1 GCA_007376285.1 Parcubacteria group bacterium Gr01-1014_17
GACCGCATGCACGCTCCCCAGATAGTAGTCGGACAGGACGGCGTGCTTACGCAAAATTGTCTGTTTGGCAGGATCCTTTTCCATAAGGATTTCCTCATGGAGATTCTTCCAGCCGTGAGCGCCGGATTTCAAGTGCTCCACAAAGCCGATCTCTTCCAACGTGCGCGAAGATCCGTTCATGACCGAAGCGCCCGGTGGAATGAGTGTCTTTGTATGTTCCAGCGCCTCTGCGCGATTCTCTACCGTCATCGCCGCAATACCCCGTCCTGCAAGCGCTTCTGTCGTCCTCGCAACCGCTTCTTTTGTTGCCAAAATATCGTACTGCATAGGTTTAGTTTAGTATACGCTCTAAGGAAACTATCGTCTCCTACGACACCGATATATTACCATGCGCGAGGATATATGGTATACTCATCATCATGATGGGTTACTACGGCAGCGGCGGGGGCATGATGAGCGGCGCGGGAATTTTTGGCGTGATCACGTGGATCGTGATCACCGTCGATCTGATCCTCGCCGGCATCTGGCTCTGGCAGCATATCGAAAAGAAATAATCCCGCGTAGAAAAACCGGATTTTTCGTGCCGTCCACACCGTGTACGCGCTGTTTTTTCTTTACACTTTTACTTTCACTCAATTAGTCTGTTAGTCTGTCGCCGCGCGGCCCGAACATATAGGGCAGAAGTATTGCGCCAAGCGTCCAGAGCGTCAACAACGGAATGGCGACATAGAGCTGACCGCCGTTTTCAATCATCTGCCGTATCCCCTCCCACATGAAAATGACGTATACACTACTCGCCGCATAGAACAGATATTCCTCAATCGGCAGTCCGAGCAGGGTAATGCCAAGGGTTTGTTTGGCGTTGAACTGCCACAACCACACCGGATCTCTGCCTTTATGCTTGGTCGCCCAGATATCCCAAATACTACCGATAACCGTCACGGTGAGCACAAAAGGGATGAACTGACGTGCCATAAACGTCTCGCGCAAAAAATATCCCGCCGCAATCGAAGGAATCACGAAGACAAAAAGCAGAGTAAATAAATAGTAGTATCTCTTCATAGTTATTATTTGTTGTGCATTCTCAGCGCTTTTTCGATGAGAGCCACGCTGTCTATGGGATTGTAGAACTTCAGATCGCGGATTTTGGCGATATCCACCCATTCTGCTTTTTTGGCGTACTGCTTTTCGCTCTCCGTGTGATACGGCTTTTTTGTGAGCGGGTGAATGAAAAAGTCGGATTCGCACAGCAACACTTCTCCCCGCTCCACATCCAGTCCCGTCTCCTCCTTCATCTCCCGCCGAAATGCCTCATCAATCGTTTCGCCCAAACCCACCCCGCCGCCCGGAAAATCATATCCAGGGCCGAATTGCGCTTCCCACTGCGGTATCAGCAATACCTTGCCGTCCCGCACAGCCACGCCATAGACAGAGGGCCGAAAAACCAAATCTCCCGCATCCACTTCCTGCGTTGTGCCATCCAATGCTCGGCAAACTACAATCTTTTTCATAGCTTCTTTGATTCAAACTGAATGATTTGAAAGCCATATTTCTCCACTTCCTCCGGCGGCCAAAACGCCTGACCCTTTGTCTTGAGAATGTAGGTGGCGACGACTTCCGTCTTCCGTCCGGTATATTCTTTCTTATCCTTGTCCCATTCCTCCAAAACCAACGTGTCGCCTTCGCGCACGCCAAAATCAGCAAGGCGCAACTCCAGCTTTTTCCTGCCGGACATAATCTCCTCAAAGTATTCCCGCCAGACCTTTTTGTTGATTACTGCCATGAATTTTATAAAGCTGAATGTACAATCAAATTTTTCTTCGGCAACGGACTATTCTGACTTGTCATTTTCTGCACTAAAATTCTACTGAATGAATGACGGACTCACTTGTCTTCTCGTCCTCTACAACAAAATCGAGTATAAGTTTTTCTCCATGTTCACGACCGCGCACCGAGATAAATTCGCCATCAAATCGATACTCTCCGCCTTTCCAATCATCAAACAGTGTATATTCCCTCCCTTCATCGTCGCTCATGAAGCTGATGACCCCTTTCCATATTTCGCCCGTGGTTAGGTTTGTCACTTCAAAGCCGAGACAACTACTTCCGCAGTATGTGGTATAAAACACACGAGTACTTCCCCACACACCAGCGATACCGCCCGCGCGCTTTTCAAGCGAGTGTTGCAATAGCGGACGATCACGAAAATCGCTCCGCACACGTGCGCTCCCCGCCAGATACGCAACCACGGCAACTGCTGTAAGTAGAACAGCAAAGAGTAATATTTGATGTGTCTTTGTATTATGGAACTGCATAAATTTATGTGATCCATAAAAGTCATATTCTTTTGCTATATCTTAACAATCGAGCAAACTCTCTAATTTCTATAGTTCTACTATTCGAGATGTTTTTGTTTTTAATCCCATATTTGCTTTCAAGCTTGTAATTCCAACCGAAAAATTTGAGCAAACGTTTGTCATGAGCAATAAATTCTTCAATTATCCTCTTGTTTAATCTCCTCTTTTTAAATGTAACCGGATTGTATATAATGATCTCGTCTCTATTTTTTGTTCCGTAGCCTAACAACTCCCAGTGGGCTAATTCATTTCTAAGCTTTTGAATAAAACGTAAAGAATTTATGACTTGTGCATAATTCCTTAATTTTTTGAAGTAAGGAATTTTTTGGTAGAGCGCAATCTTTCTTTCAAAAGTAAAGTAACTAGCATTTAGAATACTTTGGTAAAAAATTGACGCGTTTATATTAGATGTTGGGAAAAAATATGTTCTGAGTCGCCATCCTAGGGATTTTTCTATTTCACTGGCTCCAGAGAGTATTTTCCCTCTGTACCAATCCAATTTTTCTTCAATGTTTTCATCTTTTAGCATATTCGTATCGACTGCCGGGGAAGGAATCGAACCCTCATTCGCGGCTTCAAAGACCGCTGTCCGACCATTAGACGACCCGGCAATAATTATCCTATGCACTCTTTTCTCTCGCGCTCAAATATTTTTAATCCTGCAAATTCTTTCCCTTTCCAGCGATTGTCGCCGTGCATTTTGTGCGGTTTGCAGAGGCCGCAGCTATGGCGCTTCATTTTGAACCTCTTGCGCATAAGCGCTATTTATTCAGCTTGTAGACTTTATCTCTCCGGCCAATGTGGTGGATCAGAACCAATCGATCAGCATCACGTACCGCATAGATGACGCGCCAGTCCCCAACCCGCCATTTGAAAAATCCTTTCCACGGCTCGCCGAGCGGGAAAGGGGTGATATGAGCGAAATTTTGTCCG
>VMFZ01000003.1 GCA_007376285.1 Parcubacteria group bacterium Gr01-1014_17
TGCGACATCCTTCTCGGTTTTTCCGAGGAAGTGCTTTTGAAAGTCGCCCCAGAGGTAGCACTTCACTCCGTCCACCGTTCCCCCGTGTTTGAAGTGGTCGGCGGCGACAAACTTGTTCACGCCTGGAACGGTGACCGAGGTCACGAATTCCAGTAGTTTGGGTGTGCCAATGTTCGTCCGATTCTTTACCGCATCCACAAAAATCGCGATTGCATTCTTTGTATCGGCGATAACCCACTGCGCGTCTTCGGTTGACAGAGCTGAAAAACAGCTCTGGTGCTCGACAAGTAATCCCGCGAGCTTAGGAATCTGTTGTTCGGTTGCCATAGATAGGTCGTTCCGTTTTTACATGTTTTCCGACATGCTGTATTGGCTGGTCTCAGACTTCGCCACAGCGTTTTATCTACACTGTATCAGTGTGAACAAAACGCTATGGCGAACCTTGCTCTTTCAAGGTGCGTTGAACTGGATGTAGTGTAGCACAAACGGTGCTTTTTTGTCAAGTGGTGTGGGAAAAGATGGCTCTTTTGAGGCGCAGAAAGGCACCAGATGTTTGCCGCCTATCAACATCTGGTGCCTCTAGAGGTGAAGGCATCGCGCAAATTCTCAAACAAACACGCAACAGTCATAGGACCTACGCCGCCGGGGACGGGCGAGATTGCGGCGACCATATTTTTTACCTCATCAAAATCCACATCGCCGATTAATTTTGTGCGTGGCATCTCTTCTTGAAGCACTTCGCCAGTTTCCATACGGTTGATTCCGACATCTACCACAACTTGTGTTTTATCGCCTCTAAAATATTCCAATCCGATAAACTTCGGCTTCCCGATTGCAACTATCACAATATCGCTTGCACGGGAAATTTTTTGCGCGGAGCGCGGAGGCGTTTTGCTGTGAATAACGGACACACGAGCACCTTTTGCAGAGAGGAGCTGTGCAATCGGACCGCCGGCAATGAGAGACCGCCCGAACACGGCAACTTTTTTTCCTGTAACTGAAATGTCGTAATGTGAAAGAAGTTCGTATACTCCACGCGCAGTCGCAGGCACGAACCCGCTCGCGTCGGAAAGTCCGTCCACATCCTTCTCATACGGCACAAAATCAAGTATGTGTTCGCGCGAAAGGTGCGGCGGCAAAGGCAACTGCACAATGACTCCAAAAACAGACGGGTTCGCGGCGAGCGCGTGTATGCAATCCGTCACATCTTTCTCGTTCACACCGAGCGGCAACTTCTCATGAATCACGCGCGCGCCGACGAACGCGCCGAACAGCGCTTTTTGCTTGATGTATGCGCCGGACGCAAGGTCGTCGCCTACTTGCACAATGGCGAGCACGGGCGGATGCGCAAGCGCGGCGAACTCTTTTTTGAGTCGCTTTTGTATTTCATCACGCACCACGCGCCCGTCTAATATAACTGGTAATTTTTTCACCGCTCTATTCTGCATCACCTACAGCCAAAGTAAAGAGGCGAAAAAGTTCCGCCCCTTTTAATCATGTGCACGAATCGGCACATTTCCACCCCTGCGACGCACCCACCGTTTGCATTCTGTGAGCGCAAGCTCATGAAATGCCCGATGGACTTGTGTTTCAGTAATCGCAATCACCCGTTTCCGTTTCCAGTGCGCATCTTTTTTTCTTTTCATTTTAGACCTCCGTATTCAATCCTATGTCTATTATATCACTACATCGAGTAACAACAATTTGGGGGTGCCTATCCGGTGTCGATCCGGAACTTAGGGTTCCACAAACCCTCGTGCAGAGCCGCTACACTATAGGCACCATAAAATTAAAATACCACATTTCTTTTCACGAACCAAATAATTCGTGGTGCGTGCCAATTTTCGAGAATACAACAAAGTCGTCTGCTTCATGTTTATAGAGTGCGCGTAAATCTCCTCCAACATTGATACTCCAAAAACCATCATACTTCCCATGAAGCGGGTGATTATGGAGCAGTGGATGAAATGGCTGTCTCAAAAACAATTCACGACGAATCTTAAATCGCGTTTTTTCACCCGCACGAAGCTTGGCGTATTTTTTATCAAAGACGGGGTGAGTCCGAAATCTCATAGAGCATCGAGATATCTATCCATCTCCTCTCCAGAATGAAAGACAGGGGAAAGATTCCGTCCCGCTTTTATGTCAGCGTCAATCCTTCCAAGTTGCCGTTCTAATTTCTTGCTCATTTTCTCCGGCGCGGCAAAGGTAACTGTTCGCTCCAATGCGAAACGCCGCAGATTTTCATTCACGATAAGCGAAAGAGGCAAGCCCAATTCGCGCGCGGCGCGCTGGGCGGCTTTTTTCACTTTCGGCTCCACTTTAACGCTCAACAACATTTTTGTCATATAGCCAAAGTATAGACGATAGCAATACACTCGTCAATGGAGTGTTTACCGGTAACTCGGAGCCGCTTCGGGTACGCCGGCGCCGTGGTTTAAGAAACGCACCAGAGCGTACAAGAGCGATGAGAGCCGGTTTAAGTACGCAAGCGTGCCTTCTGAAAGCATCGCTTCCCTCTTTTCTGTGGCGGCGACCACGGCGCGCTCCGCGCGCCGCGCAATCGTGCGCCCGATGTCCAGAAAAGCTGCGAGCTCGCGCGCCGCGCTCCATCTGCCCTTCGGCGCGCCGCCTCCGATAAAAAACGATTTTACTGGCGGAAGCTTTTTTTCAGCCGCATCTATAATCGCTTCAAGCGCTTTCACTTTTTCACTGACGATGCGTTTATCCGCGCCAGCAAGCTCTGCTTGCGCGATAAAAAGATTTTCCTGTACGCCGTGGAAAAGCTCGGCGAGCGGCTTTCCGCCCACTTCAAGCGGAAGCTGGAGCGCGCGCACTTTTATCAAACCCAAAAACGAATTGAGTTCATCCAAGGCACCGAGCGCTTCGGTTGTGCACGAACTCTTTGAAATGCGTACCCCGGGCTTCTGCCGAAGCGTTTTCGTGGAGCCGCTGTCTCCTTTGCGCGTGTACCACATGCTTACGCCTTGTACACGAGAGAGCTGTCTTTTGCCTCCTGAGAGAGTTGGATGGCGATTTCCTGCCCTTTCTTTCCGGAGGTAACCGGCTCGTGGTCAAGCTGCATAGACGACACGGTATCTTCAAACTCCTTCTCTCCGTGACGCACTTTTACCTTATCACCGACCTTGAGCCCGCCCGCGAGCTTAACCACCGCGACATTGATTTTGCCGTACCAATGCACGACCTTCCCTATTTCTTTTTCTTTTGTTGCCATAAAAATTAAGAAAATTAGAACTACTAAATCGACTCCTTTTTGCTATTATACCGCAAAATGCGCGGGAGAGGAATCTTGAATCTTACAGATTCGGTACACCTTTCGTATCGTACTCGCTTCGCTCCGTGCGATTAACTCAAGGTCTGCTCGTCCTCACACGAGCAACGCGGGTTGCTCGTTTCCCGCGCATTTCTGCGCTTCGCTACAAAATGCGCGGGAGAGGATTCGAACCTCCACGCCTTTCGGCACACGCACCTCAAGCGTGCTTGGCTACCATTACAACACCCGCGCGACTCTGTCAAATTGACCGCCGTCTACAGTGACTTCCCCACTATAACCAACATTTTCTCAATTTTCAACCGCTTCCTTGAAAGGCACATGACATTTGGTTTCGGGTACATTTTTTTTAGAACCCTCAAGCTTTCCGCTTTGGCGTACTTTAACTGAAATGTAGAACCTCTCCCATCTTTGGTAATATGTCCTACGCTCCCCGTCTTCTTTTCAATCTTTACGCGCAACCAATCTATAAACGCTTTACTCGCTGAAGCAAATCCGAGATAAAACATAAAACTTGATTTCCACCTTTTATCCCAATAAGAATAGGTAGATCCATCACCATCAAAAACGCCGCGCAAAAAACTGAAAAAATATTTATCTGGAATATTCAGCGGACCCAGTGTTTTTGATTTTCTTTTATGCAAACCGATCTTTTCCAAAAACGCGTAGAAAAACAAATCGCCAAACTGGACGACATAATATTTCTTTTCCTTACTCATTCCATTTCCTTTTCTTCCGATGTTATAGGCGATACCTAATGCTTTCTGAAAATTCTGGACTTGCTCTAAGTCCTTTGAGGTCAAATTCAAATGCCTTCCATCAGGAGAAAGATTTCCGTCTGTCGCCAACAATCCTATTGCGTACGCAAAATCCTGTGACCATTTGATAATGACCTTATGTCTTGGTTTTGGTCCTGGCTTTCCCATATATCCATCTTACCATGCTCAAGCGTATAGCGTCTACCAGTTGTGGACAACTTAAACCCCGCAAAAGCGGGGTGAGTTTTTATGATTTCTTTTCTTCAGGAGCAGGAGTTTCTGCAACCGGAGCCGCTTCCGTCTTGATTTGTTTTTGTTCTACTCGCTCGTGGCGCATCGCGCGGCGGATTTCTTTCGCCGCCTTGCGGCGGATGTGGTAAAGCTTCGCGCGACGCACTTTCGCGCGCTTCAATACTTCAATCTTTTCAATCGTCGGCGCATATAGCGGGAAAATGCGTTCCACGCCAATACCACCAATCACGCGCCGCACGGTAAAGGTGCTCCCCGCCTCGCGGCCGTGCTTGCGCGCCAACACCAAACCTTCAAACGCCTGCAAGCGTTTTTTTTCCTTCACCTTGTCCTTCTCCATCACGCGCTCGGTGATTTTCTGCGTCACGCGCACAGTGTCGCCTGCACGCAAATCAAGCGCCTTGCGCTCCTCCATATTTACGGATGAAATAGTGATTGGCATAGCAGAAGCAATCTAGCATAAATTGTTTTATGATTCAAGATTCCCAAGATTTAACAAAAATGCCACCGTGGATATCCACGGTGGCGGTGTAGGGAGGATTTATCTCAGTGGAACTTTTTTCATCGCGCGGACTGAACGACATGCTTCATAGTAAGTACTGTGCGCACATCTAAGTCGGATCAGATGATGACCAATTTCACTCACGGGGCTACAACAGTCCGCATATGCAATTCGACCGTCGGAGAGACGGTCTCCCGGAAACCAAGTTGGCGGGAAGGACTTTGGATCAAGATGTTCCCCTGTGAGAGAGAACTGAAACGAATCAGCGTCGCACCATTCATAGAGACCGCACAAGAGTGTTCTTCGTGTGATGAATCTCTTTGGGTTTCTTGCTTCCTTATGAGCGGCACAACGATCTGGGTATAGAGAGCGATTTATTAGATAGAGTTCGGAAACTCTTGGTCCCTTGGCATTTTTGTACCTCATCACATCTACCTGCACCCACACAGACACTCCCATTTTCCTTTTCCACTCAACCGCCATCTTGTTTGTTGCTCCAGCTGGGCGGAAGACTGGCATAAAATTAGTGCTTGCAAGATCTTTCTCATTAAGAACAAACATATCATGCAAGTCAACTGTTTCCTTTGTAAAGAACTGGTGAAGCGCTGCGCGGGCTGTGAGCAACGCTGACAGGGTCATATCCATATAAGCCTTTTCTGTTTGAATTTCTGTAAAATAGAACAGTGGTGGTAGAGCAAATGTTACATCACCATCAGGTGTCGGTAAAGGACAGAGCTTTTTCAAAATCCTCCGGGTACGGCGCTTCTATTTTTATTTCTTTCCCGTTTGCTTGCCCCGCGTAGCCTTGGCGAAGTGGGGGAAGCGCGAGCGTGAGCGAGCGCGCGTGGAGCGCGAGGCGCGAAAAACCAAGCGGGCATCCGCGGTTCGGAGCATACAGTTTATCGCACACGACCGGATAGTTGATGGCTTTCAAATGCACGCGGAGTTGGTGCGTCCGTCCCGTGAGCGGCCGCATCTCTAGAAATGTAAACCAAGGACTATCCTGTACACTATCCTTGCTTTCCAAGGACTGTCCTTGGAAACGAGCAAGTACGCGATATTCGGTAACCGCCTCGCGCTCCTTCCCTTTCTTCCCGCGCGTCGCGGACCATAGCGCTCCTCCTCGCTTGCTCCGTGCAATAGAACGGTCAATGACGCCCTCGTCTTGCTTCATCTTTCCGTACACAAACGCGTGATATATTTTCTCTACCTCTCGTGTTTGGAATTGCTTTTTTAAAAATTCAAATGCTTTCTGTGTTTTTGCAACAACCATCGCACCACTCGTATCGCGGTCTAAACGATGCACAAGACCGCTCCGTTCGGCTTCTTTGTTTTCGCCAACGCCTTTAATTTCAGGATGCGTATGTAAAATCCAATCAACTACTGTCGGTTCGTGAGTTCTGCCGTCTGAATGCACAATCAAACCCGCCGGTTTGTTGATAACAAGCACATCAGTATCTTCATACAAAATTGGAATGGAATTCATAAGAAAAACCGAGCGAAACACATTTTCAAAATGTCTGGAGCGAGCGGTCGCATTGCAGCGACCCGAGCGTTACCGAGGACTTTTGTAAAATGTGTTTCGCGAGGTTCTATTTCCCCATCCGTCTCTCGCGGTCTCCAAACTCTTTTAAAATCCCGAAAAACTCATTGCGCGAGAATGCTGGCCAGTATGTTTTGGTGAAAAAAAGCTCGCTATATACTCCTTGCCACGGCAGAAACCCAGACAGCCGTCTCTCTCCTGAGGTACGGATAATGAGGTCGGGGTCTGGAATATCTTGCGTCCACAAGTATTTGCGGAAATTTTTCTCGTTTAAGTTTTTCTCTCCATTTTTAAGCGCGCGGTTTGCGGCGTCAAGAATTTCGGCTCTGCCTCCATACGAGAGCGCGAGCGCTAAGGTTGGACCAGGCAGGTTCGCTGTTTCTTCTTCCGCGCGCCGCATAATTTTTTGCAGTTCGCGCGAAAAACGCGACAGAAGCCCAACACAACGAACGCGAAACCCGTCGCGTTTTATTGCCGCAAGCTCGCGCGTAAGCACCCGCTTAAAAAGACGCATAAGATACAATACTTCACTTTTTGAGCGATTCCAATTTTCAGTAGAAAACGCGTACACGATTACATGCTGGATTCCCGCTTCGCGCGCCCAGCGCATCACCTCTTTCAGCTTCTCTGAACCCGCATTGTGCCCTTCAAGGAGCGATAGCCCCTGCTCGCGCGCAAAGCGCCGATTGCCGTCCATAATGATGCCGATGCATTGGGGGGAGGACATAAGAGTGTATCTTATAGGGTTATACGCCTTCTTACAACCTTTGCAAAACGCGCCTTGTTGCGTATGCTACAAAGACGGACGGTTAGCTCAGTTGGTAGAGCACCTCATTTACACTGAGGGGGTCGCGGGTTCGAGCCCTGCACCGTCCACCAAACCAAAACCCGTCCCGACTAAAGTCGTGGACGGGTTTTGCGGTGCGTTTTGAAAAAACGCGAACGGATTACATTGACGAGCCGGAGCCGCAGGCCTTACAACCCTTCTTGTGCGTGAAGAGTTCATAAACCGCCGCGAGACCAACCAACACATAGATGAGCTTGGAGATTCCCGCATCCATGCCGCCAAAGAGCGAGCCCACTTCCCAGCCCGTAAGCGCATACAAGCCCCAGTTCAAACCGCCGACCACGAGCAAAATCCACGCAATAACATGAAGTCCTTTCATAAAATTAAATACTAAAAAACTACATAATAAATATAATGACCTTTGTGTTAATTATACCACGCCATGTTTCCCGCAATAGCGAGATATACACAGATGTATTTTGCCCCTGCGAGGAATCGAACCTCGATCAACGCCTTAGAAGAGCGCTGCTTTATCCGTTAAGCTACGGGGGCGTCTATAAAAAATACGCTTACTTGCCCGGATCTGCAACCAAGGGAAGCGTCCGGAGCGCACTGTCGTACTTCGCTTTTCGTGTCTCAAATGAAGCAAGCACCTCATCTAGTTTCTCGCGCGAAAATGAGGCGGCGCGCGGCGGGTTCTCTACTGTGCTTGGCGCTTCATTCCTAATGAACAAAAACCAGTTCAGAAGCGCGAGCGCGAGCGCGAAGACACAAGTTCCAAGAAGGAGGAGCATCCAATCGCGACATTTTTTATAAAACAACGGCATATATGTTCATTTAATTTTTAATACCTCCAATTCAAAAACACCGCTCCATATTTCTTTTTCGCCTTTTGCAAATGAAACGCGGGACAAAACAATCGGGCGCGGCAAGCGTTCCGCAAGCGCAAGGAAGCGATGTACTCCGGCAAAACTTCCCTCCGCTTCAATCGCGACCGAAAGCGTCTCCAATCCAGCGCCCGCAAGATTGGCCTCCACTTCCCTGCTCTCTTTTTTTGCAACCTTTACTACCGTTGTTTTCACTCCTGCCGAAGCGCCCGCCCGTTCAAGTTCTTTCAGAAACGCAACAATTCCGTCCTTTCCGACAAAGAGCATATCGGCGCGCGCGCGTTTTGGAGCGGTTTCGGAAAGAAGCGTTTGAAGCGATGCGTCAGAAATTCGCGCCTGTTCAACTTCGCGTAGCCCTCCAGAGATTGTAGCTGCGCGGCTTTGTTCTCTGGCAAACAAAAACCAAAGCAGTGCATACGCAACCGCACCAGTCGCGACAAGCGCGATGCACAAAACCAGCAAGAACTTTGTTGAACGAAACGGAATCATAATTGGGTGTCGCGGTATGCCGCGGTTACGGTAAATGGAAGCTCCTTATCTTTTGCAAAACTCCCGAGCGGAAGCTCTACCTCCGCAAATCTGCGGTCGCCATTGAGCGCGCGCTCAAATGAAGCGAGCGCGTCGCGCGTCGCCGCAATTCCGCTTGCCGACAAACTCCAATTCCCCTCTCCGGCGGGAAACGCTGTAAGCGCAACGATGCGTATGCTTTGTGGACGCAATGCTACCAATGCCGCCAGTGCGCCGGAAACATGCGCAGGAACATTCGTCGCAAGCATCTCAAGGCGCGCCTGAATCTCGGTAACAGAAGAAAGTTGAGCGGCTCCAGCGCGCGCATCGCGCGCGCCAGCAAGCGCCGCAGCTTCTCCGGCAATACGCTTCCCCTCGCCGCGAATAGCCAAAAAAGAAAAGGCGCCGCCGAGCAAAGCGAGTAGTATTTCCGCAAACACAAACGCACACGCTACAATCGCGAGACGGAAGCGATATTCCACTGCTACGTTTTTCTTCGCTTGTTCAGTAAGTAAATTAAACATATAACAAAAATTAAATATACGAGAAGTAGCGAAGAGCCAAGCCAATGGGCGCCGCAAACCGAAGCGACTCGTCGCGCGACATGGGTGGCACCGCACGCTCCACAGAAAACGCATTTTGCCACACGGTCGCCGCTTCAACCGGAAGATGAAGTGTTGAGGAAAGCGTGGAAAGCGTGTGCGGAAATGCCGCTCCGCGGCCGCATGCAACGACCCCCTGAATTTTCTTGCCTGCCTCTCCGTGCGTTTCCCAAAATTCGCGCACTCGCGTTACCTCGCCCGCGAGCGCGCGGAAGATTTCTTCTGGAACGGATTCGCCTGCGACAAGCGGCACAGTAGAAGCGAAACGAACGGCGCCGTCGCTGAATACATACAATCCTGTATCGTCTTCAGATAAATTAACGACAAGGAGCGAGCGTGAGTCGCGCGCGCCGATAATGGCGCGCGTGATTGCGCCGGCTTCAATATCAAAAGAAAGGGGCGCGATTCCAGCGGTGACGCACACTTCAGCGTAGGATTCCACGATTTTCTTTTGCGCCGCCGCTACGCGATACATCCGATTGGTGCTTCCTGCGAGTGCGGGCGATTGCTTGTCCAACACAGCGTCAAACACCGCTTCTGAAGCGCGAATCGGCACCTGTTCTTCGAGGTGCGGTTCAATAGTCAAACGCGCCTCTTCGGGAGATGCGACCGGCGCCTCGAGCTCGCAAAGATACGATTTCTGTTCAGGAATAGAAATGTGCGCAAAATTGAAACCGTGTGCAATACGAATTTTCTTCAATACTTCAACTACGGCGCTTTTGTCGCTGATTGTGCCGCCAACTATGGCACCGCGCGGAAGCGCTTCTTCTTGCCACCACGAAACCCGCATGGTCCCGAGAGAGCCGGAAAAAGAAAGCGCGCGAACGAATGCGTCTGAAATTTCTATGCCCGCCGCGGGCATAATCAAAAAGCGTGGTGGTGCAAACAGCCGATAGAGAGTATTGTGCATACAAAACTAGTATAACACCGGCGACTTTTTACTTTTCCACCACTCGCGGATAAGTGGAAGAAAAGAAATTACGATAATTGCAAAAACAATGGGGAGGAGATACCGGTCCGGGTTTGGAATCATAGAGCCGAGCGTAAATCCGAGAAAGATGAGGAGGGTCGTCCACAAAAAGCCTCCAAGAATGTTGTATACAAGAAACACGCGGTACTCCATCTTTCCGACACCGGCAAGAATCGGCGCAAAAGTGCGGACAATCGGCACAAACCGCGCGAGCACCACGGTCTTCTTTCCGTACCGCGCATAAAACGCTTGCGTGCGCTCTATATGTTTCTTGTGGAAAAAGAGCGAATCCTCGCGCGTAAAGATTTTGGGTCCAACCCGCGCGCCAAAGGCGTACCCCACGCTGTCGCCTAAAATTGCTGCAAGGGTACAGCCGAGCCAGAGCAGAATCACATTAAATTGCCCGAGCGAAGCCAAAAGTCCTGCGGTAAAAAGAAGCGAATCGCCCGGCAGGAAAAACCCGAAAAACAGGCCCGACTCGGCAAAAACAATAGCAAGTACGCCTAAGAGCCCGACAGCAGTCACCAGATAAGTCGGATTAAAAAATTCAATAATTTCTTTCATCGTGTTTTTGAGTTATGTTTGTCCAGAAAACTCTGCAAGATAATTGCCGCCGCGGATGCATCAAGTTTGTCTGTCTTCCCCTGCCACCGTTCTGCTTGCATTGATGACCAGAACTCCGGCTCATATTCCACTTTTTTACCGAGTGCGGCTTCAAGTTCTTTCTTGAAGCGCGCCGCAGAGCGTGCGATGCGATTTTCTTTTCCTTCCAAGTCCTTTGATTCGCCGATAACTACGAGTTCAACTTTCTGCTCTTCTACAATGCGTGCCACATCTTTCAATAAACTCGCATCATTTTTGAGCACAGAATGTGGAAACGCAACCTTCCCCCCTTCATCGGAGAGCGCCATCCCGACCCGCTTCGCGCCGTAATCAATTCCAAGATAACGCATAAAAGACATTATACATTATCGGCTCATTTTGATAGTATCGTAATGAGGGAGGAGTGGCAGAGCCCGGTTTATTGCACCGCTCTTGAAAAGCGGAGCCTCGGAAACGGGGCCGTGAGTTCAAATCTCACCTCCTCCGTTTTTATAGATATTTTTATACACATACCAAAATGCTAGATTTCAATCCTAAAAAATGCCTTTGTGCAGTCACTGACTGCGGTAAATGCTTAACTCTTGGATGCACGGATGATGATTGCACTAACCACCACATAATAACAAAATGGCGATACAGAAAACGCGCTTTGGAGAGCTTGTTGAATGAAGCTGAAAAGTTGCGTGGCGATAATAAAAACGGAAAACAACCAACTTCCCTGCGAATGGATATTAAATCCTATGAGGAAGAAATTGAGAAGTTAGATAAAGTGATGGGTGTTAAAATATACTTGCACTAGCGAAATAAATTAGATTAGGTATAGTATTAAGTATTATGGAAACAATAAAAGCTCCCAACCTCAAAATCCTAAATAAAAATCACGAAAATAAGTGGGTGGCGTTTTCTCCTGGTTATAAAAAGGTGGTTGCGGTAGACGAAACACTGCAATCATTACAGCAAAAGGTCGGCGAGAAGGAAGCGGTCGTTATGAGAGCACTGCCGTTTGATGTTGGATACGCTCCAGGCAGCCGTGCATGAAATTTGAGTACACCTCGGTATTCGGCACCAACGCGAAAGGTCGTTTAATCAAGCGACCACTAGTTGAACTTGAGTTAATTGGAAAAAGAAAAAATCTCAAAGCGCTTGGCCTTTTAGATTCCGGTGCCGACACAACCATGATGAATCTTGAGTACGCCAAAGCGTTGGATATCTCACTGGACACAGAAAAACAAAAAGAATATATCGGCATCGGCGGCGCGCGCATACCTTGTTTTCTTTCCTTGATAACACTCAAGGTTAAACATTTTGAAAAACCCATAACGACTGCAGTTGCCTTTATTGACAGTCCTTCGGTTGATATTCTCCTCGGACAAGAAGATTTTTTTGAACGGTTCCGCGTCAAATTTGAGAAAGACCACGATGTTTTTGAACTCTCACCGTCGCCAAAGGTGAGAGATTAGCAGAATATCTTCTTACATTATGTCCCACCTCTCATGGAACGCGCCGGAGTACCGACACACAGCGAAAACCGTTGAGTGGTTTTTCGCGAGCGGCATCATCGCGCTTGCGCTTATCGCGACCTCGGTGCTCCTCGGCAACATTCTGTTTGCAGTTGTGATTGCCGCCGCGGCGTTCGTTTTTCTCCTCTACGCGCGCCGCGCGCCGCGCATCGTTCGCGCGAGCGTAAGCGAGCGCGGCATAGAGTTCGGAGAAACGCTTTATGAATACGGCGCACTCGCCTCATTTTGGATTGAGACCCGCGATAGCGAACCGCGTCTCATTCTTAAACAAAAAAAGCTTTTCTCGCTTCTCACCGTCATTCCCCTTGAAAGCGTGCACCCAAACATCATCCGCGCCGGACTTTTAGAGTTCCTTCCCGAAGAAGAACTACACGAGCCGCTCTCGCAAAAAATATTGGAGTATCTGGGGTTTTGAGGAAACGAAAAAAGATGTTAGCGTAAAGAGCAACGCTCCCGTCGTTCAACGGATAGGACATAAGGTTGCGGACCTTAAAATCGGGGTTCGATTCCTCGCGGGGGCAATTATTTTTGGAGTAGTTTCGCAAGTTGCGATTTTTTTCTGTCTGCCGCGCCTTTGCGAATCGTGTGCTCTTTTGCCGCCTTGTCGTATGCTTTGTACGCGAGCGGAAGTAGTTTCGCCGCCTCGCTTAATTTCTTATCCGCCACGAGCTTTTTGATATTCTTTACCGCTTCGCTGATTGCCTGCTTGCGGCGCAAGTTGAACACGCGCTTGCGGAGCGATACGCGGTGCGCCTTTTTTGCCGAACTGGTGATTGCCATAAGTCCCGACACCGTAGCAAAAATTACCAAAAAACACAACTATTATATATACTACATATGTGATTTCTCATCTAATTGGAATTGTGTTTGAAAAAGGCGTGCGCTTTGCAATCGTTGATGTCGGAGGCGTGGGTTATAAGGTATGGGCAACCGATGACACGCTACATCAACTGAAAATCGGCACCGAAAGCAATCTTCGCACACATCACACGGTGCGCGAAGACGCGCAAGAACTGTTCGGATTTTTGGAAGAAGACGATTTGAAACTCTTTGAACTGCTTTTGGGAGTCCCAGGAATAGGTCCTAAGACGGCGCTCAACATCTTGAATGTCGCAACGCCAGAAACCCTGCGCCGTTCCATCACATCTGGCGAAACCGCGTACCTCACGAAAATTTCCGGCATCGGCAAAAAAACTGCGGACAAAATTATTCTAGAACTGCGCGAAAAACTAGGGCGCGATGAAGGAGGCACAACACTCAAAGAAGAAGTTGATGCGCTGGAAGCGCTTAAATCCCTCGGCTATTCTCACAGCGAAGCTCGCGAAGGGCTGAAGCGTGTGCCGGCGCACATTGAAGGCACAAGCGCTCGCGTGAAAGCCGCGCTTAAATTGCTGGGAAAATAACTACTTGAAAAACTGTTCCACTCCGCGGAATGTCGTATCGGCAAAACGCTCAATCGCTTCTTTCCGCCCAGCGGGCGTACGGAGGGGCGCTTCGTAGATGTATGCGTATTCAATAAGCACGGATGCGGCATTGAGTGTATTGTACGCGCCAACCGCAATCAAACTCTGGTCTGGCACAATACCAGCATCTTCCTTCGGTAAATTGCTTTTCTGAAACATAGACGAGAACTCCGCAAAGAGCGCCTCGCCCACCGCATAGCTTGCTTTCGCGTTTGAATACTGACCATCTGGAACATAGAGCGCGAAACCGTTGTATTGGTGCATATTCCGCGCCGTACGGCCTCCGAAATCATTAAAATGAAGATGCAGGACCAACTGAAAATTGTTTTCATTTGCCCACTGATTAATCGCATACAACCGAAGCGCAACGCCAAGCGCCGCTTTGTTATGTTGAACGCCTTCAAGCCGCTCCACCGAACCCGCGGCAAGCAAGTCCTTCATAATGCTCTTTTTTGCAACCACTTCAGCGCGTACTGCGTCTATATGTTCGGTAAAATATTTCTCGAACGCAGGAAGATGCCCGTTTCTGTCGCGCAAAAGCACTGCCTCGTAGGCGGGATTCTTCACAAACTGCGCCGAAAGCGCCTCGCCAACCCGCATCGTCAAATCCGCCTCGCGAATGCCGTTGTATTCTGTGCCCCAACTTACATCATCGTGCCCTGGCACAATCAAAATCTTCACTTTTCCTTCTCCGCGGAGCGCTTTTGCGTACGCTTCTTTTAATTCACCTTCCGTGATACTGTCAACAAAAAATACGCCAGCAACCGCGCGGCGCACATCATCAAAAGAAACATATTGGAAATTATCGGATGCCAACGCGAGCGCAGAAACGCACAAAACAACGGCGAGAATAATGAGGATAATTTTCACACAGATATAATAACACGAGCGAAGCGCACCGAAAATTTCGTATCGCGTAGGACCCCGTAGAGAGGGTAAAGCGGACGAAATTTTCGGTGCGCAGAGCGAGAATGTATGTACTTGATACTTCACAACATCCGCAGCAACCACAATGTCGGCTCTATTTTCAGAACCGCAGATGCCGCTGGCGTTACAAAAATATTCCTCACCGGCTACACACCCGCGCCACTTGACCGCTTCGGGCGAGTAAACAAAGAAATCGCCAAAACCGCGCTCGGCGCGGAAAAAACAGTTGCGTGGGAGCGGGTTAAAAAAGTTCAAGAACTTTTCGCTCATTTGAAAAAAGAAAAAGTGTTTCTGGTTGCCGTAGAACAATCACCTCATTCAATTAACTACAAAAAAATCCCACGCAAGAAAAACATCGCGCTCATCTTCGGCAATGAAGTACGGGGGCTTTCGCAATCCATTCTCAAACAATGCGACTGCATTGCGGAAATCCCCATGCGCGGCACAAAAGAATCCCTCAATGTCTCCGTCTCAGTTGGGATTGTTTTATTCAGTTAGCCGACTTCATTAATTTCATTTTCAATTCTGGAATATCCACTTGTATGGTCTGCCACACAATTTCAATATCAATGCCGAAATAATCGTGAATTGCGCGATCGCGAAATCCGATAATTTCTTTCCACGGCAAATCAATTTGTGATTTTTCCTGTTCAGAAATCTTTTTTGCAACTTCGCCGATAATGGCAAGTTGTAAGATAACTGCGCTTTGCGTCTTTTCGTCTGCGCTAAAATTCACAAAATCAAAACCAGTCGTGAATTCCTCAATTTTTCTCACGGCGTCCAACACTTGCTCAATATACACCTTGTCATCCTTCATAAATAAGTTTTGCGTTTTCAAGCGCATAAGGACGGACAAACTTATTGAGCCCTTTTTCTGTTACGACATCAACCGACCTCCCGAGACTGGCTTCAATTTCGCGTATGAGACGTCCATACGAAATGAGCCCCATCGGAGTGCCGAGAGTTACTAAAATATCCACATCGCTTTCCGCTTTCTCATCTCCACGCGCGACCGAACCGAATACCGATGCACGCTTAATCTTGTGCGCTCGGAAAACCGGAGAAAGTTTTTGTTGTATTTCCGCGACTGACATAGCGTATAGTGTATCACAAAACACGCAAACAAAAAACCTCGCGACCGCGCGAGGTTTTTGGGAGTTTGCTTTCGCAAACTCCTGAACCGCAGTATGTTAATTGCGGTTCGCTATGAGAAAGAAGGTGTCGTGCTGTTTGGTCTGCCATTCATCATTTGGAAAGGACAACCAACTGGTCTCAATGGCGTCCGGACCTAGATATGGGGTTTTCCACATACCTAGGACGGAGTTTCGGTATTCATAGATGTGCATGACTGGTTTCCCAGTATCGCACACAGTTGAGTGTGAGAACACAATGAGACGAAAAGCCCCACCGTTCGCGAGTTGTGTACGCACAAACTCACGAACATTCACTGGAGCGGTCCAGTGAAAACCACCACTAAAATTTAGGCCGCGCTTCCTCAACTCACCAACTACCTCATTCGTTGTTAGGACATGATCTGGAAGTTCACTTCGTGGTACAACAGTAAAAGAAATACCTTTCATTTCTATGGTCTTTGTTTTCATGATGTATGGAGTTGCGCTGTTGCGGTAGCGCGTTACCGCTCGTCTTTTTGTTGTTGAAAACAGAAGACGAGGTAAACTGTCCGCTACACCCAACACACATCCGTATGTCAAAGTTCGCTGTATATAGTATAGCATACCCCATACTAGAAGTCAATAGCAATGGCGGATTGTCATAAAACTCTTGTTTTGAGCCGTAAAAACAAACACCACCACCCCTTAATCCCCTCCTCAACTGAGGAGGGGTGGCGAGTCCGCCTAAGGCGGACGAGACGGGGTGGTGGAGAGAGAAACTTTAATAAGTCACCGCATCCACTGGTTTGCCGGTTGCGTCAAAAAGCTTAATCACTTCGCGGGTGGATTTCCACAAAGGTAAATCGCGTGAGAGGTACAGGTGCCATTCGTTTTTGTAAAAATCGGGGTCGCTTTTGTGCGCGACGACGCACCGCGGATAAGTAAACGAATCCCTAATAAATCGACGGCATTCTTCGCCAAGTGTTTCGGGCGGGTTTGGCTCAATGCGGCACCGCCTCATATTGTCTATATATTCAAGACACGCGTCCGACAAACTGTTCGGCGGAGGCGGAAGCGGCTCTTTTTTCGGAAGCGGACATTCAATCGGAAGTTGCGGCACAAAGTTTTGGAACTGCTCAAAGTAGCCCGTACATTTATTCACGCGAAAAGAAGAGCCGGTGGGCGAGCGACCCGTTACCACGAACGCAGTACCACCAGGTTCAAGATATACCGGCTCCTCGGCATTGACTGTTCCTTGTTGGGGAAGATATGCACCTTTTCCGACTGTCGCGGAGCGGCCAGACGCATCGCTTTTAATCGTCATACCAGTAAGCAAAACTCGCGCGGACGCGGACTCGGAAAGTTGGAGTGTTATATATTCTTCCGCCGCAGATGCAGAGCCGTAATTATTAACCGAGAGTTCCAAAACACCCTTGAGCGATGATGCGCCGCTTTTTTCTGCAATCGCTTTCAAGTCCTTTGGAAGCGAGCCGGTTTTTGTAGCCGAGCTTCTTTCCCCCACTGGCACGGGTGGCGCAATAAAAGGGCTCGCGACATCGCGCATAACACCACCTCCCATCACCCACGCAATGATGAAAAAAATCAGAAACCCGATGAACCATTTTAAATCGTCCATACTATTATTATAGCAATTTGTGCTATACTTGCGCTATGTTAAGCGTTTTCCCAGACCTTCTCGCATTCGGGCTTTTTGCGCCATTTCTTTTGCGCGCCACTCTGGGGCTTGTGTTTATTAGTTTTGGTAAATTTAAACTTGGGCGCGGGCGCACCGAAAAAACCGCGTTCTTTGAGTCACTTGGGTGGAAGCCAGGGTCATATGTCGCGGCTACGCTTGGAATTATTGAGATTGCGGTCGGCGTCCTGCTTCTCATCGGCCTGTATACGCAAATCGCCGCGCTCGTAGCCGCCATTATCTCGCTTGGCGCGCTTATTCTCAAACGAAAAACAACGAACGGTATTGAAAGTTCTAGCGGGTTTCTCACCCTTCTCTGTATCATCTCGCTCTCGCTCCTCGTCTCCGGCGCCGGTTTCTTCGCGTTTGATTTCCCGCTCTAATTTCAAAACAAGGCGAAAATGTGCTATAAAATTACTGTCCCGCCCATAGCTTAGTGGTAAAGCAGTTGCCTTTTAAGCAATTGACCTAGGTCCGATTCCTAGTGGGCGGATTATTTTACAAACTTAAAATCAGCCGCTCCAGCGCAATGGGGAACTCGTGCTTGCCGCGGTGGGAGTCGTGATAGAGCACCACAAACCGCGCGGAAAGATTTTTCAACTCGTCCGTGCTCCAAGAGCGACTCTGGTACTGGGCAGTGAGCATATCTTTCACCTTCCAAAACAAAACGCCATTTATATTCTCCGGCGCAACGCCTTCCAAGAGCGCCCTTTGATACAACACCCACAGGTCTTTTTTATTTCGCTCTCCAAGCGCATCCGCCAATGAAAATACATTAAACTTTTGGCCCTCAATCTTTGTTTTTTTAAACTCTTGCGCTTTTGCCGCCGCCTTCGTTACAACGCGCACAGTTGCAATCTCTACTGCGCCCTCAACAAGCACAAAAATATTCGGAGAATCGGCAAGTTCTCCGAGATGCGTGAGCACATATTCTTTTGCTTCCTCATCTTCAAAGACACCGGAAATCTGCACCAAAGAAATCGGGTGAAAAAGCCCTTGTCCTACAATAAGTTCGCCGAGTGCAGCGGCATTCCAATCGTCCACGCCCATTTTAAACACGCTTGCCTCCGGCCGCTTTTCCTGGAGCGATGCAACCAACGCACTCGCCTTCTCACGCGCCTTCGCGCCATCCGTTCCGTAGAAAAAGTAGAGCATAGTTATATTTCTTTCATCTCCCCCCAATTTTCGCCCACACTCGCGCCGACAACAATCGGCACGCCACGGGACTGTTCCAAAGAGAGCACGCTTTCCATAATGTGTTTTATTTTCGCCGCTAAGTTTTTTACCGATTCTTTTTTCACTTCATACACGAGTTCATCGTGCACTTGCAGAATCAACGACGCGTCTTTTTCCAATTTTTTCATTCGCAAAAACTCATCAACCTTCACCATTGCGAGTTTTATAATATCAGCCGTCGCGGTACCTTGAATCGGCGCATTAATGACTTGCCGTTCTGCCGCCGCGCGGATATACGGAATTGGAGAGTTGAGCGCCTCAAAATACCGCCGTCGGCCAAAGAGTGTTTCAGTGTATCCGCGCTCGCGCGCGGCGGTCTTCGTATTTTCAAGATACGCGGCAAGCATGGGAAAGCGCGCAAAATATTCGTTCAAGTATTTCTGCGCATTTTCTCGCGACACCATGGTGCCACCATCAGAAAGAACTTGCCGCAGGGCATTTACTCCCATACCATACAAAATTCCGAAGTTAATCACCTTCGCTTGCCGACGCATTTCTTTTGTTACATTTTCTGAGAGCACACCAAATACTTCTGCCGCAACCGCCGTATGCACATCGGTTCCCTTTTTGAAAATCTCTACAAGCTTCGGGTCGCCCGAGAGTATTGCTGCAACGCGAAGCTCAATCTGTGAATAATCAAACGCGAGCAATACAAACCCCTTTTCCGCAACAAACGCATTTCGTATGCGTTGTCCGCGCTTTGTCTGAACTGGGATATTCTGCATATTCGGATTCTGCGACGACATACGCCCAGTCGTCGCTCCTGCCTGCAAAAAATTGGCGTGCAAACGGCCGTCTGCAGCGACCAAAACGGGAATCGTATCAATGTATGTTGAAAGCAGTTTCTGAAACTCACGATACTCCAAAATTTTCCCGATAATCGGGTGCAGTTCGCGCATTTTTTCCAATTCGCTTTCGCGTGTTGAAAGCGCGCCGCCAGCGGTCTTCTTTTGCCGCGACGGCTTAAGTTGGAGCTTATTGAAAATAATCTCGCCGAGTTGTTTTGGAGAATTGATATTAAACTCGCCATCAGCCAATTTCCAAATTGCTTTCTCAAGCGCAGACAACTCTTTGTGGTATTCCAAAGAAAGCGCCGCAAGATATTTAACATCTATCGCAACGCCGTGCTCGTTCATTTTTTCTACGATCGGAATTAATGGTTTCTCAATTTCTTCAAAAACGCGTGTAAGCTGACGCGTTTTAAGCTCCGCAAAAATCTTTGCGCGCGTGAGTCCAACATCTTTCGTTTCCGCAAAATTAAAAATATCATCCGTAGTCGGACTGGTGAGGTTTGAGTTGATAAGCCAGAGCGCCACCGCCAACTCAGCAACATCCCTCCCTCCGACTGTCGTCGGAGTACTCCCCTCAAGGGGAGATTTCTGCAATCCCCCTTTGAAGGGGGTGTCTCCCGTAGGGAGACTGGGGATGTTGATTGCCCCCCTCAACCTCTGTCCAAGATTCCTAAATTCTAATTCACCGAACAAGCGTTCCGCCTTTTCCACATCAACCCGCGCGCGCCACGGCGTCTCCGGAAGCGAGAAGCTAATTGGCGCATCACGCCGAATCGTTCCTAAAATTTTGCTAAACTCTGCATCTTCTTTTCCTGCTTCCAAAAGCCCGATAATGCGTGGCTTTATCCCTTCTTTTTCAAAAGCACCATTGTCTTTCTTTAATTTTTTATATATTTCCTCAACAGAACCAAACTTTTGTATGAGTTCCGTCGCTATTTTGTCTCCTATACCCTTGATTCCTTTTATATTATCCGACGGGTCGCCTTTCAATCCCTTAAAATCCGGCAAAAGTTCCGGACCAAATCCATATCGCTCTTTTACTTTTTCCTCGTCGTACAAAATCGTGTCGTTAATTCCTCTTTTAAGTGTATAAACTTGAACGCGCCTGTCGTCCACTAATTGCAGGGTATCCATATCTCCCGACGCAATAACAATATCTTCATTTTTTACTTGCCCAACAATCGTGCCGAGAATATCATCCGCCTCAAACCCTTCCTTGTCGTACATTGGAATTGCAAACGCCTCAAAAACATCGCGCGAACGCTTCATTTGCGCAACGAGCGCATCGTCAGTTTTCGCCCGTCCCGCTTTGTATTCCTTGTATGCCTCGTGCCTAAATGTTGGCTTCGGTAGGTCGTATGCCGCCGCAAGATAATCAGGTTTTAAATCAGCAATAATCTTTATTAGCATTGCTGCAAGGCCGTAAAGCGCGCCTGTCGGTTCGCCTTTGCTATTGCTAAACTCAGGCAACGCATGATACGCGCGATGCAATATCGCGTGCGCGTCAATCAATACGAGGCGTTTTGCTTGCTCTGCCATAGTCCTATTCTAGCGCAATTTTCCGCGTCGTATCATCTACGAATTCAAAATAGAGTTTGGCGTGAGCGGGCAGCAAAATGTCGGATACGCGGTCAGCCCATTCTATGAGAATGAGATTCTTTGAGTCGCCAACGAGTGCGTCCCAGCCGAGCTTTTTCAAATCTTCTCCGTTGTCCAAGCGATAAGCATCTATATGTACTAATGTATCAAAATTTTTAATTTTTAATTTATAATTTTTAATTATTACGAAAGTAGGACTTTGCACGGAGCCGTGAACGCCGAGGATTTTTGCAACTTGCTGGACAAACGATGTCTTTCCGGAACCCAAATCGCCGTACAATCCGACAACGGTCGCTTGCCCCAAGCTCAATCGAGGGGAAAGACCAACAAGAAACTCTTGCGCAAATTGTGCGGTGTCGTCAATGCTTTTGCTGATTGTTTCTTTCATAAAAAGAACATCCTCCGCCCTTCGGGCACCTCCCTCAAGGGAGGATTTTCCGAATTCCCCCTTTTAAGGGGGTGTCTCCCGTAGGGAGACGGGGGATGTAGATTGCAGTATGCGAGAAAAGAAAAAGGCGCGCAAACTTCGTTTGCGCGCCCCAGTGAGTTTGAAAAAACTCACCGTGAGTGAAATCTGACTCCGAAGAGTCGGCGTTCACACGACTGATTGTACACTGGCGCCCTTTGGTACGGATATCCATATCCGTACCCGCCGCCATATCCATACTGATACCCATATCCGTATGGTTGTTGCACCACAATGACCGGTGTCGGCGGTCGCCCTTGCTGGACGCTCTCGCCGCTTGGCGTATCTGTAGGAATCGGATTTGACCGACCTCCCATAATTACACCAAGCAAACTCCGCCGTCCAGGGTGCAGAAAGTTCTGTACCGAGGTGTTGGTCTCTGAAACCGTATTGGTTCCCGAGACCTTCACCGACGAGGTGCTGTTCGTGATGACATACATCGGCACCCGCCCCTTTGGTGTTGCCGCCTTTTTTGTGGGTACTGACTGCGGTGCTAACGGGTTACCAACATTAAGGGTCCCCTGAATGACCACCGATGGCTGCGAGTTGGTCACATTCACTGTGACTGGCACAATGACGGTGTTGGTTGCTCTTTCTCGCTGAACTTCTTCATTGAGTTTAAACAACCTATTTACCATCGCTTCCCTTTCCTCATTAGCGGCCTTCAGCGCCTTCACTTCGGCGGCGAGCAAGTCAATTTGACTTGGCGCATTCGTCGGTACTGCAACTTTCGCAACTACTGGCGGTTGATTGGTTTGAGTGGTTGCCCGCATGGCTGTAAGACCTGCGTTTTTACCTCTGACATATCCCACTCTCATGACGATCATGAGCAATGCGATGGTTATTATTGCCACGATAAAAACGATGCTATGTGTTTTCTTCATTCTTTCCTCAACTTTCTTTTTTGAATTTTTGGCTTCGTTTTTTCAAGCACCAGATGTTTGAAGCCGTCCCACCTCATCGGCGGGTCGCCGAAGAGGCGACAACATCTGGTGCGACTTACCTAGACATAGCATAGCACCTCCTGTATGTAAAGTCAAGTACTCGAAAACCGCGCTTTTTACCCTCCCTCGCGTTATACTTAATTCGCGGCATTCGCATGCTATTCGTAGATTCGCATCGCATGTGAGCCATTCTTATGGCGATACAATTTAACGAAGAAAAGCAGAAAGAACAACTAACTGACTTGCGCGAGCGCGAAGAGCGCGAGCTTGTGCAAACGCAAGCTGAAAAAGCGGGTATTCCATATATAGACCTTATTCCAACCCCGATTGAACTGGACGCGCTCCGCCTTGTGCCGGAAGTAGAAGCGCGCGCGGCGCAGATTTCGGGTTTTGCTATCAATGGAAAAAAAGTGAGCGTGGCGGCATTCTCGCCAGAAAAACAGGAAGCAAAAGCTGCGCTGAAAAAGCTCGCGGGCGCGGGGTACGAAGTGGTGCTCTTTATGACCGAGCGCAAAGGGCTTGAGAAAGCATGGGCGCGCTACAAAGACCTCTCATTCGCCCACAAAGAAAATACCGGCTCTATCACAATTGCGAGCGACGAAGTATCGGCACAAGCGAAAAATCTCAAAACACTCGCCGACATTGCGGGGGTGCTACGCACTGAACTTGCGTCAAAACAATCCTCGCGCGTATCGCGGATGATTGAGACGCTACTTGCAGGGGCTCTTGCGACAAATGCATCAGACATTCATATGGAGCCGGGGGAGGCATCGGTGCGTCTTCGTTTGCGTTTGGATGGAATGTTAAACGACATCGTTGCGGTACCGATGGATGCATTCCAATTCATTCTGTCACGCATCAAGCTCGTATCCGGACTCAAATTGAATGTGCGCGACGAAGCGCAAGACGGCAGGTTGAGCGTTAAACTAGAAGGGGTGGAAATAGAAATACGCACTTCAATTATTCCAGGCGCGTATGGTGAGTCGGTGGTGCTTCGCGTCTTAAACCCAAAAACGATTGCGGTAAAAATGGAGGAACTCGGCATGCATCCGAAGCTCCACGCACTCGTAGAAAAAGAAATAAAAAAACCGAACGGGATGGTGCTGACCACCGGCCCCACTGGAAGCGGTAAGACCACAACTTTGTACGCATTCCTGCGCAAAATCTACACACCGGGGACGAAAGTAATTACGATTGAAGACCCGATTGAGTATCATTTGCAAGGCATCGTACAGACGCAAGTAAACGCAAATGAAAAATATACATTCTTGGATGGCCTGCGCTCTGCGCTCCGGCAAGACCCGGATGTTATTATGGTTGGCGAAATCCGCGACAGCGAAACCGCGGGGGTCGCGCTCAATGCCTCGCTTACTGGCCATATGGTGCTCTCAACGCTCCATACCAACAACGCGGCGGGCACCTTCCCTCGCCTCATAGACCTCGGCGTTGACCCGAAGATTATGAGTTCGGCAGTAACGCTCGCGCTCGCCCAGCGGCTCGTGCGCAAACTCTGCCCTGTGTGCAAAAAAGAGAGTGCGCCGACTGCAGAGCAGAAGAAACTAATTGAACAAACGCTAGCAGAACTTCCAGTGGGAGAAAGCGCGCCACAAACCGCGAAAGCGTGGAAGCCAGTCGGATGTGCTCAGTGTTCCGAAACCGGCTACAAAGGAAGAATTGGCGTTTTTGAAGGAATCGCGATGGACAGTGTGATTGAAAAGATAATCCGCGAAAACCCGAGCGAGCGCGAAATTCGCGCGGCGGGAAAGCCGCAAGGACTCCTCACGATGCCGCAAGACGGCGTGCTTAAAGCACTCGCAGGCATCACTTCGCTCGAAGAAGTGGAGCGAGTGGTTGGATTTAACGAATAAATACATTAGAAAACAAAAAAGACATATAGGGCAGTGGCGCGTAAAAACAAAACAGGTAGATTTGAAACAGGAAAAGATTTGTCGCCTCATCGGCGACCCGCCGAAGAGGCGGGAAACTAGAATTCCAGAACGCGAATCTCTAAGCAATACCTTTCATATAAATACGAAAAGCAAAACGCAACTCTTTGGAGTGTTCCCGTAGAAAGCCGTAAAGCATAAAACCGGAACATCCATGACGAGGAGTCAAAAGACCCGGAGGTCCTATTGCTTAGAGATTCGCGCGCTTGAAAACAACAATATATGCAAAAAATATCCTAGCATAACTTAATTTTATTGTCAATGACTACACACGCAAAAGAAAAAACAAAAGTAGAAGAAGATATCGGCGCTCGGCGAGATGCCTTTTTGGACACAACGCTCCGCCCTGCCTCGTGGGGCGAATATATCGGGCAAAAACAGATAACCGAAAATCTCAAAATCCTTTTGGCGGCCGCAGGCGAGCGCAAGCATCCGCCAGAGCATCTCCTTTTTTACGGCCCGCCAGGGCTCGGCAAGACGACGCTCGCGCATTTGATTGCAAAAGAAATTGGCGCGCAGATGAAATCCACTTCCGGCCCTGCGGTTGAAAAAGTGGGCGACCTTGCTTCTATTCTTACCAATCTTTCCGCCGGCGATATTTTGTTTATAGACGAAATACATCGGCTTAATCGCTCAATTGAAGAAGTGCTTTACCCGGCGATGGAGACCGGCGAGCTCCATATTATTATCGGCAAAGGCCCATCCGCGCGCACGATTCAACTAGAGCTCCCACCTTTTACTCTCATTGCCGCAACCACGCGCATCGCGCTCCTCTCGGCGCCGTTGCGCTCACGCTTTGGCGGCGGTGTGTTCCGTCTTGAATTTTACGCGCCGGAAGAAATTGAAAAGATTATCCACCGCTCCGCGGGTTTACTTGATATAAAAATAGAGGGAGGTGCAGTGCGCGCGATTGCCGAAAGGAGCCGCGCCACCCCACGGGTGGGCAACTACCTTTTGAAACGGTGCCGCGACTTCGCGCAACTCAAGCGAGGTACGCTCACAGAAAAACTAGTGAGCGAAGCGTTGGAACTTCTTGGGATAGACACACTTGGGTTGAACGCCTCCGACCGCTCCCTTTTGCAAACGCTTATTGAAAAGTTTGGCGGAGGTCCTGTAGGCCTCAACACCCTTTCCGCAGCAATGTCGGAAGAAGAAGCGACCCTTGAGGAAGTGAACGAGCCGTACCTACTCCAACTCGGGCTTATTGAACGCACCCCGCGCGGCCGCCGCGCAACCCCGAAAGCGTACGAGCACATCCGCGGCGTGAAGCAGACACTGGTATAAAATTACCGATACACCTCGTGGTCGCCAACCGCTAGTAAGACCACCTCATTTTTAGAAAGGTATTCAAAGATAATTCTTAAGCGATAGTTCACAGAAAAACTGTAGAAATCCTTCAGTTGTCCGTGTAATTTATGTACTTTAAGTTGCCGATGGTTGGCTGAATCCTTAAACTGTTCTATCTTTTCCAACACTTCTGTTTGAACATATAACTCCAGTTTATCCAACTGTCGCACAAAAGTCGCCTTGTAAGCCACTTGAGTCATTTCGTGGAGAGTTTTTTGATTAATTTCCGCAAATCACCACGAAGAACTGGTTCATTGTGGGAACGAAGCACTGCGGCAACCGCCTCTTCCTCAGCAAGACGATGGAGCGCGCGGCGGACTACCGCCGCTTTATTCGGCGAGCGTTTTTGCTCTATTTCCCGCTGAATAAATATCTCTAGTTCAGTGGGAATTGGTATAGAAAGCGTGGTCATAAATGTATGATAATATCATATACCCACAAAAAACATATGTCAATAAAAAAACGCCTGCGTGATGCAGGTGTTGGTAGACATTTTTAGTTTTCTTTCGCATACAAAAAATATCCCTCGTCTTCCTTGATTGGTTCAGTAGAAGCGCAATGATAAATTATCATGACACCAGGACCCATTATTGCGCTTTCAGTATTAAAAACAGGAAAATTCCATCTGTAGTTTTCTTGACATCCTAGATTGGGGCTATATTTTATCGCTGAACCTTTTTCTGGAAAGGACACATCAACTTTAATGTCTGAATGATACAGGCCATCTTTTCTTAATTCATTCCTATTACTTAAACCTTCAAAGGAGTATGTGAGTGTTGGTTTGGGGTATGGTTTTGTATTTACTACTGTATTCCAATTTCCTTGTATCTGCACAGAATGGGGTGAATTTTTCGTACTCTGCGACGAGTATATTACTTTAGAAATAGATTCTGACCCAAAAAACAAAAACAGTGCAACTATCAACAACAAAACAAATAATGTTTTTACTGGTGTCTTCTCAAGATCTGAAAAAATCTGTTTTAAATCTGAATATGAAATCATAGTAATCTAGATTCTAGATATTGGTATGTTTGTCCTCAATAGCTTTTATCTTTAGTATTTTCTCCTCATATTCCTTTTTTAATCGATCGGCGATCTTTTTTTCTTTTTCGACCTCATCAAGTTCTTGGGTTAATTCTGAACTAGATTTGAGAATCAGATCTCTAATCCTAGTAATTTCTCCAGGGGATCTCTTGTTTTTCTCAACCATAACTTCCGCTATGGCTTCTGCAATATTCCATACACCATAAAAAACATGGTCAGAAGTATTTGCAAAACTAGGAAAGGCGATGTTAGTAAACACATTAATCCCAGTTTCATCATCAACTTTTTTATCTTTCAAGACTTCGTCCGTCTTGAGATCAACAAAATCATGGGTAACCTTAAATTTCTTGCCGTTAACTGTAATATAATAAGTTCTATGAATCTGATTCTTTTTGGGTTTTCGATTTTGCTCATCACGAGATATAGGATCCTCCTCAATCGTAACCACATCTCTCGGATCTCTTTTTTCTATTTCTAAGTCTGTCAGACCCTCATTCTCTCCTTCCTTAGCCCGCACTTTTTCTTTTATATCTGGAAAGGCATATTCCTTAAGTTGCGGAATATTTTTTATGGCTTTCATTATGTTGTCTTTTTGGATTTCCATCTTATCAAGAACGCCTTGATCAATTCGTGTTTTGCGTTCAGAAGACCTAGCCTCACGGACAAGGTCATTCATAAACTTCCAAAAGATTCCCTCCTCATTGTTGATTTCTCTATAAAGCGGAGATTCTTCAATAAACTCACGCTTGTTGTGGGTAACTGGAACATGATCGAGGTGGATTTCTCCAACAATTTGTCGAACTTCAGGGTGAGGATTAAAACCAAGTTTGGCGAACTGCATAATCAAACGACCGCGTCGAAAGACTCGGAATCCATATTCGTTAATTGAACCTTTCTTTAACAAACCTCTCCATCCACGAACTTCATGTCCACTTTCCAGTTTTAGATTAAACGGCTTTTTCCCGCCTGCCTCTGGATAGTATTCTGTTTTTAAATCAAGAGGTTCCGGTTCGCACCATTTTGTATTTACTTTAATTTTTACCTCACCATTTTCAATGAATGGAGCGAAGCGAGTAGCGAGATCCTTGCGGATATTACCTGGGAGGTTTCCGTAATGTTTGAAGTGTAGATTTCTAATTCGAACCGTTGTGCCTGATCGTTTTTTATCTATGCCACTTTTGATTTTCATCTCGTGCTTTGTCCAATCTCCACTCTTTAGCCATTTATCCTCGTCATACTCTATGATATATTCCTTGTCATTTCCTTTTTGTGTTGTGATGATTTGAAAGTTTTTACCAAGACTAGTAGCCGCAGTTTTTAAACCAAGACCAAATTCACCGAGTTTGTTTCTTTTTGCAGAATGTGCGAGTCTCATACTGTTAGCGGCAGTTTGCTCGTCCATTCCAACTCCATTATCAGAAATTTCCACCATACCCTTTTCACTGTCAAAAAAAATTTCAACAGTGAGAGCCTTCCCATCTTCACGGGCGTCAATTGAGTTATCCACAAGTTCTGATATAGCCTGTAGAACTGAATAGCCAGTTTGTCCAATCTTAGGCATCAAACTCCTGTGGGGGAGTATGTTTATCTCTTTTGTCTTAATGTTTGCCATATTTGTTATATTTATTAACTATAGCGACTTTTGATTACTTATAACCCGATCGTCCATAATCTTATACTAGTGGATAGAAGAAGTCAACATGTTTGGGTTGGGACTTGCTCTATTCGTAGCCATTCGTATAATTCGTATCATTCGTAGATTCGTATGTTTACATAACTATGTCCGGGCATAATAAATGGAGTCAGATTCGGGAGAAAAAGGGGAAAACCGACGCGAAGAAAAGTCAGGTGTTTTCTAAGTTTGCAAAATTGATTGCGAATGAGGCGCGGGCAGCCCGTTCGACAAGCTCAGGGCGAGCGAGTGTCAACAGAGACGCACCAATGCTCCGCGCGGCGATAGAGCGCGCGCGGAAAGAAAATATGCCGAACGACAACATTGAGCGCGCGATTAAGAAAGCGACGGAGGCGGGCGCGAAAGCGTTGGAACAAGTAATGTATGAAGCATACGGGCCTGGCGGTGCGGCGCTTCTAATAGAAACACTTACCGAAAGCACCAACAAAACGGCGCAGGAAATAAAGCACTTGCTTTCCGAAAACGGCGGCAACCTCGCCTCCCCAGGCGCGGCGGCGTGGGCGTTTGAAAAAACGCAGGAAGGTTGGAAGCCGACAACGAATGTTCCCCTTTCAGACGAAGACCTTGCGAAACTGGAAAAACTGGTTGAAAAATTGGAAGCGTACGAGGATGTTCAAGAAGTAATCACGAACGCGGAATAATATGAAAGTTCTTGCTATTGATCCAGGATACGATCGACTTGGAATCGCTGTGGTAGAAAAACAAAAAGGAGTGGAGGTTGCGCTTTTTTCTGCGTGCGTAACAACCAACAAAAAACAAACGGCGGGCGAGCGGCTCGCGTATATCGGGGGTGAGATAAAAGAAGTGATTACAAAATGGAAGCCGGACACACTGGCGACTGAGACATTGTTTTTGTTTTCTAACCAAAAGACCGCATTTCGGGTCGCCGAAGCGCGCGGTGTGATTCTCTACGAAGCCGCGCGCGCCGAACTTTCCGTGTTTGAATACACACCCCTTCAGATAAAAATCGCCGTTACCGGTTACGGTAGGAGTGATAAGCACCAGATAACGGAAATGGTAAAAAAACTCGTGGTACTCTCGCCCAAAAAACGCCTAGACGATGAATATGACGCGCTCGCCATCGGTCTCACCTGTCTTGCGATGGAAAAGTTTTCCACAACGAGCGTTCTTGCAAAGAAAATCTAATTTGATACAACTATCTGCGTATCTTTTTACAAGATAATGCACTATATATAAAATGGACGAAGAAACCATTGACCCATCAGTCAGTGTAGAAGAGGAGGAGGAACTCACTACTGATTTTGTAAGCGGAAACGATGAAGAAGAATAGGAACACTTCGCGGAAAGCGAAATTTTGTCCCCTTTACCCTCTCTACGGGGGTCCTACGGGATACAAAATTTCGCTTTCCGCTTTGTGTTATACCTTGATGCGTACAAACCGATGCTTGCCAATGCGGTACTCTCCGCTTGTTTGTTTCTTCAGAAACTCCTCCCCCATTTTTTCTCCGCTTGCGATGTGTGTGACTGCGCCTTCGGCAATAAGGCGGCGAAGTTCTGTTTTTGATTCTATAATCTTTTTTTCAATCAGCGTATTGGCGAGTGTTTTACCTTCAAGCGCAACTGCTACAAACTCGCTCGGTTTCCCATCGCGGAAAGCTTGATTAAATTCTTTTTCTGCATCCTCTGCATCATTTTTACTATGAAAAAGCGAAACGACTTCTTTTGCAAGTCGCGCCTTAATGTCGCGTGGATTTGTTCCATTCTTTATTTTTTGCTTAAATTCTTCTATTTCTGATAATGGAACTTCTGTGCAATCAATGAACAGTTGGGTAATCGCTGCGTCTGGGAGCGCCATTACTCCGCCAAACATTTCGCTTGGTTTTGCTGAAAGTGCGACATAATCTCCCTCGCTTTTATTCATTAGTTTTTTTCCTGTTTTTGGGTTTATAAGGAGCGTGGTAGTAATAACAAACTTTTCTTTATTTTTGTATTTCTTAAGCAAGATTCTTCCGGTTAACATGTTGAATAACTGGTCATTTCCGCCCATTTCAGCGTCCACATCAAGCGCTACACTGTCATATCCCTGCATGAGAGGATAGAAAAATTCATGTAGATAAATCGGTTTTTCATCTTTCCAGCGTTTTTCAAACATATCTCTCTCAAGCATTTGTTGGACAGTGAATGCAGAGGCGAGGTCAACAATTTCAGAAAAACCAAGTGCGCTCAACCACTTGCTGTTTAGTTCTATGCGAACGGAATTTTCTGGGTCGTTTAAATTAAGGGCTCTTCCGACTTGTTCTTTCCATGTCTTTATATTTTCGGTTATTTCTTTTTCTGTCAGCACCTTACGCACCGATTCTTTCTCTGTTGGGTCGCCAATGCGCGCTGTGAAATCGCCAAAAAGTACGATAATCTCGTGTCCAAGTTTTCTCAACCGCTCAAGCAAAAGAAAATTTGTTGCATGGCCGATATGCAAATTCGGACCTGTTGGGTCGCAACCAATATAAAACCTTAGTCGTTTCCCGCTTGATAGCGCCTGTATCAATTCTTCGCGCGAAGGAAGAATTGCGGCAATGCTTCTTTCAAGAGCGCGCTCAATCGCAATGCGGTCTGTAATTGGTCTTTTCATACGGCTATCTTACCACAAAAGACCTGCCCGACATTCAGGCGGGTGTGTGTTAGTATGTTTTACCATGCGGAATAAAAAGAAAAACTTTGTGCGGCGCACGCTGGTGTTTCTCCTATCTCTCGGACTTATTGCGGCGGGAAGTATTGCCATCTGGATTTCCACATTTCGCATTCCAGACCTTAAGGCGCTTGGCGAGCGGCGCGTCAGCGAATCCACCAAAATCTACGACCGCACCGGCACCGTCCTTCTATACGACCTCCACCGAGGCGTGAAGCGAAGCGTAGTCCCTTTTGATGATGTATCGCCCTATGTCAAAAATGCGGCGGTGGCGCTGGAAGACGCCCGTTTTTTTGAACACAATGGTATTGAGCCGAAAGCAATTCTCCGCGCCATACTCGCAAACCTCGGAAGCAGGAGCTACGGCCAAGGCGGCTCCACCATTACCCAGCAGGTAGTGAAAAACTCTCTCTTGACTGGAGAGAAGAAAATATCGCGCAAACTCAAAGAATTGGTGCTCGCGCTAAAACTTGAAAAAGTTCTTACAAAAAACGAAATACTCGCGCTCTATCTTAACGAAGCACCATACGGCGGCAATATTTACGGCATTGAAGAGGCAAGCCAGTCGTATTTTAATAAATCATCCAGCGACCTGACGCTTGCGGAAGCGGTATACCTTGCCGCGCTTCCAAACGCTCCAACCTACTTTTCCCCATACGGCACCAACCGAGCGCGGCTTGAAGAACGGAAAAATCTAGCGCTCACTAGGATGCGCGAAGCGGGTTTTATCACAGAAACGGAATACGAGGACGCGCACAAAGCCGAGACTACATTCCAACCTATTGACCCATACGGCATCAGAGCGCCGCATTTTACGCTCTTCGTGCGGGACCAACTCATTAAAGAATACGGCGAAGATGTTGCGGAAAGCGGGCTTCGTGTGATTACAACACTTGATTACCGGCTCCAAGAAATTGCGGAACGGATTGTGAAAAAACGCGCGATAGAAAACCAGGAAAAATTTAACGCAGAAAATGCGGCGCTTGTCGCAATTGACCCTAAAACCGGAGAAATTCTCGCTATGGTCGGCTCTCGGGATTATTTTGACCCAGCAATCGACGGCAATTTCAATGTGGCGCTTGCAGGCAGGCAGCCGGGTTCTGCATTCAAGCCATTCGCATACGCAGAGGCATTTATAAAGGGATTTACGCCAGACACTGCGCTATTTGACCTTCCGACACAGTTCAGCGCGCTCTGCGACGCAGAAGGAAAGCCGCTTACTGAAGAAGACGAACCAGAAAAGGTGTGCTACGCGCCGCAGAATTACGATGAAAAGTTCCGAGGGCCAATTACCATGCGCGAGGCGCTCGCGCAATCCATTAATGTGCCCTCTGTAAAAACACTTTATCTCGCAGGACAGCAAGACACTTTCAACCTCGCATCGCTTATGGGTATATCAACACTCACCAACTCAAACCAGTATGGGCTTACCCTTGTGCTCGGCGGCGGCGAAGTTCAACTGCTTGAAATGGTGGGTGCATACGCGGTTTTCGCCAACAACGGAGAGAAAAACGAGGTGCATTCCATCAAACAGATTTTTAATGCAAAAAAAGAACTTATAAAAGAGCCGCGTCAAAACACGGAACGGGTGCTACCTGAAGCCGTAGCGCGGCAGATTTCAGATGTATTAAGCGACGACAAAGCCCGCGCGCCATCGTTCGGCACCCGTTCATACCTCTATGTCCCAGGCTTCTCTGTTGCCGCAAAAACAGGCACGACCAACGACTACAAAGACGCGTGGATTATCGGATACTCTCCGACACTCGCCGCAGGCGCCTGGGCTGGCAACAACGATGCAACTCCTATGGAGAAAAAAGTGGCTGGCTTTATTATCGCCCCGCTCTGGAATGAGTTTATGCGCGAAGCGCTTCCTCTTATGCCGCGCGAAGCGCTTCCTCCTCCGCCAGAGGAAAGTAAAGACGGCATCGCGCCAGTGCTTAATGGTATGTGGCAAGGCGGGCGCGCATTTATGGTTGACCGTATGTCTGGCAAGCGTGCGACTGCCTATACGCCGGCTGAAACGCGCGAGGAGCGAGTGGTGCGTGAGATTCACTCAATACTTTACTGGCTGGACAAAAACAACCCGCGCAACGGAATCAAACCTGCGAATCCAGAAGCCGACCAGCAGTTTGTGCTCTGGGAAACTGCTGTGAGAAAATGGGTGGAAGAGCAAAAACTTACTGACGAAACTGATTCTGTGATTCCAATTGAAGACGACCCAATTCATAAACCAGAGTTCGCGCCAGCCATCTCAATCACTTCTCCAAAAACCGGAGTGGTAGTTGGGAAAAGCGAGCGCGTCGTTATTTCTGTTTCGACAGTACAGAAAAAATATGCACTGCTAAAAGCGGAACTCTATGTGAACGGCGTGTTTGTTGATTCAACATTCGCCTCCCCCTTTTCATTCTCTTTCATTCCTAAAGACCTGAGCGGAATTACGGACACCAACGAACTTAAGGTGGTCGTATATGACACTGTTCTAAACCGCGGGGAAGCGAGTATAGCACTGGCAGTAGAGTAATTATCTATTCATAGGCATCACGATATAGCGAAAGTTGGAATTTCCGGCGCCGGTTACAACAAGTGGCTTTCCGGCACCTGAAAATAAAAGCGATGCGCTTGATTCTGTAATCGCGCTCATACAATCTATAAGATAGCGTGCGTTAAAACTCATCTCAAACGATTCCCCAGAGACCGCCGCTTGAAGTTTACTAGTCCCCTCTCCAACATCAGCGTTTTTTACATACAAAGAAATCTCATTGCCGCCACTTGGAACATTAACAAAAATCTGGTTTGATTTTTCAGAAAGTCCTGATATAAGCTGGAGTGCCTTGAGAAAATCGTCTTTAAGAAGCGTTACGGTAGTTGAGAATTCTTTAGGGATTATTTGTTTGTAGTCAGGAAATGTCCCGTCAACCACCCGTGATGTAAAAAGCATGCCGTTTCCATTTACAGCAAACTGTCCCTTTTCACTAACAATAGAGAATACTTCCTGCTCCATTTCAGAAGCGATTCGGAGGAGTTCTGTTGCATTTTTTGCAGGAACAAGTGTTGGCTGTATGGAAATATTTTTTTGCAATACAATATGCTTTTCTGCTAGGCGGAACGAATCTGTCGCGACAAATACTATTTCATTACCTTCAGAAAATATGTAAACACTTGAAAGTTCTGGCCTAATTGAAGATATTGATGCGCTGTATAAGACAGATTTTAAACCAGAAACCAATTGAGACACCTGAATTGTGTTTGTTGTTTCTTTTTGGTGAGAAAATTTCGGAAAATCATCATGAGGAAAAACTTTGAATGTTGCGCTTGAATTTCCAGCTCTCACTGACATTCCACCTTGTGTTGCGCTAAAAGATATATTCTGCGAAGACACACCAGATAAAAATGCGGTAAATGTTAAACCAGAAACTGCAACAACACCATCTTTTTCAATTCTAGCAGGAACTGTTGCTTCATATGCGACATCAATATTTGTTGCGCGCACAACTACTACACCTTTTTTCGCTTCAATAAGAACACAAGACAAAACTGGTAATGATGGATTCTTACTTGTCATACGGCTTGCATGGCGCATTGCCTGTTCAAGTTTGTCCTTAAAGCATTCTCCTTTCATTTATTTATAGTAAGAATACTAATAAGATAGATACCATGTGAATACTGTGGAAAAAATAAATTTATCACTATAATTATTATGTATTTTATCATTTTTTGTTGTGAATAAATGTAGAAAAACTTTATAATAAAACCCAGTTATTTTTTACTTGTTTTGTTTTTAACAACTTATCAACTCCCTACAACATCGCCCTGAGTTGTTTTATCTCTTGCTCAAGTGTGCTGTTGTGTTTTAATTCATTTTTTATTTTTTCATATGAGTGAATAACTGTTGTGTGGTCTCTTCCTCCAAGTTTCTGCCCTATAAGCGGATATGAAATGCTACAGTCCTCTCGGAGAAGAAACATAGCAATCTGTCTAGGCCTCACCACCTCCTTTCTCCTTGTTTTTTCGTAAATACTGCTTTCTTCTATCTGATAAAAATTTGAGATAACCCGCAACACATCTTTTATTGAAATCATCTTCTTTGGTTTTTCATTAGCTTTTACAATACTTTTTACTTCAGAGAGGTTTAACTCCCTCCCCTTTAACTGCGAACTGCATATAATCGCATTGAGCAACCCCTCTAGTTCCCTGATATTTCCTTCTATAATTCCAGCAAGATACTGCGCTGTCTCCATTGAAATAGGAAATCCAGAGTGCTTTGCTTTTGATTGTAAAATGGCGATTCGCGACTCAAAGTCCGGCGCGGGAAGGTCTACCACCATTCCGGAAGCGAAGCGCGACTTCAGGCGATCTTGAATATCTGAGATAAAGTTTGGGTGCACATCGGCGGAGAAAATAATCTGCTTATTGCTTTCATATAGTGTGTTGAATAGGTGAAATAATTCTTCCTGTGTTTTCCATTTTCCAGACAAAAATTGTATGTCGTCCATAATAAAAAGGTCATAGATGCGGTATTTCTCTTTAAATTGATTGATTCGATTTGCTTGCATCGCGACCACAAACTCAATCTGAAACTTTTCAGAAGTGATGTAAAACGCTTTTTTTAACGGCTCTGTTTTGTAGAGAAAATTTCCCACTGCTTGGACGAGATGGGTCTTTCCGTGCCCGGTGTTTCCGTAGAAAAAAAGAGGATTGTATACAGCAGGCTTTTTGATAATCGCCTGCGCTGCGGCGTGCGCTAGCTCATTGAAAGGGCCAACGACGAACGAATCAAAGGTATACCGCGGGTTAAGATTGTTTTCTTTGTTAGTGTAGTGTTCTTTGAGGGGCAGTTCCGTATTGCCGGAATCATGTGTCCATTCGGCTATGCGTGCCGGAGCCCTCTTTTGCTCGTCTTTTGTGATTACATACTCAATAGAACGAATCTGCTCTGAGAGATTGCGCAGGGCGTGCAAGGCCATCTTGTGGTATTTGTCGGATATCCAATCGCGCACAAATGCGTTCGGCACCGCAAGGTAGGCAACCCCGTCTTCTAGGCGGGAAACATTTGTATCTTTAAACCATGTTTGGAAATTTGCTTTGGAAATTGATGTCCCTATTTCCACTAAAGCACTTTCCCATAATTGTTTCGGGCTGGTAGTATTTTCCATGCGTTACGAAAGTATATCGCGCCAGAAACAATGTGGAAGTTGCGTAAAGATACCCACTATGTTAATAATATGTTTACAGTGTGTTGATAATAAATCTATGAGTTTTACATATCGTCCAAAAAAGAAAAAGCGCGCTCGCACGCACGGGTTTTTGAGGCGTATGAGTAGTACTTCAGGTAGAAGCGCTCTGTCTCGCCGCCGGAGCAAAGGGCGGAAGCGTATCTCCGTCTGACATGTTTAAGAAGAATAATCGCATTACTACTGCGGAATTCAAACAACTCGGAAGGCCGCTTCGTGTTTTTCATACTGTATTTTTCAGCGTTCGGGTCCACAAAATCGTGGGCGAAGGAAAGAAGTTCGCTGTCGTGGTTTCAAAAAAAGTTGTGCCGACTGCAGTTGGGCGCAATCTCATAAAGCGGCGCTTGTATGCGCTTTTGCAAGAATATATCGTAAGCGTTCCTCCAAGCACCGCGATGGTGGTGTTTGTAAAAAAAGAGGCCGCGAAAGCGTCATTTCAGGAGTTGAAAGATTCTTTTTCTATAATGTACGGCGGGCGTTAATTTTGTTACTATACCACTATGCTCGCCTTTTTTAAGGTTGTGTTTTACCAGCCGCTTTATAATGGACTGGTTTTTTTGATGGATGTTATTCCGGGCGCTGATGCAGGTATTGCGGTTATCGTACTGACGATACTAGTAAAACTCATACTCTTTCCTCTCTCCAAACGCTCCATTGAAACCCAGTTTTCTATGCGCCAGTTCCAGCCGGAGCTTGACGGGCTAAAAAAGAAATATGCAGGTGACCGCGAAGGGTTTGCACGCGCCACAATGGCGTTTTACAAAGAGAAGCGCATCAACCCCTTCTCAAGCTTTTTCTTGCTCCTTATTCAGCTTCCAGTTATTATTTCCCTCTATTATGTTTTTTTTCGCGGTGGGTTGCCTGAAATTAATGAAACACTCCGCTATGCGTTCATCCCTAGTCCCGAAGTGAGTATGGAATTTTTAGGTCTCATTGATATCGCCGGCAAAAGCATTTTTCTTGCCGCGCTCGCCGGTATCTCGCAGTTTTTCCAAGTAAAACTTGCGCTGCCGCCGCCTGCTCCCGGTACGCGCGACGGCTCCTTCCAAGGCGAACTGGCGCACGGAATGCATATGCAAATGAAATATGTGATGCCTATTTTTGCCGCCGTTGCCGCGTACACGATTTCCGGAGCCGTCGCGCTCTACTGGGTGACGAGCAATCTTTTTGCGATTGGGCAAGAGTTGGTAGTACGGAGGCGGTTATTAAAGGCGCAGGAGCCACAGGGTTAAGTCACTTTTGTTTTGGAAAATAAGGTACTGGTCGTCTGGGCTTATATCAAAATTAAATGCGTCAAGAGAGGCGCTGGCTTCGTCGCGCAGATTTACATCAATGTCTGCGCGGCCGTCTTCAGCGTCAATTTTCCACACCGAATCCCTTGTTTGCGCGGTTCCCTGGTACCAGTTGTCGGGAAAGTTTCCCGCCGGAAGTGCGTCAGGCACGGCGCAGTATGCAGTGGCGCGCACTTTTTTACCCCACACACACTTATCGGCAATTGTGGCGATACCAAGCGGTGTAATTTCCGCCTTTGCGCGGTTGAATATAGAAAGCAAGGCGGCGCCCTCCCCACTTTTTCCTGTAAGTAAGAGTGTTCCGCTTCGGTTTGGAAGCGCTGTAAGGCCGGTATCGCTTGCAACAACCTCAAGTGTGCCGCTCTGCGTTCCAACTGAAAATATATGCCCTGCAATTCCTGAACTCGCGCGCGTGGTGAGGAATATTGAATCGTTAACTGACCAGTTTGCAGTCAGGTCTTTAAGCGCGAGTTCAAAAAGCGTATTTTTCTTTGTGCCGTCAGTTCCGGCGAGAATGCCGCTCGCGCCATTTGCGTTTTCAGAGAGGTAGAAAATGGTGTTGCCGGTTGGAGAAAAAGCAATCGTGCGGATATTGCGCGGCAAAAATGAGGCGCGCAATTGCTCGCCATCGCTCGCCGCTGCGCCAACGCTTGCAAAAAAGCTTTCAATATATTCGGAACCAGCCACTTTTTTCGCGTAGCGCACCAATACCCCCGAGCCGTCTGGCTTCCATAACGCCTCACCTATTTCGGGAATGGTTTGGTTTGAAATACGCCGTGCAGTTGTTTCTTCCACGACGGTTTCCAGTTCTCCAAAACCACCAAGGTCTCCTGATTCAGGAAATGAACCGTTTACCCCGAGCGAAGTCGAGGGGCCTGTTTCGCGCATAAAAAACCACCAATACACAAACGCTCCCGCCACAACAAGCAGAACGAACGCAACTCCCCAGATTATTTTTTTGTTTTTGATGGACATGTCTTTATTAAATTAAAGATTTAGTCCCGATACCTTTCCAATATCTTTGAGCGCCTGTCTCAACAATCCCTGTAATTCAGCGACCTGCTGAGTAAATCCTTTTTGCGCCAATTTTTGCATTTTATCTTTTATATCATCTATAAGAGTTGATGCTTCTGTTTCAATAATTTTAAGTCCTTCCGGTTGCGTTTTCGCATCTTTGTATTTTTGAATTATTATCGCGGTGTTTTTTTGTATGATTTCCCTACCAGCTTCAACTGTCGCTAGGGCAGTAATGGTGTTTGTTGTTTTTGTTAAATCAGCTTCAAGTTTTTGTTTTTTTTGAGCAAATTGTGGATCCTGAGGATCAAGTGTGTCAAGCTGTTGTTGTATGGTTTGTGCCGTCACTTTCAGTGGTGCCTGGACCTCTTTAAGTTTTGCCTTTCCTTCGTTTACGGATTTTAGTAAATCGTCAAGTATTTTTCCGTATGTGTCCTGCGCTGTCGGTATCCTCGTTTTAGTCACCGGTCGCAGGTTTTCGAGCGCGAGTCCGATATCCACAAGCCGAGGGTTGATTGTGTAAAGCAAAACATACGAGGCAAGCACGGTCGCAAGCCCCCACACAACATTCATAATAACACCCCTGCTTTCGCTTTTTCCTTGTATTGCCTCGGTCGTCATATACTGGAACCCGCCCCACACGAGCATCAGTACCGCAAGAATGCCTGCCGCCGCAATGCCGGTTTTGTAAATGCCGGTGAGATATCTCGGTAATGCATTTGCTGAACTTAACTTGCACTTTTCTTTGTATGCATCTGTTCCAGGTTTCAGCGCGTTTTCATCAAGCGGGTTGCACTGTGGGTCAGGAGTATTATTCGGCAGTAGAACGGTATTCGGAAGCGGCGCAAGTGGAATATAATCAGTTTGAGCGTGAACAACAAACATACTACCCGCAAAGAGTAGAAATGTGGCAAGTATGAAAAGGTGTGTACGCATAGTTAAAAACTAATTGTTGTTTTTGCATCCCCAAACTGAAACATCGCTTTCGGGTTGGTTACTTCAACTCGTACACCCGCGCTCCCTTCCGCATTTTCTTTGCGAAACACAACGCTATTGTCCGACGGCGAGCCGACCTTCTGGCTGTTCAGTGTCCAGTTGTATTTCAAAAGCCCCGCATCTGCTTTGTTGAAAAAGAACGGCTGCGCAACGACGCGGATTTCAGGCGCTTTCAGCGCTGTGTCTTTTGCAAGTGCTTTGTTCCAAAGCGCTCCGTAGAGTGGATGGTCTTCGTACAACACAACCGCTGGCGCAAGCGCCTCGGCGGTAATTCGTGCCTCGGCAACTGCGCTTCCGTCTGGCGACTCAACTTCCACCGTTATTTCCGTAGGTCGAAATGGAACTTTCGCGTAAAACGAAAAGGTGTCGCGCCCGACTCCGGACGAACCCTCCGGTACGCGGTCGGCAATTTTCCATTTATAGGAAAGGGTCTTCGGGTTCGCGCGTGCGCTAGGTGCGTTCCCGAAAAACGGGATTGCCACAATGCGCGTCGCGCCGTGATATGAAAAAAGCGTCTTGCCTCGGTAAAATGGCGGCGCGGTGCCGTCCGACTCGGCAACGAGCAGTACTGACGCCGGCGAGAGGTTTATTGTTTTTTCTACAATTTCGCCTGCTTCAGAAAGTTTAACAGTCAGCACTGTTTTTGAGCCGAGCTTTCCTGTACGGAACGATGCGCTTGTTTCCCCTTTCCCTTTCCGCACTGACACGCCGTTTACGAGCCATTGTATGTCTGTGGTTGCTCCATTTCCCCCGCTTAAAATAGAGAGCGTTGCGGTTACTAGTGTGTTCGGTGCTGGTTTTTCAGGCGAAAGCGTAATCAGTATCGCGTCTGGCGATGGCGGCAACGCGGCAAAAACGGGCGTTGTGAAGAATATACCTACCAACAGTAATACAAAAACAACATCCCCCCAACCCCCCTTCAAAGGGGGAGTTTCGGAAAATCCTCCCTTGAGGGAGGTGCCGAAGGCGGAGGATGTGTTTTGTTTTTTTTTCATACTTTCTTCGGCATTTTTATGCCGGTTTTGTCCTCTAATTGTACCATAGCGATGGTGAGCGCTACGCCGAGCGTAACTCCCGGCAAGATATTGAGTACTGGAATTGCTTCAATAACCCCCGAGCCGAAAAATGTTACGGCACGCTTTGGATTTGCGAACCCGACTCCGCGCTTCAGAAACCAAAAACCAAAGGTGCAGTAGGCGACGATAGAAACGAGAACAGAGAGTATCTGCCCCAAAAACGGAATAAGGTTTAAGCCGGCATTCACTGCGTCAAACAAGAGCGCAACTCCAATCATTGCTCCGCCAGTTGTTGAATCAATGCGCTGGTTCATAGTGTACTCGCTTTTAATTCCTCCTTCGCCCGCTTAATCGCCAAAAGTTGCGACGGGTCGGAAGTAATAATCTGGTCCTCGGTATATGAGGCGACGATTTTAATCGCAACATGCTTCAACCCAACGAAGAAAAGCCCTTCCCCCACATCCGACTCAAGCAGAAGGTATTTTTCCTCGTCAGTGAGGTTAAATACTTTCTGTATGCGGTCTATGACTGCCGGCGATTGCTTCAGAAGCATCTGGATTGACGAGTTGGTTACAATCGGCAAGCCGTATGGCGAGCTCAAAAAGTCGTCAACATCTTGCGTAATTGTCGCAACGCCCAAGAAATATTTGCGTCCGCGCTTGGCGACCGATAGGAGAAACGAAGCCGTGTCCTCGCTCCGCATCATCCACCATGCCTCGTCCACCACCAAGAGGCGGCGCTTTAGGTTGCGGCGCACTGCGTTCCAGATGTGGTGGGTTACGATGTAGGTGGCGACCGATTTGAGTTCGTCTTCCATATCCCGCAGAGAAAATACAACAAGATTTCCCTCAATGGAAACATTGGATGGGCGGTTAATGAAGTTCGCCCAAGTGCCTTTGGTGTATTTGGTAAGCCGTACACGAATGCTCTCCGCCCCCTCCATTCCGGCGAGTACGGTTTCAAAATCAGAGAGCAAAGGTGGCTCAGTTTTTCCAAAATCAGAGTCGGGTGTGATATCTTTCAGAGCGTAGGTCTCGGTAATGGCGCGGTCCACCAGCGCGTCTTCTTCCGGAGTAAGTCCGCCGAGCATTATTCTGAAAAGTCCGACAAGCGAGATAATGTGCGAACGCAGAATGTCCGAAGGCGACTCGTCTTCTCTCGGCAATGGCAGGTCAAATGGGTTGATGTGGTGTTCGGAAGTAAGCGAAATAGAAAAGAATTTTCCACCGACTGATTCCGCAAGGTACTGGTATTCTTTTTCCGGGTCAATAACAATTACTTCGGTGTCAAACATAAGCGTTCGGAGAATTTCCAATTTCATCATATATGACTTTCCGGCGCCGCTTTTTGCGAAAATAACCGAATTGTAGTTTTCCAAAGAAAAGCGGTCAAAGAGAACGAGCGAGGAGTTGTGGCGGTTCACGCCATAAAGAATTCCTTTGTCGGAAGTTAGGTCGAACGAAGTGAACGGAAAGATAGAGGAAAGCGGTCCAGAATTCAGTTTTGAATGGACTAGAAGTTCGTCTGAGGCAGTTGGCATAACAGAGCGGAACCCTTCCGCCTGCTGAAACAGCGCGGGCTTCATATACACGAGCTTTGCTTCCATAATTGACTTCACCTCGCTCTCAACTTTTTCTAATTCTTCTTCGGTATCTGCATAGAGCGTTAGGTACAGCCCGACATCAAAAATCTTTTCCTGCGCTTGCTGGAGTTCATCGCGGAGTTTCTCAAGGTCTTGATACGCGGTCTCAAGCATTGGGTCCCGTACAAACCCTTTTTCCTCGCGCGTATGTATCTGACTCTGCACCTCCGCGACTTTTTTCTGGAATTGCTTTAGCACTTTTGCGGTTTCAACCGGATGCACAAAAATGGACACATCAAACACTTTGTCCAAGTTGATAATCGGCGAGAACCAGCCGGCGGTCAAAAAGCGCGGGTAGGAGATGACGAAATAAGTGCGTGCTATTTTCTCGCCCATATTGAGCATTTTTGGCGAGATTTTGAGCGCCGCAGGAGCGAGCACATCGCGCAGTTCCAAAACGCCCGATTGGTAAATCTGTTCCGGTAAGATAGGCGTTATCTCTTCCGCCGCTTTCTTTTTTGTTTTTAGAAAATCAAAAATTCCCATATATTTTATTTTGTAACTGCCGCATGTTGTTCCTCGCCCGGGTTGAATAATTTGTAAAACAACTCTATCTCCTCGTCGGTGCCGAGGCGCGCGGCGCGCAAGCCGCAGCGCGTGAGCCCTTGCTCCACGATGGACACGCGCTGCTCCAGTTGAGTTCTGTTTTCATTGAAGTCGGTTGTGGCAACGGCGGCTGTTGGGTTTTTGCGCCGTAGTCCCACCGGCAATCCCCCCTTAAGTTTTACGGGGGTCGGCGAGTACGGCACGGCGATGAAAAATGTCTTGGACATAATGGCAATGTTTTCCGTAAAGGAGCGCACAAAACCGATGTACTCACGTGTCTGAATTTTCAACAATTCATTCTGTTGCGCTTTCACGCGCCCTTCAAGAAGTGCCAAGTAGGGCCGCACATCAAAACGCCGCGAGTGAATAACAATTTGCACCGAGAAGTCCACCGTATTGAGAAAGTTTTGGAACTGCAAAAGTATCGCCTGCTGGTTGTCTTCTGACTTGAGTGCAAAGTTGACTGATGAAACCATTAAAACAGCGCGCAACCCCCCATCACGCAGGACCAAAATCCCGTCGCGTATTTCAGATATCGGCACAAACTCTTGAGTTGGTTTTGTGTGTGGCGGCATAAATATATGATAACACCCCTATTTTCTGGTCGTCGTATGCGAGATATCCAGTGTCCATGTTAAATCGCGGAGTTTGCCCTCAGTCAATTTTGGAAATTCTAATGTCGTGGCGCGCTCGCCTTCTCGGTGAGTCGCCGATGAGGCGACTTTCGGGATTTTGCGCCACAGGTAGAGTTTTTCTGAAAAATAGTAGCGAATAGCAGATTCAAGGACGAATACAAACGGCTTTCCGTTTATTTTCCAAAATGCAAGCGCAAGCGAAAGCGCCACGACCGGTGCAATCACGAGAATTGCAATAAAAAAGGTTAGAAAGCGGTAGGCGATAAACGAAAGCCCCGCTCCGCCGACGAGGTACACGAACTGCTTGACGGTCAGCGGTCCGAACAGTCGGTCTTCAATGTCTATAAATTGTGGCGTTTGATATTTCATTTATTCAATTGGTTCGCGATATGGGTCAACGGAATATTTTTTTGCTTCCGACATCGGCGGTAGTTTTGCTTTTTGTTCTTCAAGTGCGGATGGTAGAAGTTTTGGTTCAACTGCGTTCACCACAGGTGGCGGAGAGGAAGGTTTTTCCTCACCAACTTTTTTTGACACATCCCTCCCTCCGCCTATCGGCGGAGTACTCCCCTCAAGGGGAGATTTCTGCAATCCCCCTTGGAAGGGGGTGTCTCCCGCAGGGAGACGGGGGATGTTTTCTGAATGTATCGGCGCAAATTTTAATTCTTCCTTTGGTTCCGCCGGTTGACTCATCTTCCTCAAAATTTCCCGCACTGGCCGAAACACTTCCATATTCACCGCCTGCCCAATCGCCATCGTCTTATCGCGCGGAAGTTTTAATCGGCGCGT